>WRKY01000001.1 GCA_009777895.1 Oscillospiraceae bacterium
TGACGCACATCCGTCACCATTTCAAGATACTTAAGAATTTCCTCCAACTCTCACATCCCCTTTCCGGACTCATTATACCACTTTCCTCTTTTGTTTACAATTTTTTAACTCGTGCGTTTGGCGTGAATGTGGTTACTAGCTTTCCGCTTCTCACGAGCCTCACTTCTAGGGAGTGTTGACACTACTGAAATGTGCAGATTTTTGAGATGATTTTTCTCATTTCAAGACAGAGAAAGGAGGAATACTTTGTGTATTCCGACTGACGGTAACGCGTAAAAGAGGAAAATTAGCCATAAAAATGTGCGCTTTGTGTAGTGTTGACACGACACAAAATCCTCAACCTATCAATCCCTCCCCTGTCATCTCAACAGGTTGGGGCAGGTCGAGCAGTGACAAAATCGTTGGCGCGATGTCGCAGAGCCTGCCGCCGCTGCGCAGGGTCTTTACTCCCTTTGCGCTGACAAGAAATGGCACAGGATATGAGGTGTGGGCGGTGAAAGGGGAGCCGTCGGCGTCCAACATTTTGTCGGCGTTGCCGTGGTCTGCGGTGAGCAAAAACGCTCCGCCCGCGTCGGCAACAGCTTTGGCGACACGCCCGACACAGGTGTCAACCGCTTGTGCAGCCTTGACTGCCGCGTCGAAAATTCCCGTGTGTCCCACCATATCACAGTTGGCGAAGTTGAGGATAATCACGTCATATTTGCCGGCGTTAATCTCTTTAATAACCGCGTCTGTGACCTCGTATGCGCTCATTTCCGGTTTCAGGTCGTATGTTGCCACCTTGGGAGAGGGCAACAAAATCCTGTCTTCACCTGGATAGACGTTCTCCACGCCGCCGTTGAAGAAGAAGGTCACGTGGGCGTATTTTTCCGTTTCCGCGATGCGCAGTTGGGTCTTGCCTACCGCGCTGAGATACTCGCCCAAGGTGTTGTCCAAGGACTGAGGGGCGAACGCCACGCGGACATTGGGCATGGACGCGTCATATTGGGTCATGCACACCCAATAGAGCGGGAAAAAATCCCGTTCGAAGCCGTCAAAAACAGGGTCAACAAAACAGCGGGTGATTTCCCTTGCGCGGTCGGGGCGGAAATTAAAGAAAATCACGCTGTCATTGGCACGGATTCGTCCTTCGCCGCAGATAACCGTGGGCAGTACAAATTCGTCTGTGCGGTGCTTGCCCTCCTCGTCCACCTCTTTATAACTTGCGCGAATCGCCTGTTCGCCGTCCTCGGCGCGAATGCCGTCGCCGTTCGCAAGGGCGTTGTACGCCTTTGCGACGCGTTCCCAACGGTTGTCCCTGTCCATTGCCCAGTAGCGACCGCAGACAGTGGCGATTTTTCCCACACCAATTTGGTTTATTTTCTCCTGTAATTGAACGGCAAAATCCGCGCCGGAGCTAGGGGGGACATCCCGCCCGTCAAGAATGGCATGGATATATACCGCCTCAAGCCCCGCTTTTTTGGCAAGCTCCAAAAGGGCATAGAGGTGGGAGTTGTGGCTATGTACACCGCCGTCGGAGAGCAAACCCATAAGGTGCAGTGCGCTGCCGTTTGCCTTGGCGGATTCAATCGCCCCCGCCAGTGCAGGATTACTGAAAAAGTCGCCGTCGTCAATGGATTTAGAGATGCGTGTGAGTTCTTGATAGACCACCCGCCCGGCGCCGATGTTGGTGTGTCCCACCTCGCTGTTGCCCATCTGTCCATCGGGTAAGCCCACGTCAAGCCCCGAAGCGCCAATTTCGGTGTGGGGATTTTGGGCGAAAAGGGCATCCAAATTGGGCGTTTTTGCCGCATAAATGGCGTTGCCCTCTTTTTCGGGATTCAGACCGTAGCCGTCAAGTATGCATAGTAGCAGCGATTTTTTCATGTGTACTCCTTGATAAGCGTTTTATGGCGATGTTGAAAAACTAGATTATGTTTTTATTATCGAGAGATTTTTTCGTCAGGTTAAACAAAAAACGCAAGAAAGACTGTATGTATTAATGAGTTTTTTGTGATATATGACGAAAAAATATCCAGTAAGAAAAATGAAAGACGATTTTTCAACAAGCTCTTAGTATGGCACGCAAAAAACTGCGAAAAGCCGACACTCTAAATCCCCTTGTGTTTATAAAAAAACTCCAAAAACTTTTTAGTTTTCTTGCTATGGAATACCCGATGTGCGAAACTCCACCAGAAAGGTTCAACAACGCGGCGAACCTCTTTAAGTTCATCGGCAATTTTGATGTTCTGGGGACAGTGTCTCTCGCAGGCGCGGCAGCCCGTACATAAGCTAGCGGCGGTGGATTTCTCGCTGACAAAGCTAGAATTCGTGAAATACTGTTGGAACGCCGATTTGTAGCTGTTCATGTACCGTGCGTTGTACGCTGCAAGACAGCCCGGGATATTTACTCCCTTGGGACAGGGCATACAGTAACCGCAGCCTGTGCAGTCGCTTTTCGCCTTTTCACGCAGGATTTTCCGCACCTGAACGTAGACATTTCGTTCTTCATCAGTGAGCATACCTACATGGGATTCCTTGGCGGTGGCGATGTTGTCCAACCAAAATTCCCGTTTGCCCATACCGGAAATGCACAGGGTTATCTCGGGTTGATCATAGAGCCAACGCAGTCCCCAACTGGCGAATGATCGGTTTGGATTTTCCTTGCGGAAAAGCTCCTGTGCCGCCTTGGGCAGAGCGTTTGCCAAGCGTCCGCCAAGGAGCGGCTCCATGATTATCACGGGAATGCCTTTTGCCGCCGCAGCGCGAATCCCTGTTATCCCCGCCTGATAGTTGGGGTCGCTGTAGTTATATTGGAGCAAAACGAAGTCCCAGTCGCGCATCTCAAGGATGTCCAAAAAGTTTTTTTGAGCGCCGTGAAAGGAGAAGCCCAGACGGCGAATCTCGCCGCTCTCCCGCTTTTGAGTGATCCAGTCCTCAAGACCTAACTCACACAGCTTTGTCACTTCATTTGGGCTTGAAAGGTTGTGGAGGAGGTAATAATCAATGTAGTTGGTACGCAGACGGGATATAGAGCGTGAAAAAAACTTGTCAAAGTCGGTGGGGTTTTTTACCATCCAGATTGGCAGCTTTGTGGCGAGGTGGAACTTCTCACGCAGTCCCGTGTCCTCAAGGCACTTGCCCAACATCTCCTCGCTGCCGCCGTAAACATAGGCGGTGTCGATGTAGTTAACTCCCGCCTCGTGGGCGTCAACGATCATCTGACGGCAAACGTCAAAGTCCTTGGACAGGCGCATTCCGCCCAATCCAAAAACCGAAAGCTCTGTATTCGATTTTTTGTCCAACCTGTACTGCATTGTCTTTCCTCCTAGGTTATTCAGGATACAGGAGTGAGGGATCGGCTCAATCCTGTATCCTGAATTCGTCACTACTCACGTTCACGTAATGGGTATTTCTCTAAACCGTGTCCTTTGAAGTCCACGTTGTAGGTTGCCGAGCGGGAGAGGTAAATCCACTCGTCGATGAAGGCGTATGTCATGATGGCGCAAAGGGTGATGATTGACCAAGGGGCGATTGTGCGTGTGAACGCCCAGTATGCGACCGCCAAAAACGCCAGTACCGCAAAGATTTTGTGGGGGATTGAGTGGAGCATATTGCCCTCGCCGAAATATTTTTTGGTTATGAAGAATACCAATATTTTCAGCAAAACGCAGTAGACCATGATACCCACATAAAGCCAAAATTCCCAAGTGCTGAGGCTGTCACGGACGAATACCACAAAGACACACGATGCGCCGACAACCAATAGCAGCGCGTCTCCGATGGCATCCAACGCCGCGCCCAGGGCGCTTTCCGCGTTGAGTCGGCGGGCAAGAGTGCCGTCCACTTTATCGGTGAACACAAGGAAAAGATAGACGACCACCCACACTAGAGGGACACGCAGAAATGGCTCCTCGCGGAAAGGGAACTCGATGGTCTGCTCCCAACTTTGCCACATGAGGAAAGGCAGGGCGAGAGTACCGAAAATTCGTGTAAATGACGCTATGTTGGGCAGATGTTTTTTTACACCGGTTGCGGGTTCAGTGTTGGTTTTCATTGCAATTTCTCCTATCATGATGTAAGAATCTGTGTTAAGCAGCTTGAAACGGTCTCTTTTTGGCGCTTTTCCGACAAACTTCAGTTAAAAAAACACTCGAAATGAACAAATCGTTCCTGCGTTTTTTGCCTCGTTTGGCAAAAAACGCTCAAAAATAGTCTGTTTAATCTACCGAACACAGGTTCTGAAATATGTCGACTATGTCGACAAGAATCGACGGAATTGTTTTCACTAAACCAAAGCGTACCTAAGGAACGCTCTTGTCTTGCCACAAAGCCTTTCATCCGCATTTTTGGGAGGATTCCCGCAAACTTCACCAAAAAGCATGAAAATACTCAAAGTACGCGCTTACTTTTTGTGCGATTTTTTTCGGGAAAACCCGTCAATATAAGGACAAATTTGCTTTGGGATATCGCATCAAAAACCGCTAGCTGTTCCTGATACAGAACAATTATAGCAGTTTTATAGGAAAATTGCAACAAATATTTTGTAAATTTTGAGAATAAGGAGGAATACATTAAGTTGGCAAACTGTATATCTCGGCGATTATCACAACAAATTCAAATCAAAAGGCGTTTGCTGATAAACAAAGTAATTGAGCCAGTTAGTGAAGATAATATTCGCCGCGCCGCGCCAATTGACACGGGGTTGCTGCCGCGGGTCGTCGCCGGGGAAATAGTTACGAGGGACGGCGATGTCCAGTCCCTTGGCGATGTCACGCTCGTACTCCGCTTTCAGTGTGTCGCGGTCGTATTCCGCGTGTCCCATGGCGAAAAATTGGCGGCAATCCCAGTCAGCGACAAGGAAAACCCCTGCCTCGTCACTCTCACCCAAAACCTGTAAAAACGGTTTGCCGTTGGAGCGGTTGACCTGGAGCAAATCCTCTCGCCGCGTTTGTGTATGGCGGGAGTGGGGGGCGTAAAAATTCTCGTCCATACCCCGTAAAAGCGGGTGCAGGGGCACTAGCGTTTTGTGGGGAAATACCCCGAACATCTTCTTGGCGAGCTCATATTTCGGCACGCCGTAGTAGTGGTACAGCGCTGCCTGAGCACCCCAACAGATAGAGAACAGGGAGTACACATGGCTCTTTGCCCAGTCCAGAATTTCTGTCAACTCTTTCCAATAGTCCACCTCCTCAAAGGGCAACAGCTCCACTGGCGCGCCTGTGAGTATCATGCCGTCAAAATTCTGGTGGCGTATCTTGTCGTGGGTGACATAAAAGCGCAGCAGATGCTCTTTACTTGTGTTTTTTGAAAGGTGTGTCGCCACTTGTAACAGGGTAATCTCCACCTGCAAGGGGCTGTTTGAGAGCAGGCGCAGAAGTTGGGTTTCCGTGACTATTTTAGTGGGCATCAGGTTCAAAATCAGTATCCTCAAAGGGCGGATGTCCTGTTGCATGGCGCGGTTTTGGCTCATCACAAACACGTTCTCTGCCTCTAGCATTGCCCGGGCGGGCAGGGCGTTGTCGATTTTTATTGGCATTTTTTACTCCTTATATATGGGGTATTCCGCCAGATGACATTTTCCTGTGTACTCTAGCGTTTGGGCGATTGAGGTAGGAGACTATATAAACAAATTGAACTTTCAGTTAACCTTCACTGCCTTTTGCACCGCAATGCACACCGGCGCGGTGAGGATTAGGGCGGTTACAATCTCCAAAAGTCCGTTCCATCCCGCCATGGCGATGATGAATGTTAACAAGCCTTGCCCTTCGCCGCGCATCGCGGGAAAAAACACGAAGACACCGCTCAGTACCAACAGGGTGTTGGTGAGCGTCCCAAGGACGGCGGCGCTTGACATTGACGCGCTTTTCGGCGCCTTTTTCAGTGCGGCAAAAACAAGACCCGCCACGACGCCGATTAATATGCGCGGCACAAAGCAGATGAGCAAGCTCCAGATGTTGCCTTGCGGAACGCCAGGGGCGGAGAAAAGCGGTGTGAACAGAAAGGCTATAGCGGCGTTTGGCGGTTTGATTGTCCAGACGATTAAGCTAAAAAGTCCGAACAAAGATCCCATCAATCCACCTGCGACAGGACCCAAGAGGATTGCGGCGAAAATCACGGGGATGTGGGAGAATGTCGCCGCTAGAGGACCTATGGGAAGTGATCCCAGGGGCGTGAAGCAGACGATCGCCTCAAGGGCGGTGAGGACAGCGAAAGACACCAACAGGAACGTGCGTTGGCGTTTTGCGTCACGTGAACTTGCGGGGATGGGGATTTTGGGCATAATGTACTCCTTGCTGCTGTTCCATGTTTGGATACAGCGCGTGTTTTTGTGTCAGCCAAGCTGAGCTCTAGGTGAAGTTGAAAAACTAGATTTTGTTTTTATTATCGAGAGATTTTCAGATTAAACAAAAAACGCAAGAAATGCTTTGTGTATTAATGAGTTTTTTTGTAAAATATGACAGAAAAATACCCGATAAGAAAAATGGAAGATAGATTTTCAACAAGCCCCTCTATATTTTAACACATTTTTCCGACAAAACGCAAGTATTTTGACATTAGGGCGCATTTGTGGTAAAATACTATACTAACTGTCTATACATTAAGCTACAGTCTCTATTAACTGGCAAAATGAGGCAGTAATCTACTTTCCGATAAGAAAAGGAAAGATAGAGTTTCAACAAGTACACTCAATTAAAAGGAGTTTCGTGAATGCAAACTGTCGCAATCGTCGGCCGCCCAAACGTGGGCAAAAGCACGCTTTTCAATAAGCTTGTGGGGACTCGTCTTGCCATCGTCGACGACACCCCGGGAGTTACACGCGACCGCCTTTATGGCGTTTGCGAGTGGCTGAACCGTCGGTTTTTACTTGTGGATACGGGGGGGATTGAGCCCTTCGCGGGAGATGAAATGCTCATTTCGATGCGGGAGCAGGCGCAGATTGCAATTGAGAGTGCCAGTGTTATCGTCATGGTGACGGACATCAAAAGCGGTGTTGTGGCAACGGATACCGAGGTTGCTCAACTCCTGCAAAAAAGCGGCAAGCCCATCATTTTGGCGGTGAACAAGTGCGATGGCGTGGGGGATACTCCAAACGAATTTTATGAGTTCTACAACCTGAGTTTAGGGGACCCAATACCCGTAAGCTCTGTCCACGGTCATGGCACTGGTGATCTGTTGGACGCGATTTTGGAGCATTTACCCAACGAAAACGGCGGCGACGATGAGGAGGATATACTGCGCGTGGCGGTAATCGGCAAGCCCAACGCGGGTAAAAGCTCCCTTGTCAACGCTCTGTGCGGTGAGGAGCGGCGCATTGTTTCCGCCGTTGCGGGGACGACCCGCGACGCGGCGGATACCCGCATAAACACGCCGCAAGGTGAGTTCATTTTCATCGACACGGCGGGACTGCGGCGCAAGTCGCGCATAGCCGACAGCATTGAGAAATACAGCGTTTTGCGGGCGCAAATGGCGATTGAGCGGGCGCAAGTGGCGGTGATTATGATAGACGCCACGGAAGGGTTCACCGAGCAGGACAGCAAGGTGGCGGGGCTTGCCCACGAGAGCGGCAAGGGCTGTGTCATCGCGGTGAACAAGTGGGATGCGGTTGAAAAGGACGGCAAGACCATGGACAGGTTGCGCAAAGAACTTATGGGTGATTTTGCTTTTATGAGCTATGCGCCGATTATTTTCATCTCTGCCAAGGAAAAAACGCGACTTGACCGCCTCCTTGAGCTGATAAAATTTGTGGACAGCCAAAATGCCATGCGCATACCCACCGGGCGGCTCAACGAGATTTTGGCGGCGGCGACGGCGCGGGTTCAGCCACCCACAGATAAGGGCAAGCGGCTGAAGATTTTCTACATGACCCAGGCATCCACCCGCCCGCCCACTTTCGTGTGTTTTGTCAACAAGGCGGATCTGTTTCACTACAGCTATCAGCGTTATTTGGACAACCAAATCCGCGAGGTTTTTGGGCTTGAGGGCACGCCCACGCGGTGGGTTGTTCGGGAGCGCGGGTGAGGATACGGGGAGAAGAGGTTAGTATTACTAACACGGGCTTGTTGAAACACTATCTTTATTTTAAACATCGCTAACACTGAAAAACCCCTATACTTTATAAATGCATTTTCATTTGCACATTAAGGAGGAAGCCCGATGAAAAAATTGACAAGCGTTTTTTTGGCACTGCTGTTGGCGGCGGGGGTTCTTGCGGCTGTTCCCATAAGCGCCAATGGGGAGAATACAGCGCAATCCGCCACACAGCTCAGCCTGAAATATTACTACACAAGAAGTGTGGCAGATCAGTCTGAGGAGTTTTGGTTCAGTTTCACCCCTGCCGTGAGCGGATTTTACGAATTCTACTCCAACAGTGACACCCTCGACCCCTACTGCGAATTACTGAACACAGATTTTGAGTCATTGACAAGGGCGGACGACGATTACGGCTTGGATTTTTACATCAATTACTGGCTCAACGCGGGAGAACAATACTACTTCCTTGTGATTTTTCTTGACAACAGGAGCGGGGAAATCCGCTTTGACCTTGATTTAGTCCACGAACACGTGCTGAAAAACTGGACCGTGTCCACCCCCTCCACCTGTGTCGTCAAGGGGATTGAGGGCGCCGTCTGTTCACTGTGCGAACTGGCGTTCACTCGGGATACGGCACTGAAATCCCACACCTGGACAAAATGGAAAACCACCCTTGCGGCGACAGTATCCGCCGCAGGTAAACAGGAACGCAGCTGCACAGTATGCAACAAAAAAGAAACACAGACTATCCCCAAGGTGATTCCCAGTTCATACACCGTCACCTTTGACGCTAACGGCGGGAAGATTGACGGCAAGAAAATCCAGACAAAGTCGGTGAAGCGAAACGCCAAAATAACTGCACCGAAAGCCTTGCCAACCCGCAAAGATTATCGCTTCAAGGGTTGGTACACGAAGAAAAGCGGCGGCACAAAGCTTGGCAACGCAACCGCTGTAAAAAATGTAACATATTACGCCCAGTGGGAGTCGTTGGCGGTAAAAAAAGTGAGCTTTTCCCAGGCGTCTTCCGCCAGTTCTTTCGCGCTGAAAATTGGCGGGAGCCGACAGCTTAGCGCTAAGATTCAACTCAAGGGCGGAAAGGGTTTTAATCTCAGTGACAAGAAGTCCTACACCTATGCGGGAAAGAAATTCACTATAAAATGGGAATCTAGCAAGCCTGATATTATCTCCGTGAAAAACGGCAAAATCACAGCGAAAAAGGCGGGGAGTGCAACCATAACCGCCACCGTGGGTGGCAAAAAGACGACTCTCAAGGTCACTGCTGCGGACAAGGTGAACAGCTATTCCTTCAAGTGGATTGCCACAGACGGGCAGACCCGCACCGCCAAGGGGGTGTACCCCATGAGCGCAAGTGTCGTCAAGAAAAATCGCGCCGTCAAGCGCAAGTGGGACGATTACAAGACAGGTTTCTCCCGCTATTTAACAAAATCCGCCTGTAAAGAGGTTAACTTTTTCGTCAAAGATGTGAGCGGCAGACTGAGGAAGCAGGGCTATAGCGAGGAGGATATTTTGCTGTGGTTTGTTGCTTTTGTACAGAATTTTGACTACCAGAGCGACAAAAAAACCAAGGGAGTAAAGGAATATCCCCGCTTCCCGTATGAGCAGATGTACGACAAAAAGGGCGACTGCGAGGATACGGCGATTTTGCTCATTGCTATTTTGCGTCAATTGGGATACAACACAGTGATGATTGAGTTTTCCGACCACGTTATGGTTGGCGTAGCAATGAAAAACGAAAAGGTTCTGAAAGCACTGGAAAAACGCTACCGCTATGTGGTCAATTATTATCGTTTAGACGGCAAAAAGTATCATGTGATTGAAACCACCGCCATTGCGCCAATTGGTTATTTGCCTAGCGAGTATTGGGGAGTAAGCGCGCGGTTACATTCTTTCAAAGCTTTTAAGTAAGAGCTGTATCACCATTGTTTTTTTCATCCAGAGGGGCAAAAGCACGAAATAACGCAACATAGCAAAGAGAAAGGACACATTATGCGTCTTGACAAATACCTCAAGGTTTCGCGGATAATCAAACGCCGCACCGTCGCCAATGAGCTGTGCGATGCCAAGCACGTGGCAGTGAACGGTAAGACCGCGCGGGCGTCATATGAGGTCAAGGTGGACGACCTGATTGAGATACAGATAGGGCAAAGCCTGCGCCGCTACAGAGTTTTGGCGGTAGCGGAGCACGCCACAAAAGCGGGGGCGGGAGAGCTTTTTGCCGTGGAGTGAAGTAAAAAATGTCTTGAACTTCTTGCAAAACCTGCCCAAAATATGTTATAATTCTCCTGAGATTTTACCACCACAAATTAGGAGAGTGATTCAGTTGAAAGAGTACAAAAGCGACATCGAAATAGCGCGGGAGGCAAAGCCGCAACCTATTGGCGAGATTGCCGACGGGCTTGGTATCCCCGATGAGTGGGTGTTTCCATACGGCAAATACGCGGCGAAAATCTCCGGCAAGCCTGAAAACAAGAAAAACGGCAAGGTGATCTTGGTCACCGCTATAAACCCGACTCCTGCGGGGGAGGGGAAAACCACTGTGTCCGTGGGGCTTGCCGACGGAATGCGCAAAATCGGCAAAAAGTCCGTCCTTGCCCTGCGTGAGCCGTCACTGGGTCCTGTTTTCGGCGTGAAAGGCGGTGCGGCAGGGGGCGGTCACGCTCAGGTTATTCCCATGGAGGATATCAACCTCCATTTCACGGGAGATTTGCACGCCATCACCGCCGCCAATAACCTACTCGCCGCCATCTGCGACAACCACATACAGCAGGGCAACAAGATGAATATCGACCCTCGCCGGGTGACAATCCGCCGCTGTATGGACATGAATGACCGCCAACTGCGTTTTGCCATTACGGGCATGGGCGGCACTTTCAACGGTACGCCCCGTGAGGAGGGCTTTGACATCACCGCCGCCAGTGAGGTCATGGCGACCCTCTGTCTTGCGGAGGATATTTCTGACCTGAAGCTGCGTTTGGGACGCATTGTGGCGGGCTATGACTATGACGGAAACCCGGTAACCGCAGAGGATTTGAATGCGGCAGGGGCGATGTGTACTCTTCTTTACAAGGCGATTCACCCCAATTTAGTACAGACACTGGAGGGTACGCCCGCGTTTTTGCACGGCGGTCCGTTTGCCAATATTGCCCACGGCTGTAACAGCGTGATTGCCACTCGCACCGCGTTGGCGTACGGTGATTATTGCGTGACCGAGGCGGGTTTCGGTGCGGACTTGGGGGCGCAGAAATTCCTGGATATCAAGTGCCGTGCTATGAGCCGTGAGGGTAAGCTCTTTGCACCCGACTGTGTGGTTTTGGTAGCGACGATTCGCGCTTTGAAGTATCACGGCGGAGCGGCAAAAAGTGATCTTTCTGCTGAAAATTTAGATGCGCTGCGCTTGGGCTTGATGACCAATTTGGGGCGTCACGTGGAGAATTTACGGGATGTTTACGGGCTGAATGTGGTGGTGGCGATTAACCGCTTCACCGCTGATAGCCAAGCGGAGATTGATGAAATTTTCGCCTATTGCTCCAAGCGCTGCATCGCCGTCGCCCTGTGCGAGTCCTGGGAAAAGGGCGGTGGGGGATCCGTGGAATTGGCGGAGTTAGTCGCCCAAACCTGTAATGAACCCAACGTTTTTGCGTTTTCTTATGAGGACGATTTGTCTTTGGAGGAGAAAATCAACGCTGTGGCAAAGAAAATCTACCGCGCTGTGGATGTGGATTTTTCACCTGCCGCAAAAAAGGAACTGGCACGGCTTTCCGCCCAGTCTCCCAAAATCTCCAAATACCCAGTCTGTATCGCCAAAACCCAGTATTCAATTAGCGATAACCCTGCTCTTTTGGGCGCGCCCGAGGGCTTTACTGTGACTATACGCTCCGTGCGGCTCAGTGCGGGTGCGGGTTTTGTCGTGGCGTTGGCGGGTGAGATAATTACCATGCCCGGCTTGCCGCCCCGCCCCGCCGCCGAGGGTATTGATATTGACTGTTACGGGGCTATTACGGGACTGTTTTAGGTTCTAAGTACATCTATTGCGCACAAGGCAACATAAAGAAGGAGCAGAAAATGACGATTTTACCGGCAATTGATATCAAGGACGGCAAGCCCGTACGCCTGCGGCAAGGGGATTTCAACACTGTGGAGCAGGTGGCGGACAACGCCCTGGTCACTGCTTTGTGGTTCGCCCAACAAGGGGCGGCGTGGGTACACATGGTTGACCTTGACGGCGCGAAAAGCGGCAAGCGGGTCAACGCTGAAATTTTCCTGGAGGTAGCGGAAAAAAGCGGTTTGCTCGTGCAGTTGGGCGGTGGGATACGCACCATGGAGGACATCGATTTTTATCTTGAAAACGGCATTGCGCGGGTGGTTTTGGGCTCGGCGGCAATACGCGAGCCGCAGCTTGTCAAGGCGGCGGTTGAGAAATACGCTGAACGCATCGCAGTGGGCATCGACGCCAAGGGCGGCAAACCCACCGCCGACGGCTGGACCACCTCCAGTAACCTGAATTTCATCGATATGGCGCAATATATGCAGTCATTGGGCGTGCAGACCATCATCTATACGGACATCGCCACAGACGGTATGCTCCAGGGACCCAACCTGACACAGCTTTATCAGCTGCGTGACGCGGTGTCCTGCACCCTTGTCGCTAGCGGCGGCGTGACGGATATCGACGATGTGCTGCTCCTCAAGGCGGCGCGGATGGACGCGGCAATCTGCGGCAAGAGCATCTATGCGGGTACGCTGAACCTGATGCAGGCGGTTTCTATGTGTTCGGCGTGATTCCCTAAGCAAGAGAAAAAATTTAGAGGACAGGTTCGCCCTGTCCCTTTTGTTTTTCACGCCTTTTCGTAAGATTAACAAACTGTTCATAAAATAAGGCGGAAAAATTAATGAGAGCGGGTTATTATATAGGTGCAATTCTCACGAATTTGCTAAATTATTTTAAACACAAAGGAGACACGTCATGAAAAATTGGAAAATTTTACACCCGCCGCAAGCTTTTGCTCGGTCTATCAGCAAGGTGACCGCCTGTTTCCTTGCTTTCGCCCTCGTTGTTGGCTCTTTCGCGCTGTTTTCTGGTGAAGCGGTTGCGTTGGGTTCAAATGCAAATAACAACGAAACTGTCTACATTCGAAATGTAAAAAGTGGCAGATATCTCGATTTGCCCAACGGCACTGTTACAGGTAGCCCTGATTTGCAGATTTGGGCAAGTGCACAAAACGCCAATCAGCGGTGGAAAATTCAAAGAAGTGGAGAGTTTTATGTTTTTCGTTGGGCGAACAACACGGAGTACGTTCTTTCTGTCGCTAACACGAATAACAACACTACTCTTAAGTTGGTTAAGGTAACCACTACATCGTTTTCAAATATTCCTGATACAGCCAAATTTCGCTCGATTGATTTAAGACCAGAGGGTGTTTTTATGTTAATGACAAAGGCAAGTTGGGATGCCGCAAATGGCAAAGTAATGGGTACGGCAAGTGATGCGACATCCAACGGCACAAAAATCAGTCAGAAAGCTCTTAATTCCACTATCGAAGGGCTTACAAGTCAATTTTGGGTTTTTGAAAGCACCACAAGGCAAGCGGGGTCAGGCTATCTTACTATGTCCCATGTCGATTCTGGCGGTAAAAGCGATATTGACTATGCTTCCACAAAATATAAGAATTTTGTGGAAGCTGCTATGTCGGCTTGGAATGCAAAAATAGGACGAACCGTCCTTCAAAAAGATAGTTTTTGGGCTATACAAGACATCCATGTCAGTGATGGTAATACCAACACTCTTGCTCCCGGTGCTGGCGCATCATTAAATTATCTTGGAATACTAAAATTCTATAAGAATGTTATGGATGCTTATCCTGCAGAGGGTGTTGCTCGACAAAAAACTGTCGCCCATGAGTTTGGACATATTCTTGGATTAGGTGACAATAATGATGGTCTCGATGAAGAAGGAAAGCATAAAAGCCGTGGAAATATTATGTCACAAGGCTTTTACGCATATAATCTCTCGTTTGCAATCGATGACTTAGTCACTTTACAATGGCTTGACGACAACAGATGGTAAGGAGGAAATCATCATGAAAAAATCAAACAAAAAAACATCAGCGTGGCGTGTATTAGCCATCTCCCTAGCGTTTATCCTTTTGTTACCCGTTGGGTATTATGCATTGCGTTTATTTGTTCCGCCGTCTAATATATATGAAATCACAGCTGATTACGCTTCAGACCCCTACAACCCCGCTGAAGCAGTTGGGATGTTCCCTTATGTTTTTGTAGGTTATGTGGAGAAAACGTATGACATGAACCAAACGCGGCTTTACCGACAATTTCCCGAATCTCGTCGCAACGACAATGCTCACCCTGCTTTTACTGAGTGCATAATTAGAGTGTTAAAAAACATTCAGGGAGAGTTGAGGACAGACGTACCCATAAGCTACTATAAACCTAGCGGATTGGATATGACTCTTTCTACTTTCACACAGTATAAGGACGACGTATATCCAGAAAAAGGTAAAATCTATATTTTCCTTGCTAACGCCGCTGAAGACAACACATTTGGCGGTGCTGGTCCAAATACAACGGTTGAGCTTGAGGAGGGAATTACCGCAGACAATCTTGATAGATCAAATATTTATCAAAGATTTGTAAAAGCTTGTGAAAATCCAGTAAGAAATTCAGTGATACAACAATTATGGAATAATATACCTTGGTATATGTCCGAATTTGACGTGAATTTCAAGGAAAACGGACAGCTTCTGTCGGATAGTCCCTCTCTCGAAACCTATGCAAAATGGCAGGCTGAAAAGGATAGGGAATGGGCAGAAGGTGAGGCTGAACGTGAAGCCCAATTTGAAAGAGATAAACGGGAATTAGAAGAAGAGTCAAAACGCGCCGCCGAGATTGACCCCACCGTTCAAGGTTCAACAATAGCAGGTCAAGCGGGGGTTGACGTGAATGATTATGAGTGAGTAGCAAAAAAGCCCGGGAGCTTTCCTGGGCTTTTCACGCTTTTCGCAAGATTAACAAACTGTTCATAAAATAAGGTAGAAAAATTCATGAGGGGGGGTTACAATATAGGTGCAATTCTCACGAATTTGCTAAATTATTCTAAACAAAAAGGAGACACGTCATGAAAAATTGGAAAATTTTACACCCGCCGCGAGCTTTTGCTCGGTCTATTAGCAAGGTGACCGCCTGTTTCCTTGCTCTCGCCCTCGTTGTTGGCTCTTTCGCGCTGTTTTCTGGTGAAGCGGTTGCGTTGGGGCATGATGCGGCTAACAACGAAATTGTTTACATTCGGAATGTTACCAGTGGTCAATATATCACCACCAGTAACAATACTGTTTCCGCAAACAAAGAGCTGACCATGGTGAAAGGCACTGAAGCCTTAGGGCAACGTTGGAAAGTTCAAAAAAGTGGAAATTGGTACGTTTTCCGCTCGGCTGTAGACAATAACTACGTGATGTCCATCGCCAACACAAGCAATGGAACAACCCTCAAACTCATTCAGGTTTCAACCTCAACCGCGTTCGCCAGTATTCCATCTAGCGCGAAGTTTCTTGTCAATAGTGCCAATAACTATGGGATTTTCATGATGTCGCCGAAATTAAGTTATGATGCTAGCAACACAAAATTTCTCGGCATTGCGCTTCCCCCGTTAAACGTTGACAAAATTATTCAGCAACCACTCTATACGCCTCTTGATGCGCAAGCATCGCAGATGTGGGTCTTTGAGAGCAATGTTAGAATGATTAGCTTGATGAATTATGATTTGATTGATGCTGGAGGACATAGCGACTGGGATGGTAGTACAAAGTATGTTGAAACCTTTCAAGCTGCTATTAATCGTTGGAATAACGCAATAGGTAGCACAGTTTTAAGGAAAAGAACAGGTCTTAATATCAAGGATTTTACGGTTGTGGATATAACAACAGTGCCAACTACTGGTGAGTTGTATTATGCTGCTGTTACGGCTGATTTGGTGTATATTTTAGGAGTTCTTGTAACCGTAAAAAATGGAAAACTAAGCTATTACACACAATTTGTGGATGGACAGCATTACCTTTCTGCTGTCATTTCACCTATCCAACAAAAATTCATTCATATGCACGAATTGGGACACGTCCTTGGGTTAGAACACACTAACGGTCGCGGCAACGCCCTGTCTAGTGGAGCAAATATGTATAGTTACTCACTAGGCTTGGACGATTTAGCTTCATATAATAGCAAATAAAGGAGTACACTATCATGAAAAAAACAACCAAAATTATGATCACAGTAATTAGCACAATTCTTGTCATTCCCATCTTAGCTTTATCCTATTGGGGATATAGACATATCGTTCCGCCCTCCAATAAATCCATTACCCTTGTAAGCTCACCGATGAACTTTGACGATCCACGTGAGGTTGTTGGCGTAAAGCAGTATGTTTTTGTAGGATACGTTGAAGAAACCTACGACTACAACCTCAAGAGATTTACGCGTGAATTTCCCGAATCTATACACGCATTTAATGAGGAATTTACGGAGTGTGTTGTTAGAATTGTTCGAACAATCAAGGGCGATTTGCCCGAGGGCGAAGTATTCTCTTTCTTCAAGACTGGAGGGTACACCAAGGATTTGACCTTTTTCCGTATGCATGAAAGTGATGTAACTCCTACAGTTGGCGGGTTATATATTTTCACAGGAGTCGCTCACCCATGTGGAACAATGACTGGCGGCGGGAACAACGGCACGATTGAGCTTGAAGATTGGGTGACCGACGAAACTCTCGAAAAATCAGAGCTTTATCAGAAGTATGTTGATGCCTATGAAAACCAAATCCTCCCTGGCTCAAAACCCACAATGCAAGACTTCCTCGATATGCTCAACAATGAAGAAATCCTCAAAGATTGGAAAACCAACAAAGACCTTAGTACTGAGGAACTCATGGAAATGCATTTGGCAACCCTTGACCGTCCAGAGCCTGAAATTGAGCGTTTCTATGCGACAATCGACAAAAACTACGGTGACGGTAGCCACAACGCCGCCCTGAAATTCCTACAAGACAAACGCTCCGCCATCTACGACACAAAATGGTACGCCAAGATGGAAGAGGAGTATGCCTATCGGGTTAAAAACGCCGCTAACCGTCAAGAGCAAAAGGATGCCGAGGATATCCTTGAGTGGGTGCAAGCGTCCCGTGTAGCCGCAGAAAATGACGTTTTGCGCTTTGCCGAGGAAGAGGCTCGCACAGCAACGCCTGAAGAAGCCGAACGGATAAGAAAAAAGGCGCAAGATGTGCTTGAGGAAGCTTCGCAAGCTGCTGCTGAGGCGTCAGAAAGTTTGGCAAAAGAGCCTGCTTTCGAAGAAGGGCTCCCTGAGCTCACCACCCAAGGTCCAACAAGAGCAGGTCAACCGGGGGTTGATGTGAATGATTATGAGTGAGTGACAAAAAAGCCCGGGAGTTTTTCTGGGCTTTTTCTGGTCAGCGTACAATGCTATCAAGTATTGAGGAGGAAAATACAATGAGAAAATCAACTAAAAAAACATCATTTTGGCGTGTATTAGCCATTTCCCTAGCCTTTATCCTTGCGCTACCCACGGGGTACTATGTCTTCCGTCAGTTCGTACCGCCAACAAAAACTAATGAAATTCTTTCTGATTATGCGAGTAACCCATATATTGTCGCAGAAAGAGTAAGTTTCGCTCCCTATGCTTTTGTCGGCTATGTCGAAAAAACCTATGATATGAATCAAGCAAGATTATATCGTAGCTTTCCCGCTTCTCGCACTGAGGATTTTGCTTGTAATGCTTACACTGAATGCGTCATAAAAGTTCTCAAAAACATTAAAGGTGATTTGAGAACAGACGTGCCCATAAGCTATTACAAACCCGGAGGGCTCGAGCCGACACTTTCAGCTCTGATAAAGCATCGAGATGATGTGATACCGGAAGAAGGCAAGCTCTATGTGTTTCTCGCTAACGCTAGTGAAGACAGCACATTTGGTGGGGGCGGTCCAAATTCAACGGTTGAATTGGAGCAAGGCATAACCGCTGAAACTCTTGAAAAGTCTGAGATTTATCAAGAGTTTGTTGAAGGCTGCAAGAACCCTGTGTTAAATGATTGGGCTCACACATATTTGGCATATGTACCCAGGTATATGTCCGAATTTGACGTGAATTTCAAGGAAAACGGACAGCTTCTGCCGGATAGTCCCTCTCTCGAAACCTATGCAAAATGGCAGGCTGAAAAGGATAGGGAATGGGCGGAAGGTGAGGCTGAACGTGAAGCCCAATTTGAAAGAGATAAACGGGAATTAGAAGAAGAGTCAAAACGCGCCGCCGAGATTGACCCCACCGTTCAAGGTCCAACAAGAGCAGGTCAACCGGGGGTTGACGTGAATGATTATGAGTGAGTGACAAAAAGCCCGGGAGCTTTCCTGGGCTTTTTCTGGTCAGCGTTCAGCGCTATTAACTACTAAGGAGGAAATCACCATGAAAAAATTAACTAAAATAATAATCGCAGCATTTAGTATAATCTTAGCGATTCCCGTCTTGGCAGTATCCTATTGGGGCTTTCGTCATGTCGTTCCGCCTAAAAAAATTGCTTACTATATTACGGAGTCCTTTGTGAACTATGATGACATTAAGGAATCTGTAGGGAGTAGACAATATGTTTTTGTCGCCTACCTTGAAGAAACGTATGACTATTCGCTTACAAGGTTTACCCGCGAATTTCCAGAAATCATCGACTATTACGGCGAACACGGTCACGGTTTCACAGAATGTGTTGTCAGAGTTGTTAAAAACATTAAGGGAGATTTGCAAGAAGGTGAGACCTTCTCTTTCTACAAAGGCGGCGGTATGGTTCCATCTTTAACCGCTGTGCAGTTAGAGGAAGGTGACTTCATTCCGCAAGCCGGTGGCTACTATATCTTAATGGGATTTGGTCGTCCAGACGGAACGGTTACTGGCGGCGGGAACAAGGGCACAATTCAGCTTGAAGATTGGGTGACTGACGAAACTCTCGAAAAATCAGAGCTTTATCAGAAGTACGTTGATGCCTACAAAAACCAGATTTTGCCGCAATTTAGGGGAAACTATCCTAGCTACCTTGCCGCAATCGATAAGAATTACGGCGACGGAAGTCACAACGCTGAATTAAAACGCCAGGACGACAAGTGGCAAGCGGAATATGACACAAAATGGTACGCAAAAATGGAAGCGGAATATATCGACAAGGTGAAAAACGCAAAAGATGGCGCCGAGCGTAAAGATGCCGAAGAAACACTTGAGTGGGTGCAAGCCTCCCGTGTCGCTGCAGAAAATGACGTTTTGCGCTTTGCCGAGGAAGAGGCTCGCACAGCAACGCCTGAAGAAGCCGAACAAATAAGAAAAAAGGCGCAAGAGGTGCTTGAGGAAGCTTCGCAAGCTTCTGTTGAGGTGTTGCGGCACCTTGAGGAATATGGCGAGTTGCCGTGAGGTGATTTTCTGTAAGGGCATAAAAGGCACCTCCAAATCGGGAGGTGCCTTTTGGGTATGTGTTATGGATACGGGCGGCTTGCACGTTCCTCACTCAGGAATCAAAGTCAAAACATCCTCCACCCCCATGCAAAGCAGTTCGTCCGCCTCCTTGCAGCGACCATTGGCGAGTATCAATTTCGCTGTGGTTTCCATGGCGGGGAATGACGCGCGGATAAGATGGTTGGCGTAAATAATCACGTTCACGCCAAGGTCGCTCCACTCCTCCTCGCGGGTTTCATTGAAAGTAGTGGGGACGATGACAATGGGCGTGAGATGATCTGCGGCACGAAATTCCGCGATAAACTGGGTTATCTCGTCGGCGTTTTTGCGGCGGGAATGTATCATGATTCCGTCCGCTCCCGCGTCAACATAGGCGCGGCAACGCTCAAGGGCGTCCTCCATTCCGCGCTCCAAAATCAGGCTCTCACAGCGAGCAAAAACCATAAATTCCTCAGTGGTCAGCGCCTCCTTGCCCCTGCGTATTTTCTCGCAAAATCCCTCGATAGTGTCTTGGGTCTGCTCAACGTCGGTGCCGAAAAGTGAATTCTTTTTCAGCCCGATTTTGTCCTCAATGATAATTGCGGAAACACCCATTCGCTCCAATGTCTTGACGAGATAGGCAAAATGCTCCGTCTTGCCGCCCGTGTCCCCGTCCAGGATAATGGGCTTGGTCGTCACCTC
The DNA here is from genome assembly GCA_009777895.1 of Oscillospiraceae bacterium. GTDB lineage: Bacteria > Bacillota > Clostridia > Oscillospirales > Acutalibacteraceae > WRKY01. The sequence continues at coordinate 20,221 of WRKY01000001.1, forward strand.
CATAATCTCGTCAATGGTCCGCAGACGGGAGGTATTGTCCACCAACTCGATGTCGGGTTTGCCTTTCATGGTGCTGTCGCACAGGGAACTGACCCACATACCGTCAAACTGTTGGATTTTCCCGTCAATTTCCACGCAGGTTTTCTCCACAATCAGCCCTGTAAGCCCATTATGCGCCTCCAAAACCCGTATAGTTTTTTTCAGCTTCAGCAGCTCCCTCAAGCGTTGCCGTCGGTTTTCGGGCATACCCAAAATTGTGCGGGAGTGCTCGTCCAGTTGCTTTATCTGATTGTCGCTGTAGTAGGGGAATTCTACCAAGCGCCCCCCGTAACTCGCCAGAGCTTCCACCACTTTCGCCCTGATCGGCGCTTGCACCCCCGTTCTCCAGTTGTCCCCGTGGACGACAATATCAGGCTTCAGTGCGTTGAGGGTATCGGTGTAGTCCAATTCCTGTTGACACATCACCCGCGCCACACCTTTGATGCTCTCAATGATTGCTGCCCGTTGCTCATAGCGCAAAATGGGGTATCGCTTGAAGCTAGTAATCGCTTCATCCGACAACACCCCCACGGTCAGCTCCCCCAACTTTGCCGCCTGATTGATTATGCGGATATGTCCCGGATGTAGCACGTCCGCACTCATTGATAGGTAGACTTTTGTTTTCATTGTGTACCTCGTGTATGCTTGTGTTTTTTGTATGAGCGTATCCCCTGCATTTCTGCATTACCTCAATCCTGTGTCCTGAATCCTCACAGCCGAATAGTCCTCCGGCGTGTCAACTTCGGCGCAGAAAAGCCCATTCAGGTTCAGAGGGCGCAAGTTCATTCTCCAACTCACGGCGTTCAGGGCGTTTTCCGCGTATACACCCCTCTCCCCGCGCCGGCAAAAATCCTCAATGCTCTCTAGCCAAATTGACCAGTCGTCTTCAGTTAGCTTATACAGAGGTTGGGCAGCGGCGCCGTGAATTTCTGTCCCCACGGCGATGATTTTCCCGTTTTTCACCGCCGCTTTGAAGTCCTTTTCAGGTATTGACAGGGAACTGTCCACTGTCATAACGCTAGTATTGGCTTTTATTATCAATTCTAAAACACGGCTTTCAAAAACCAAATCCCCGTGTAAAAGCAAAATTTCGCACTCGCGCAGAAATTCCCGCCCAAGGAAAATGGAGTATATGTAGTTGGTACTGGCATACAAGCTATTTTTTACAAATTGGAAGTTAATATAGGTGAATTGCTCTCTAAGATAGCCCTCTAGCATATCGCCGAAAGGTCCTGTGGTCACAACAAAATCACGGATGCCCGCCGCCAAAAGCTGTTCTATCTGCCGTGAGATTATGGTAGTGTTGCCGCCGAGTTCTAGCATGGCTTTGGGCTTATTTGCCGTCAATGCGCCCATGCGCTTGCCAATGCCGGAATTGAGTAATAAGGCTTTCATGCTGAACCTCCTAAAAACGCCATAAATGCTTTTTTGTTCTCTTTCGGAGTAGTGGTTGGGCGCCCTAAATCCGAGCGGAAAAATAAATTCGTGAACACCTCGATAAAGTCACCGCCGTTTTGGATTGCGCGGCGCAGCTCCTGGGCATTTTTCGCACTATGGACGTTTTTGTAGCCCAAAGCCCTGGCTGCTGGCGCAAACTCTAAGCCGCCGCCGCACACAGGCAAGCCTCCCACAGATTCGTGGCTGCCATTGTTTATCACCACGTGTACCAAATTCTTAAGTCCCAAAGTATTTACCACTGCCAATCCTCCAAAGTGCATGAGTGCCGCCCCGTCTCCGTCAAGGCAAAACACCCGTCCTTTTTTTCGCTCTCGCGCAATCCCTGCGGCAATCATCAGACTGTGACCCATACCGCCCACGGTGAGAAAATCACGGCAAGGGTTTGTAGGGTAGGCAGATGCTTCCTTGCTGAGGATTTGCCCTGCATTATTCGTCTTTGCAGCCCGCAACTCAAAAAGCTCGCGGCTCAATTTCCCTGTGGTGCTGACAAAAACATCGTCCTCACGGGAGTTCTCCAGTATCACCCCCAAGGCATCCTCGCGGGAAAGTTTCCAAGGACGTGTAAAGGCTAATGCCTTGTCACCCTCTAGCGCATCTTTCTCTACCAAAAACGCCACAGAGCGTCCCTGCGCAAGATACAGCCTGAAATTTTCGGCGATGTCTGCCATGTTTTCCGTATTCTTGCGGATAATCGCCACCGGAATGCCCATGAGTTCAAGAAGCTCCTTGGTGCACTTGCCCTGAAAGGTGTGTTGGGGCTCGTCGGGCGTTTTTGGCTGGCCCCGCCAGCCCACAACGAACACAACGGGAATGGCGTAGACGTCGCTGTGCAGCAGGGAGCAGATAGGGTTCAGGGCGTTGCCGATACCGCTGTTTTGCATATAGACACAGGCGGGCTTGCCTGTAGCCAGATAATGCCCGATCGCAAGCCCTACGCTCGCCCCCTCGTTTGCCGCTACCACCCCTGTCCGCATGGCGTTCAGCGGCGCAAGCAAAGAGTCGGGCACGCCCGTATAGAAGCTCACCCCAAGGCTCTCGATAGCGGATACAAATTTTTCCACGCGCATTTTTTCACCTCATGCTCTAGCATCTAGAAGCCCCCAAACATCCTCCAAGTTTTCTGCCTCAACATCGTGGTATCTATATCGTTCCTGATTCAAGACCGCAGGACGGAAGGTGTGGCTATAGACAAACACCTTTTTTTGTGCCTTTGCCACATAGCCCAAGAGTAGCCAGTTGAATTGGGAAACAGTGGGCTGCAACTGTACGCACAGGTCAAATTCCGCGTTCCCTGTGAGTTTGCGCCACTCATGCTCCATGTTGTAGTTCTCGCAAGCGACACCCAATGAAATGTCTCCGATTTTAAGGCGGCGGCGAGTTTTCCGCCGTCGGCGCAGGGGGGCGGCGGGTGCCTTTGTGTTCACCAGGATACGCACATTTTTGTTGATATTCTCCAAAAGCTCCTTTTGTTGTCCTCTGCACTCTCCTGTGAGTAAAGTCACGTCGTACTTGCTGTAGTCGATTTTGTTAAGAAAATCCGTAAACTGGCTTTGTCCCGCAAAATTCTTTGTCCAGTCCGCCATAAAAAGCAGCTTTTTCTTCTCCGTTGCGCAGGAAATCCAATCACTCTGTGCGCCGTAAAACACAGTATCAACCACTCGCTTTGTCACGTTGCCATCCTCCCGGGATATGCACCAAGTGCACATTTCCTGGTGCTTTTTGGTATATTGTTCACCCACTTCCTCAAGGTTGCTAATGAAATGGGCGACAGTGTCAATGTCCTTTGCAACAGGTCCGGGCAGATCTTGCGGGTCGATGGACAGTCCGCGGTTTTCCGCGTAGTCCTCAAGGTCGGGGACGTAGAACAGTATGGGACGTTTTGTAGACAAAAAATCAAAAAATATACTGGAATAGTCGGAAATCAATACATCAGTAACACTCAAAAGCTCGTCTGTGTCCACGGTAAAGGGTATGCAAAGCTCCGCTAGCTCCTCGTCCATTTTTATGGCACGGTAGAGGAAATAATGCACCCGCAGGTAGACTTGATAGCGGTCAGTGTCGATTTTTTCTTTGAGTGTGCGTACGAAATTTTTCAGCTCTTCAAGGTCGAACTGAAGTTGATTATATAACGCGCCGCGCCATGTGGGGGCGTAGACAATGCGTTTTTTATCCGTGGAAAACCCCATTCGTGCCAGTTTTTCTTCTATATATTCATGTTTGGTGTTCTGTACCAAGTCCGTGCGCGGCATGGGTTCCCCTAGGATTTTCCCACGAAAAATCCCCTCCATCATATACGCTTTTTTGAAAAGTCTGCGGATAGTGAAATCGTTAGCGCCGACTATATGAGTGGCGTTGAGGAAGTTGCGGGCGACGTTTTTTGTGGCGTCCACCCGCTGTCCCTGCCGTTCATAGCCCATGGCTTTCAGTGGGATGCCATGCCAGGTGTTCAGGTAAATTTGTCCTTTGCGCCTGCCAAAATATGGTGGAAATGTGTTGTTGGTGACCAGATATTTGGCTGTGGAAAGCGCTTTCAGGTACTCTCGGCTGCCTCGCTTGACAAAGATCACGTTGGGTAGATTTCGAAACTCATTGAGGTTTTCCTCTGAAATTTTGTGATTTTTTACCGTCCAAATATGGACAAAGTCATCCCCCCGCGCCAAAAGCTCCTTGAAGATAGCCCGAGGACTGTCCAGCACACCAAGGCCGCTGAACGCGTCATAGAGTATGTTTTTTTCCGCAATGGGCAGGCGCAGGTAATCGCTGAGCCATGTTTTTTTAAGACTTCTGCGCTTTTTTTTAAGCCGTTTTTTAAGCTTTTTTGTCCAGAATTCCCTATTTACCCTCCAAATTGCCCCCACGCTCAGGGAATTATTATTTTTCTCCATGCCGCCCCCTTTGTATTGTCTGTGGGTTTTTCATGTGTTTCCTCATCATTTTGCATTTCATGTGTTTCATTATTCTGTACAATGCTGTCAAAAAAATGCTTGCTCGTGCGTTTTGCAACTGGCGGGAGTACGGTATAGTCCCCGTAAATTCGGGTGAGAACTTTGTGGTATTCCCGAGGCACGGGCAGCTTGTGACCCTCAAAATCGAGATATACAGGCTCGGCGAACCACTTTTTGGGGAATGTTTCCCTGTTCATGCGGTAAAGACTGGCGAACACGCTGTAAAACTGATGGGAGCTGTCGTCTGTCATGGTCATTTGGCGGTATATTGCATTTTGCAGGGCGGAAAAGGACATAAACGCGGCGATAATTTTCGCGGGATAGTAAAGCCGCAGGCGTTTTTCAGGAGTTTTGTACCAACTTTTTGGGTGCAATCCCGACTTCACCCACAGAGTGCGGCGGAAAACGCGGGTCATCATTTCACGCCGTTTTAGCTGATTGCTGTAGCAGGGGACGAAATCCAGGGCGAGGATGTCCACGCAGGGACCGTTGTGGAGGGCGATGCCTGAAAGGCGGGTTTTCTTGTGGGGCACATCCCGCGTCATCTGTACAAAGGAGGTGTTTGTCCAATGTTTCGGGTTGGTATGAACGCTGTCGACGCAATAGCCCGCAGGCAGGTGCTTTTCGGCGAGTTTGATGAAGCGGTCGTGATCCTTGCGTGGCATAACGATGTCCACGTCGTCGTCCCAAGGTACGAAGCCACCGTGGCGAACCGCCCCTAAAAGTGTTCCCTCGGCAAGGTAGTAGCTGATGCCGAACTCCTTGCAAAGTTTGTCCATAACAAGCAAAATCTCCAACACTAAGCTCTGAAGCTCCCGTATATTTTTCTGTTGTTCTAGCGTCATTGCGGTTTCTGTTTGCATAATTGGATTCTCCTTACACGGGTCTATTTTCAGCAAAATTGTCTATAATAAAGAGAGAAAACACAGGAGGTTGAGGCATGAAAAAGGCGGTTGTGGTGGGCGGCAGCAACGGGATTGGTCTGGCGTTGGCGACGGCGTTGGCGAGGAGCGACCGATATGTATATATATTGGATAGGCAACGTCCAGATATTCATGGACGGGGCATTTTTCCCTATATTCACTGTGATTTGCTGGACTTTAACTCTGCTATTGTAGACGCTCTCGCCCGAGACGAGGAGATTGATACATTGTTCATAACCGCAGGATTGGGCAGAGTTGCGAATTTCGAGAGCCTGCACCCTGTTGAGATTGACAAGCTGTTCGGCGTAAACGCCGTTGGGGCAATAAAAATCATTCAGAGTTTTTATGAGCGAATTAGGAGCAAAACGCCTTTTTTCTGCGGGCTTATGGGGAGCATTGCGGGGCTTGTTGTTTCCCCGCGCTACAGTGTTTATGGTGCGACAAAGGCAGCACTGACAAGCTTTTCCCGGTCGCTGAACATCGAACTGGAGGCGCAGGGATTTAGCAACCGCCTGCTCTTGGTTGCTCCCGGTAAAATAGAGGGAACGCGCTTTCATTCCAATAGCACTCAACTTGAAAAATTGGGTGACTTATCCCGGGAAATCCTGGAAAGTCTTTACAGCAAAAAGGAATTGTTCATTCCCAAATACGATGAAATCTATAAAAATGTCCTTGAGGAAAACATGGAAAATCCTCGGGAGTTCGGGCTGAATTCCTATAAATACAAAGAAAACGCCCTACAGGCGGACGGAGGAAAAACGCCCGTAATCGGATATATGAGCGGAACCTTTGACCTGTTTCATATCGGACATCTGAATATCATCAAAAAGGCGAAGGCGCAGTGTGATTATTTGATTGTGGGGGTACACAAAAACGTGATTCACAAAAAGCGGGAAACCTATATTTCTTACGAGGAGCGGCGGGCGATTGTCGGCGCGGTATCTTGGGTGGACAAGGCTGTTCAGGCGTGTTCGGAGGATTCTGACGCTTGGGAAAAGTACCGCTACCACAGGCTTTTTGTGGGCAGCGACTACAAAGGTTCGGAGCGTTTCAAGAAATATCAACACTTTTTTGAGGGCAAGGGCGTGGAGATCGTATTTTTTCCTTATACGCGCTCCACAAGCAGCACCCAACTGCGGGCGGCAATCGCCAGTTAGGAGAGGGGATTTTTTCAACAAATTCCTGTTGGAACTACTGCTTTGTGCAGAAGTTTATTTTTGACTTTTCTGCGAAAAAATGGTATAATAAGCAACTATGGAGCGAGGAATAAAGGAATATTGGTTTGGATATAACAGTTTCACAAGTTTTGCCATATTTTTGTTGCTCATCAATCCTGAAACTAAAAACTTAAGGAGTTAAAAAATGTCAGTTATCGCAAAAATCAACGCACTTGAGGTTATCGATTCCCGCGGCAATCCCACCGTTGAGGTGGAGGTTTGGACTGAGAGCGGCGCCTATGGCCGCGCAATGGTACCATCGGGCGCGTCCACAGGCGAACACGAGGCTGTGGAGCTGCGCGACGGAGACAAATCCCGCTATCTGGGCAAGGGCGTACTTAAAGCAGTCGCCAACGTAAATGAAGTCATCGCTCCCGCGCTGACGGGTAATTTCGCCGTGACGGATCAACTGGGAATCGACCGTGCAATGATTGCTCTTGACGGTACAGAAAACAAGAGTAAGCTCGGTGCCAACGCGATCCTGGGCGTTTCTCTCGCTGTCGCCCACGCGGCTGCGGACTATCACGACCTGCCGCTTTACCAATATTTGGGCGGTTTTAACGCCAAACAACTGCCCACCCCCATGATGAACATCCTCAATGGCGGTTCTCATGCGGACAACTCTGTCGACTTCCAGGAGTTCATGATTATGCCCGTTGGCGCAAAGACTTTCGCCGACTGCATCCGCATGGGTGCGGAGGTTTTCCACGCGCTTAAGGGTGTCCTTTCGTCAAAGGGTAAGAACACTGCCGTGGGCGACGAGGGCGGTTTTGCCCCTGACCTTGCCAGTAACCGCGAGGCTCTCGAGGTGATTATGGAGGCTATTGCAAAAGCGGGCTACAAGCCGGGTGACGACGTGAAAATCGCCATGGATGTCGCCTCTTCTGAGTTCTATAATAAAGAAACGGGCAAGTACGACCTGGCGGGTGAGGGGCGTTCACTCACAGCTGACGAGTTGATTGCGCTGTATGAGTCCTTCATCAACGATTTCCCGATTGTTTCCATCGAGGACGGTTTGGACGAAAACGACTGGGACGGCTACAAAAAGCTTACCGAGCGTATCGGCGGACGTGTACAGCTTGTGGGTGACGATTTCTTTGTCACTAATACCAAGCGTTTGGCGAAAGGCATTGAGCTTGGTCTTTGCAATTCTATCCTCATCAAGGTCAATCAAATCGGCTCCCTGACCGAAACTTTTGAGGCTATCGAGATGGCGAAACGCGCGGGCTACACCGCAGTGATTTCCCACCGCAGCGGCGAAACCGAGGATGCCACCATTGCGGACATTGCTGTGGCGACCAACGCGGGACAAATCAAAACAGGCTCAATGAGCCGCACAGACCGCATTGCAAAGTACAACCGTCTACTGAAAATCGAGGCGCAACTTGGTGACGGCGCGGTTTATGGCGGAGCGGCGGCTTTCTATAACTTGGCGTAACGTAGTACACTACGCAAAATACACAGCTTTATTAAATGTCGGAATACGCAAAGTATTCCGACATTTGTGGTATCCGCCTGTGCAACTTTTATAGTCGATTAACTTTCAAATCTCAACCGGCACGGCGTTTGCGCAGCTTTGCCCGCATATCCTCCTCCTGTTCCTTGTCCAGGGGATACAGGAAGCTCACGGTGATGAACATGAGGAAAAAGGTGATGGCGGGAACTAGGTTGGCGATGGTGTAGAGTTGGTCGGCAACGCCGGCGGCTTGGACGATAATCTCGTCCCCTTCAGCAACTTTGTAGCCGATTGCCATCATCAGCCATGGCGCACCCGCACCCGCAAGGGTCTGTCCGATTTTGCGTGTGAAGAAGAAGAATGCGAAGCTTGTCCCCTCTTCGCGCTTGTGAGAAATCAGTTCCTGATAGTCGATGACATCCGTCGCCATAGCCCAAATCTGCAGGAGGAAAAAAGTGAAGCCCAAGCCGCTGAGGAAACAAAATACCAAGAAAACATATGGGTTTGCGGTGCGAATCAAAAGGGCGATAATATTTGCCACCATTGACATGAGCAGCCCATAGCCACATAGGCGTTTTTTACCAAACTTCTCCACCAATTTGCCAATAAACGGTATCAGGAACACCATTGGCGCATAGGTTGCGATGGTGACAAAAGTGTAGAGTTCAGGCTCGTTGAAGTAGTCCTTGTACAGGTAATTGTAGACATTTTGCGTGTAAAATTGCGTGCCGACCATGAGCATGGAGGCAAAGCACAGTACCAAAAAGGGCTTATTTTTCAGCAGGAATGAGATGGTTTCACCGATGTTTTGCTTCTGGGCTTTTTCAGGCGGCGGCGGGGCGATGCGCTCTTTTGTCAGGTAAAAACTGGACCAATAGACGATGATAGTGAGGATCCCAAAAATTACCATGCCCATAAAAAATTTGTCGCCGTTGAGGAATTTTTGTCCATTGTCGTCCACGGAAAAGACAAACATGGGCAGTATCATTTGGGCGGGCAAGCCACCAAGTCCCGCGCCGATGGAGCGGAATGTGGAAAGCTGAGACCGTTCCGCTCCGTCGTCTGTGATGACCGACGCCATGGAGCCGTAAGGGATGTTGCACATGGTATACATTCCCTCGTAGAGAATGTGGGTGATGTAGGCGTAAATGAGGTATTGGGCGGCGCTAAGCCCCGGAATGCGGGTGAACATAAGTACGCCGAAGACGGCGAGGAGCGGAGAGAACATACGTAAAAACGGGCGGAATTTGCCGTTTTCGCTAGGCTTACGGCGGTCAATTAATGTGCCGCAGATCGGGTCGTTAATGCCGTCCCAAATTCGGACTGCTAGCAACAAATTGCTAATTTTTGCTAGCGGAATGCGCAGAATCTCTGTGTAGAACATCTGGAGATAAGCACTGACTGTGCTGAAAAAAAACAGTCCGCCCATGTCGCCAAGAGCATAGCCGATTTTGTCTTTCATGGTGATGCCCGATGTGGGCGCAGACGGCGCGTTTTTTTTGTCCAGGGGTTTGTTTTCCAACTCTTTCAAGATATGTCGCTCCTTTAGTATGATTTTGTTAAGGATAGTATACATGGAACGGCGGAAAATGTCAACTGGAGGTCAATACGGCGTTCATTTCTCACTCCGCATCAAGCCCGTCCCGCGCCAACTTGTCCAAAGCCCCGCCCGCCAAAACAAAATCCATAGCGGATATGTCACTTTTTACCATATTAATAAGGCGGCTGAAAAGAATCTCTCCCTTGCCGCGATTGGCGGGACTGAGGGTCAGCGCCGCCAAACCGTGCCACAACGCCTGCTGAGTTGCTGTGTCGCCCTCCACCGTGGCGTACTGCAAATAGCGCAGCAGGGACTCACCGCGCAGTAAATTCCGCCCCTGATGCAGGGTTCGCCTTGTGCCGTCCCAAACAAACTCTGTCTGCTCGTCCAAAAAAATATCCAACCCTCCCAAGGCATTCGCCGCATCCTTAAAGCCCCGCTCATCAAGTAAAATCACACGATCCACCGCCGTTTTTATGTGGATTTTCAGGCTCTCGTGAGCTTTTGAAGTGGTGGAAAGTCCGTCCTCATCGCGCAAATTCTCAAGCTGTTTTCGGCTCAGTGCCTTGACCTGTGCTGTCGCCGCGTCGGCGTTGACCGTGAGCAAAACACCGCTGTGTGCATCCTCCCTCTCACTCTTTAAGTAGAGGAAAAACACCGCGCTGCCCAACTCCTCGCTGCTGTCTGCGCTCTGTTCGGGGGAGGTGGTACTATCCGTGTCGTCGGGGATTTTCGGCTCGGAATTACGCCAATAATAGGCGGCGGAAATCGCCCCCACCAACACCACAAACGCCAAAAACGACAACACAGCACGGGCAGTTCGCTGCCGCGCGCTCTGCCTTGCTGTGCGATACTCCTGACGTGTCTGTTTTTTCATATGTCCCTCCTTCTTTATTAAAAATCACGCTTTTTTATTGCTTATTTTGTAGTCTAAACCGTCGATTTCCACCCGAAAAACCTCGTTATTTTCATAGCGTTCAAAGACGAACCTACTGCCATTTTTTTCAAGAATTCTACAGGGCGAACGGCGGAATATAGGATTTTCCCGCCGCAACTTCCCCAACATTTGGTAGTGCTGCGTTAGCTCTTTGTCCTCCATGCCCCAAGGGAAGCAGCTCCTGTTCATGGGATCCTTACCCCCCTGCAAGCCTGCCTCGTCGCCGTAGTACAAACAGGGAATTCCTGGCAATGTATATTGCAAAAGACTGGCTATTTTCAGACGTTTTTTGGCAATATATTCCTGATTTCCTGTAAAGTGATAACCCTTTACACCGTCGCCCAAGAGAGTCAATGCGCGCACGGTGTCGTGGGTGCCGATGTGGTTCATGGCGAGATGCAAAGCGCGCGGCGGATAGTTCTCCGCCAGTGTTTCTAAGACTTCCGCCAGTGCATTCGCGCAACCGCCCTTGGCATAGTTTAGTATTGCCTCCGCCAGGGGATAATTCATTACGCTGTCAAGTTGTTTCCCTTGCAGGTATCGCCGCCGCTGTGAGTAACTGATTTTACAGCTTGCATCCTCCCAGACCTCACCCAATACATAGGCATCGGATTTTTCTCCCTTGACTGTAGCCGTGAAGTCGTCCAAAAAGCAGTCGGGGAGTTCGTCCGCAACGTCCAACCGCCAGGAGGAAGCTCCTGCTTTCAGCCACTTTCTTGCGATTCCCATGATATACGCCTGAAAACTCTCGTTTTCTTCAACCACTTCCGGCAGGATATCCACTCCCCACCAAGCACTGTATTTTCGGGGGTATTCGGTGAATTTATACCATTGCCGGTAGGGACTGGCGGGGTCGCGGTACGCACCGCCGCCGCCGTATCTCCCCGCGCGGTTAAAGTAGACGCTGTCCGCGCCGGTGTGGCTGAACACTCCGTCCAGCATCACTGAAATGCCGTGATTTTTAGCCGCTTTGCACAGCGCTGTGAAGTCTTCCTCCTTGCCAAGGAGGGGGTCGATTTTGGAGTAGTCGGCAGTGTCGTATCGATGATTTGAGTTCGCCTCAAAGATGGGGTTGAGGTAAATACAGCTGACTCCAAGTCCCTGAAGATATGGTAATTTTTGGATAATGCCTGCCAAATCTCCGCCGAAAAAGTCGTAGCTCTCGCACTGGGGGGAGACACCGTTTTCGTCTGCTTCCTGTGTTCTGTAAACTGGTGCTGCATAGGGCGTTGCACCCCAATCCTCTCTTAATATGCGGTCTTTCGGCACATTTTCTTTGGGTTGTCCGCTATTGTAAAATCTGTCTGGGAAAATTTGGTATATCGTTCCGCCGTAGAGCCAAGTTGGCTCGTCGAATTCATCTGAATAGACTGTAAAGCTAAAAGGCTTTACACTTCCCCACTGTCCTTGTCCCTTTTCTCCCGCACCAATAGACCAGGCGCCCTGTCCCAAATCGCAGACAAAATGGTAGTGATATAGTCCCGATTTTTCCAGTGTCACACAGGCTTTCCACCACTCCTCTCCCTCCCCCTCAAGGCAGTCCCAATCCATGGCATAAGGCTCTCTAGCCTTATCATCCTCCCAGATGTAAAGTGTTGCGCCTTTACAGTTCCACCCTCTGGGAACGACAATGCGGAAACACATTTGAGTGCCGATTTCCACCGCTCCATAGGGGAATTTATGGTATTCTTTGCGGGATAAATAGGGAATATGCACTAGTTTAGCCCCCGATTAAATTTGTTGATAGCCTCCATAGCGGCGGCGTTGAAGCTTTCCGCAGAGGAGTCTATGTTGTTTACCATGAAGATGGGCATCACCTCAAGCCACGCGGAAAAATCTGGGTGTGTAACCATCATAACATTGCTGCGGTCAGCATCGTGGAGCAAGCTCCAGTATTCAAGGCTCATGCCAGGAGTGGTTTGGGCTTGATTGACACGAAAAGCGTCCTTGTGTGTTTCAAAATTTTCCCTGAGGTAGGCGTATTCCGCCTCAATCCCTTGGATAATCTCCCGTCCCGTGGACTTGTTGTGCCAGTTTGAACGCATGGTCTCGCTGTTATATTGATAGTATTTGCAGCCCTCACTTTGGGGAATTTTCACCAAAACCACAATGCCGCCGCCGCCGTTGGTTGCCTGCTCGTACGTCAATTCACCCAAGGGAATTTGCGTGGGGTCAAAGCGGACAAAATCCCAAATGCTTTTGCCCTCATAGGTAATCTCTCCCATAAATTCCAACATCATCGCGCTAGTGTTCTCCATGGGAAAGTGGTGCTGAATGTCGAAAATAATCAGCTCACCCGGGTTTTCGCTCAAAAAGCGAATCATGTGGCGCAGATTGTTCTCGTAAGGCTCGGAGATGAAGCTGTGGAAGTTCTGCCACTGTCCGCCCTGCCAAACGACACGCACGTCGAAATACCTTGCGCCGCGTACCGCCTGTTCGTAGCCGTCACTGTGCTGTGCCTTGTTTTTTCGCGCAAAAACGCCGCCCCAAAAGGGCATGATGACAGGCATTAGCTTGGCGATAGAATTATTGGGGTCAACTGCGCTTTTTCGCGTAATTTTGTCGCTGAAAGCGTCGTGAGAACCCAACATGGCAATGTCCACAACCCGCGGATTGCCCTGAATGTTCTCGGACATAATGCGGCTGTAGTCGTCGGCGTTGTCGGAGATTTCGTAGCGATGATTTTCGTCACGCCCATAGGAAATCAGGAGACTTGCGGCAATCACCGCCCCCACCAACCCAATGCACAGAATAATCCGAAGTGCTTTTTTCATGATAAATTCCTCCCAAATATGTGTATAAATTTTGCATCCGCGCAAGAAATATAGTCACGTTATCGTCAATATTTCGTGATAAAATTCTAGAGAATTCAGTTTACGAGGGATATGTATCTTCAAATATTTTTCTGTGATTTCTCCCAAGATAGTCAGTGAATTTGCCGGCAAGGTGAATGAATACAACCTTTTCAGCGGTGCGCAGAGGACATGAGCCATTGCGCTGAGTACTCCCAAGCCGACTTTTTCCCCGCCTCCATTGCAGTTTGAACAGCTGAAATTGCCCTCGACTAGATCAAATTTAACAAAATTGCCCTCAAGTGTTTCCGCTGCGCATTCCCTGCATCGCGCTAAATTGGGGGCGAGTCCTGCCAAGGTGAGAAGCCGCAGCTCTGTGGCGGGTTTCAGGACTTCTTGAGGGCGGCGTTTTTTCTCAAGACAGTTGAGGAACAGGAGCATTAGGCGCAAAATTTCGCGGGAATCCGTATCCTCTGGTGACAAAAACTCCGCCAGTTCGCAGAAATAGCCCGCAAGTGAAAGGGTCGTGATGTCTTGGCGTAAGCCGAAAAAAACGCTGTGGCTTTTCGCGTCGTTGACGATATAAGTATCGCGGCGGCGGTAAAGGTTGAATTCGCCGTAGCACAGGGTTTGTGCCGCCGCAAGTTGGGAGGACTTCAGCCGCCGTGAGCCGTTGGCGAAGGCGTTGATTACGCCGAATTCGGGGGTCAGGATGCTGAGTAAGCGGTCGTTTTCGGCGGTATCCCGCACCCGCAAAACCAACCCCACGGTGTTCAAATACATTCCAGTTCCTCGGATTTTTTATTCCAGATATTAAATGGCAGTAGATGTTAGTTTACCAGAAACCGTGATAATATTCACCTTTTTCATCGTCCTTTTTCTTCGTGTTGGACTGTTTTTGAGGGGTATAACTCCTGGGTGCTGTAGTCCCCCGCAATAGGCAATACTGCATATAATCGCTCACATGACCGCTCTGTAAAAACCTTGCCCAAGCTGCGTCTTGAATATCCATATCAATCACCTCGCTAGAATTTTGGTAATAGCTTTTGCGGGGGATTGTTGGGATATGCTTTTTTGAGAGTGGCAAATATTAGGCACCTGTGTTCAGTCTCTTGAAACGGTATCTTTTTTGCGCTTTTTCCGCCAAACTTCATTAAAAATACTCGAAATGAACAAATCATTTCTGTGTTTTTTGCCTGGTTTGGCAAAAAAATCACTCAAAAATAGTCTATTTAATCTCCTGACCACAGGCTCTTAGTGGACGCGCAGAGTGTTCTTATTACTGTCTACTGATTCCTCAGTGTTGGTTCAGGTATTTGGGAAATGCCGTCAACAGGAGATTGCAGACCCAAATCTTTCTTGATGGATGAGGTGGAAACTCCCGTGGTTCGGGGCAAAAATTCCAAATTACACAGCCCTAAAAGTTGCTTGGTGAATTTCTCGTTCCCTGCCCAATCGTCGCCCATAACCACGGTGTCGATGTTGAAAAGCTCCACGTCATGCGGTTTTTGCTCCCAACATTCCTCGGGAATTACGCGGTCTACATAGGTGATTGCCTCCAACATTTTCTTGCGAACCTCGTAGCTGTGGTACGCTTTTTTTCCTTTGATTGCGTTGAATTCATCTGTACTCAACGCGACAATAAGGCAGTCGCCCAAGGCTCTGGCGCGGCGCAGAATCTCAATATGTCCCCAGTGGAGCAGGTCAAAAGTGCCGTAGGTTAAAATTCGTTTCATATACCGTTCCTATACCCTGAAAATTGGGATTATATATACCGCGCGGTTAGGCAAGCACTTCGCCCGTGGCGACAATGTCCGTACCGAACACATTGGCGAGTATCACGTCGCCCACCTTTTTTGGTTCCTTAACAAGCACCGTGCGGATTTTCTCCATCACTTCCATCACCTTGCCCTTGGGGATTTCGTCACGGGTTTTTACGGGCAATCTGGGCATTTCCGGGAAAATTGTCGCTACAGTTGTTGTCAACGAGCGGGTGGGGTTGGTGATTTCGTTTTTGGCGAACTTCACTCCCTTGGGACAGATGTTCCCTGTCACAGCAATATTCTCACCCTCACCCTCAACGGTCATACGGCATCCGCTAGGGCAGACAATGCAAATGATTTCCATGCTAGACTCCTTACAGTGGTTTGTTTTTGTGCGGGCGGTATCGGAATACCCGCCTCCATATTATAGCACAGATTTGTCGATTTTTCAAATTGCGCCTTACAATGCAAACAACAATCAGCATTCAGCGAGAATACTGCTTGCTAACTGCTGTTTGTCTATAACTATAGTCTCCTAACTTGAAAATCAAGACTTTTTTCCTTGCCAGACGAAAAATATTCTCGCAAATCCTCAGCCGATTTTCAAGTTAATCGATTATAAACCCTAAACGCCGACAGCTGTCCGCGTTTTTTCCTCAACAGAACTCTGACTGACAATAATCGAGCGGAGAAACGCTTCACAACTGCGCTTGTGCATGATTTTCGGCACGGGGTAAAGAGGATTTGCCTCTTTGAGCGCGGTCTTTACAATGCGGGGGATATCCTCCTGCTGTACCATGTCCAACTTTTCGGGAATTTCCATATCATGGCAAAGTTTCTTTATTGCCTGGATAAAAGCCTGGGCTTTTTCAGCATTGGTGGAAAGTCCCGCGTCAATACCCGCTTCATCCGCCAAAATTGCGAGACTTTTGTGGACGGATTTGCCGTACCACTCCAAAACGTGGGGCAAAATTACGGCGTTTGCAAGCCCGTGAGGAGTGCCGTAAAGCCCGCCGAGAACGTGGGCGATGGCGTGGGAGTAGCCCACAAATGCCCGCGTGAAGGCGAGCCCGCCGTAATATGACGCAAGGAGCATATTCTCACGCGCCGTCAGGTTTTTCCCGTCGTTGTACGCCGTGTAGAGGTTCTCGAAAACCAGTTTGACAGATTTTTTGGCGTGTTCTTTTGTCGCCTTTGTGTTTGCCTGACCGATGAACGCCTCCACCGCGTGGGTGAGGGCGTCAAGCCCTGTGGATGCGGTGATTGCGGGGGGTAATCCCGCCGTTATGCTAGGTTCAAGTACCGCCCATTCGGGGATAAAGCGCACGTCGTTGACAGGGTATTTTTCGTGGGTACGGGCATCGGAAATGACCGCCGCAACAGTCCCTTCACTGCCGGAACCCGCAGTGGTGGGTATAGCGAAAAGCGGCACTATTTTGAGCTTGTGAGGAAAGAACAGACCGTGGAGGTTGTTGCGTACCGAGCTTTTAAGTTGTTGAATTGTTTTTCCTGGCCATGCGATACGCAGACGAATCCCCTTGGCACAGTCAATCTGGGAGCCGCCGCCAAAGGCAATCAGCCACTGTGCCTTACTCTTTATGTACAGTTGGCGCCCCAGTTCCACGTTGTCGATAGTGGGATTGGGTTGGGTCTTGTTGTAAATTTCGTAGGCGATGCCCCCGTTTTCAAGGCTCTTGTAAAGCTCTTTGGCAAGTCCTAAATCCTCTAGCGTTTTGTCAACAACAACAAAAACGCGCTCAAGCCCTTGAGCTTTTATCGCCTCCGGCAACTTGCTGATTGCATCCTCACCAATCAAAAGCTGCGGTTCTCTCCACTGTAAGAGTGCGGAAATTGGGCGGAAAAACTGCTGAAAGATGCGATAATAAATATTAATAGGGTTCATGTGTAAAACACCTCCGACCGATATCTCACAAACGTGACAAGACATCAATCATAAATTCTTAACAGTATTATAGCAAATTATGAATTATTTGCAATAGCTCAGTAGATTTTTTGAAGATTGTGTTGCACGATATGCAACGGTGTTGTATCGACACACTTTGCAACGCCGATATCGTATAATATACCCCTGAAAAACTGTGAAAATGGGGGAACATGAATGGAATTGACAAGCACGGCGGCGCGGCAAATTGTCGGTGCCGGAACCATAAAAAGCGCGGCGGGACAGCTTTGCGCCGCAGTCTTAGGCTTTATTTTGAGCTACAGCGGGGGCTTTGCGGGAATTTCTCCCTTTGGGATTGCCGCCGTCGCCGCAATGCCCTTTCCCTATTGCACCGGCGCGGCAGTGGGCGCCTGTGTGGGTTACGCTCTCGGCGCGGAAAACCCTGTCGCTATTTTTCGTTTCGCCGCTGCGGTACTGGCTGTCGCTCTTCTGCGCATATTGGCAGAATGCTTTATAAAAATTCCCCTAACGAAATTTCTTTATAGCGCAGGGGCGTTGACCGCTTGCCTTGCCACGGGCATTTCCGTACAGCTGTCTCTTGGCATCGAACCCAAAAGCCTTATCAGTCTTGCCTGCGAGAGCCTTTTGGCAGGAGGCGGCTGTATGCTGTTTTTAGAAATTCTTCCCTTTCAGGAAAAAGCCGAGGGCTTCGCCGCCGCCCAGTGGTTAGAGAAAATTCGCACACAGCCTAAAAGCCGTCTGGCGTTAGTTTTCTCCCTGGCAATCCTCATTGCCGCCCTTGCGCCGCTGCAGTTCATGGGCATCAAATTCGCCATGGCAGTCGCCGCGTTGCTGATTTTACTGGCGGCGTACGTGGGCGGCGCAGAGGGGGGCAGCGTGGCGGGCATCGCATTCTCCGCCGCTCTGTTATTACGGGGGGAGAGCGTTACCATAGCCCTCATGCTCTGTCTTGGCGGCGTGTTGGCGGGGGCTTTTTCCCCATTGGGACGTTACGCCAGCGGTGGGTTTTTTGCCGCCTCAGCAGGCTTTTTGGCGCTGCTCTACCCAACAACGGAAAGCGTCGCTTTTCTCTCACTTTGCATAGTTGGCATCGCCCTATTTTTGTGTATCCCTGCCCATTTTTTGGACAATTTGCGCAATCTGGTGCAGCTAATCCCCGCGCCGAAAGAGGATGCCAAAGCGTCAGAATTGCTGACGGACACTGCCGCCGCCCTTAAGCAGGTGCGGGAGTGCGTGGAGCGGGTGTCCCTATCCTTGGAGGATTTAAGCGCAAAGCACGCTCTGAACGCCGGGGCGCAGAATGAGGATGTGCAAGCTCGGACGCGGACGTTGCGGGAGGCGGTTAGTGAGCAGTTGGGGGGCATGGAGGAAATTTTGCGGGATTTAGGCGGGATTTTGACAGCTAAACTGAGCTATCTTCCCGCCCAAAGCGCAAGGGCAAAGGCGGAAACGGCTCGGGCAGGACTGGAGTGCCGCAGCGCGGACTGCGTTCGCGACCGCTGGGGGCATTTACGCCTATCCTTGTCATTGGACAAGCCCCCTGTTGCCGATTTGGACACAGCGGAATTTTTCCGGAATTTGGAAATCGCCGCAGGGGTTGGATTGCAGGAAATCAGCTTTTCCGATGAGGGCGACAAAATCACCTGGATATTCGCGGAAAGCCCGCGGTTTTCCGTGGAAATCGGCGTGGCACAGCGGGCAAGGGGCGATGCGCGGCTCTGTGGCGATTACTACTCCCAATTCACACTGCCGGGGGGTGAAACGGCGTTTTTGCTCAGCGACGGCATGGGTACGGGGGGGCGGGCAGCCGTGGACAGCGCGTTGACCTGTACGCTGTTTTCCACGTTGGTGCAGGCGGGATTGAGCTTCCCATGCGCCTTGCGCTTGACCAACGGTGCCCTGATGTCCAAATCCGCCGACGAGTCCCTCGCCACTCTTGACGCGGCGATTTTTGACCCCTACACTGGTGAAATGCGTCTGTACAAAGCGGGGGCGGCGGCGTCCTTGGCGGCTGTGGGGAGGAACATCTGCAAGTTGGAGTCCGATTCCTTGCCCGCAGGGATATTGCGAGAAATCGACTTCAAGGAGCATTCACTCAAGCTTAAAGAGGGGGATTTGTGCCTGTTATTTTCTGACGGCGCGGTGATTGAGGATGAGGAAATCACGAAAAAACTGCTTATTGACTGGACAAAAAGCGCAGACGAGTTGGCGGGCGCGGCTCTCATGCTCGCCCTTGAACGCGTCCCTGAGGATGAGCAGGACGACGCGACTGTTGCGGCGTTGGGAGTGGTGAGTATAGTCTCCTAACTTGAAAATCGGCTATATAGTCTGCTGAACACAGCAAAACAAAAAGGATACAGGTTGAGAGTAAACTTCTCAACCTGTATCTTCGCTATTATATGCAGATTTGTTCTCTACTTCTTCATCTGATCCTCAAGCTCTTTTTCGCGCTCTGCCATGGATTTTGCCCCAGCGAATTCGAGGGAGGTTTCAGCGGTTTCGGCATTTTCTTGCAATGCCCGCTCGGCTCTGCGTTTTGCCAAGTCTTTGCTGATTGTAGGAATATCCGGCACTTTAAGCAGTAGGAGAGGTATCAACGAGAAAACTTGCCCAAGGGCGGGCCACAACCGGATAAAAGTCCAAGCGTGCGTTTGGAAATGCTCGTTTTGCGGTCTTTGTTCTTCCACTGCATTGGGGTCATACTGTAGCCAATCCAAACTCCAACCCCATATGAATCGGTCAAAAGAACCGCCAAGTTTTGAGAGGAAATTTTGAAGCGACATGGTCATGCCCTCTGTGCGCTCACCTGTTTTCCACTCGACATAGTCGATAGAGTCGGCGACCAAGGAACGCTTCGCCATGCCGTTGATTGCGTTGGGAGTTTCAGCAAGCATATTGAAGAAATACCCTAAGAGCAGTCTTTGCCATGTTGTGTAGCTGATTGTCCACATAATAACCTTTGAGACAATGCCTAAAATTTTGGTGATAATCAAAATATTTTTCATTCCGCCAAGCTTTTCGGCGATTTGACGGGCAAAGAACTTACACGCTACTCCCGGCAGCCCCGACACGATTCCCAACGCGAAAAGCAAAGTGGTGGCGCGGATTGTGTCTCCGCCGATCCAGTTTTGGTATTCAACATCCTGAAAAAGGTAATATTGGTCAATGCGCGGACTGAATTTGTCGAGAATGTCGCTGACGATAAAGATAATTAGGATGTAGTTGTGCCGTACGGAACTGATCGCCTTGAATAGAGATTCGCTTTTTGGCGGTTGGGGAACACGCTCCTTTATGCGCAGAGCTGATAGGCAGACAAAGCCGCCGCCAAGGCACAGAACAAGAGCGAAAACAAAGAAAATCTGTTGACGGTTAAAGTTTCCGACGCCGCCTCCACTGAGCATGGGCGTTAACAGTCCCGGTATAAGTGAGCCAACCCACGCGCCGATATCCGACCACTGCACAGCACGTGTTCGTTGGTCTGAACGCGGCGAAATGATTGTGTTCACGCTCCAAAGTGCCGCGTCTTGGAAGGAGTAAAAGCTATCCCACAGCAGGTAAACGACGATGGTGTAAACAATTGCCTGGGTGTTGCTAGCAAAGCCCCAGTTGACGAAAAGGAGGAACGCGAGAATCGCTACCATGGGTGAGGTATACTTAATCCATGGACGGATTTTTTCGCCGCTCTTAAAGCGCATTGTGTCCATGATACCGCCTGCTATAGGGTCGTTACAAGCGTCATAAACGGTAATAATACCCGTAAATGTGCCGACTGTTTTTGGGGGGATTTTAAGTACGTCGGTAAGGAAGTAGAAAAACCACTGTGAGCCGGCCATGTTGTAAAGGAAGTTTTGTCCGGTAAGACCAAGTCCGATAGAAAACAATTCACTGCGGGGGACTGTGCCGTCGGGGTTTTCCTGCAAGGGGTTGTCGGGGGTTGCTTTGGGTGTCGGCTCAAAAAGCCACTTGAAAGGATGGGAAAGCCCGTCCTTCCATTCCTGATTGAGTGCCATGAATATGCCTCCAGTATTTTTGAAGATTTTGCCTGGAAAGTGCTTTCGCGATTCATCCAAACAAGATTACTAAGTCTATTATACAATATTGTGTGAGTTTTGTCAATTAAACAGAAAGTCCATTAAAATATATAGTCTCCTAACATGAAAATCAACTGGTCTTTGCGGTGCATTTTCCATCTGACTTCGTCAAAAATGCTCGCAATACGAAAGTATTACTGCGCTTTTTTCCTTGCCAGACGAAAAATATTCTCCCAAATCCTGAGCCGATTTTCAAGTTAATCGACTATATATTCAAAAAAACCTTATTTTATGGTATAATATTACAACTTGTAATGTCAATAAATGGAAACTAAAAGCGAAAGGCACATCCAAAAGGGAAGTGCCTTTAGTCTCTATGGCTTTTTGTATTCACCTATCCAGTATACATCTAGCGGGCTTAATGTTACTCGTAATGTGGTCAAAAGCCTCGTCAATGTCGTCAGTGAGAATGAACAAATCCCGGTCACTCTGGGATATTAGTCCGTGTTCAAGGAGCATATCCATGTTCAGGATTTTGCTGAAAAACTCCTTGCCGAAAATAACGAAAGGCATGGTTTTGTGCATTTTGTGGGTTTGGGCAAGGGTGAGGATTTCAAATAGCTCATCCAATGTGCCAAATCCTCCGGGGAAGATGACGAAAGCTTTTGCGGGGTAGGCGAAATAGAACTTGCGGATAAAGAAATAGTGGAACATGAACACCAATTCGGAGGGTATGTAGGGGTTTTCCGCCTGCTCAAAAGGCAGACGGATATTCAGCCCGATAGTGGGTTCCCCTGCCTCTGCCGCGCCGCGGTTTGCCGCCTCCATAATCC
Source organism: Oscillospiraceae bacterium (assembly GCA_009777895.1). Classification (GTDB taxonomy): domain Bacteria; phylum Bacillota; class Clostridia; order Oscillospirales; family Acutalibacteraceae; genus WRKY01. The sequence goes on from WRKY01000001.1 coordinate 42,079, forward strand.
CGACGCCGCCGCCTGTTGCGATGAAATACTTGTCCTCTAACGGGCAGTTTTCCTTCACCCAACTGGCAAGACGATACGCCAAATCCCGCGCTGCCCAGTAGTATTTTCGCGCTTTTTCGTTACTGTCGTCGGGCTTTATCCGCGCCGAGCCGAACATAACGATGGTGTTTTTGATGTCATTGCACAGCATCTGCTCCTTGATTTCAACAAACTCTTTGAATATACGAAAGCCACGCTCATCATCTTTCAAGAAGCCTTTGTCAAAGTATTTTTTTAATTCTTCCATTTTTTGCCGTCCTTTATTCTGGAAATTTTTTTGCCAACACAGCGTAAAAAATCCTCGTAATTTCGTCAAAGCTCATAATTCTTAAGGGGGTTATTTTTACAATCTTATTTGTTAATTTTAGCATATTTGCAGGAGGGTGTCAAGGCGAGTGCTGTTTCATCGCGGAAATCAATTTTGTTAAAAATCTCGAAAAAATGTTATAATATAAGATGTGCAAGCTAAAAACTTGGCTGCAAATTGAAAAACATTTTGCTCAAGTCGAACTAACCGTACATATTGACGGTTTTGTCATCTGCGAATGGTGTTATATCCTTACTTAATTATCGCCATATGCGAGATTATCACTCCATTATTCCTGTCCTCCCTCATGCCTTATAATATCCGCTTTTAACCCCTCAAAATCGAGATAATCCTCAATAAACTGTTTTCTCAGAAGATCAAGCGGAATGAATTCGTTGTACTTGCTTTCGATTTGCACCTTGTCGGGCAGCGGCAAATCGTAAAGATCGAGATTGCTATTGAGGATATCCCCGATAATGTTTTCTAATTCTTCCTTTGTTCCGTCAAATATAACTTCAAGGTACACGCAAGTGATCCACGGGAGCTTGCTTTTTATCTTCCTGTGCCGCAAAGCATAATTCAATGTCATGAGCTGCCTTGTGCCGATCCACGGGAAGATTGCGTATTTCCTTTCGGACAGCGGCGTCACAAGGTTGTCCAATATACCGCTGTTTCGTGTGATGTATTGAATTTCCGTTAACCTCTCCTGGCAACGAATACTGTTGTATCGGTAGGGTTCATTTCCTTTCAATATGCTACGTATTTTGCGGACGAGAACAGTATGCAGCTCGGCAGTGAAGTCCACATCCCAGTCAACGACAGAAACACCCGGAACGCGCTTCACGAATATTACTTTTGATTTCTCATTTACATCCACCGTTTCCCATGCTAGCCCCGCTAGAGCGAAACGAACGCCGACCGGATACACCTTGTCAACCGTGCCGATTGTGCGGTTTTCGTCCTTAACAAGCAAATATTCCGGCGCGATGAACACGGTGAGGAATTTATGGCTGTTGACGATTTTTTCTCCTTCACGCCCGATAACCAAACCTCCGTGTTCGGTGCGCTGCAGTTGATCTATGTTTATCAAATGCAAGAGCAGATGCTTATAATCTTCCTGCGGTATATGCTTAAAACATCCGAGCGAAAGCACGGCGGAGGCGAGTCCCGCCGGGGACATTTCGCCGTTGCTTTTCAGCACACTCATAGTTTGATGATAAAGCAGATTATATGCGTGATTGAGCGGGGGGATAGGTTCCATCCAATGGTCTTTCAAATACAGCTCTATGATAGCGATTGTCCGGATAAATTCCCAGTTTATCGGACCGAGAATGTCAGCGGAATTGATTCGGATACTCTCAACGAAAGTAAAGAGTAATTGCGGAATCTGACCGCGTCGACCGCATCGACCAAGTCTTTGAGCAAAGCTCGACACGTTAAGCGGAGCGCCTACTTGCACTGCCTGGTCGAGCGAGCCGATGTCGATGCCCAGTTCCAATGTAACAGTCGCTCCGGTGACGATTTTTTCGTCTGCCGATTTCATTTCGTCCTCCGTGTTTTCACGCAGCAGAGCCGACACGTTGCCGTGGTGTACCCGATAAACATCGGGCGCCTTGTTCTTGAGAGCAATTTCACGCAAATGCGCTAAGACAAATTCGGTTTCCTCACGGCTGTTGGTAAAGATGATTGTCTTTTTATCGAGCGTTTGTTTGAATAGATACTCATAATGCTCACGGTCGCCGATGTCACCATCGTTGACAAAAGTAACGTCGCCGCTACCGTCTTTCTCAACAAGGTCACGTTTTTCGGCATAATTGACGAATCGTTCGATGTGCAACCTAACTTTCTTCTTACCTTCTTCTGTAATTGGTGCGGCACATTCGCGCCCTGTTGCGGTGTTCAGCCAATTCTGCGCCAAGGAAACGTCGCCGAGTGTAGCGGACAGTCCAATTCGGCGTGGGTTGTTTCCGGTCAATTGCTTGAGCCGTTCAAGAACGCACAAAAGCTGCAAACCCCGAACATCCCGCATGAAATAATGCACTTCGTCAATAATCACGAACCGCAAATCGGAAAACATCGACAGACACGCACCGCGCTTGTTGGTGATCAGACTTTCAAGCGACTCCGGTGTGATCTGTAGCAAGCCTTCCGGATTCTTGATGAGTTTGTTCTTTTGCGTTTGGGAAGCGTCGCCGTGCCATTTAGTGACGGGGATGTTGGAATCAAGCAGCATTTGTTCCAACCGTTTGAACTGGTCATTGATGAGTGCCTTCAGCGGCGAGATATACATCACACCGACCGAGTTTGACGGTTTGTTGTACAGTTCCGTCAGCACAGGCAGAAACGCCGCTTCGGTTTTACCTGACGCCGTGCCGGAGGAGAGCAGCAGATTGTCCTCGCTGTCAAAAATCACCTCACAGGCGGCGACTTGGTTACCCCGCAATTCTTCCCAGTTGTTTTGATAAATAAAGTCTTGGATAAACGGCGCGAGCCGATTGAAAACGTCCATGAGAATACCACCTTATTTAATCTTGTTTTCCAATTTGAAAAGTTCCAAAATTAATTTTACATCATCCAATGTCGGATTCTTAAATAAAAACGAATTATAAGCGCAACAAAGGCGGGGTTTGCTGTCAACGGTAAATTCAATTCGCATGGAACATGGGTTAGCACCTTGGCATCCCCGGCAGTTAGATAAAAATGTTTCGGGGAAGCGGCGGTATAGTTCCGGCATATCATCATGTTTTAGTACATTTCGGAAAATTGTTTTTATAAAAATTTCTTTTGTATGCATTAAATAAAACTGTGGTTGCCCCACAAGCAAAAACCGCTTAGAACCTTTCTTGTACAGCATCATACCCTTTTCCATCGCTTCATTCGGGTCAATGGTAAAACCATATTTTGCTGCTTCCGCATGAAGCCATAATTGAATCTCTTGTAAAGCCGATGACATATAATCGAATTCAGATAAAAAAACCGTTTCATGTGTTTGTACCGAAGGGCATTCAATGAAACGATATGAAAAGCCGTTTCTCGGAATTATATATTTCCAGTCCGGTGTGTTTTCATCAATTTCACCCGCATACGCATTTAATACAATTATCATGTTAGGATTATTCGGACACGACAAGGTAAAAGCTTTTGATTTTTTATCGAATGGTTCAATTACGAATCCCATCTTTTCAAAACCGGATATCATCATTTCAATATTTTTGTGCCGCTTAACATCGGCACGGGCAAAAAACTTCGCTGCATCAACTTTCAATACACCCTTGCTGTATTCACCGCAAAACACAAGTGCAAATAGAATGTTATTTATTCGATTATAATAACCTCCGGTGGTATAGTAATCGGGGTAGCCCCAAGCAAACGGGTCTTTTTCGATATCATCATAACAAGCAATGATAAGCCGTTGCAAATCACCGAACGCTTTGACAAACTGTTCATTGGATAATTCGCTAAGGTGTTTAGGGGTTATTTTAACATCGTCGGAAATGGGCAGGATGTCATTCCTTCTCTTTTTTACTTCGTCTTTGGCAGTTTGTTCAAATATCTGTCGACAGCCCTTACGAATGGCTTCTGCAATAAGCGGTTGTTCCTTTTCGATGAATTTTGCGTAATCGTCCAAGAACTGATAAGCGGTTTTTATTGCGACACGACTGCATGAGCTTGCGCGTTCATTAAAATCGGGAATTGCCGCAGGAGATATGGTTTTCGCATCAAACGCGGCAGAAAGGTGATCCATATAAACCGCACACTCGTCAATGTAGTTCTGTTTTTTCTTCTTTTCGGTCAGATATTGAAGAAATTTTTGCTTGTTACCCATTATAAACGCTCCTTTTTATTTAATACGTTAAACTTCAAATTCTTCAAACTCGCTGTGGATGTCCTCGTCGCTGATTCCGCCCTTTGCCATTTCAAAGCTGTTGTCACCTAATATCTCGGAAACAGTCTTACTCGGGTTCTGATGCAGGATGTTGACAAGCTCTATAAAATCACGGATGATCTCTCGCGGCGTGATGTGCGTTTCCGCTCCCACACGGTTATATTCCACCGTGAGGAAATAAACCAAGTCATCGTGTGAAAGAGAGGGCTTGTAGTTATACAGCTGTGCATGTATGCTCTGCAGCTTCTCGACAAGGATGTACATTTCTTCCTGTGAGAGCATCAAAAGCCGGATAATCGGAGCTGAAAGGTCTTTGACATCAGTGGTGGCGAAATGCCCCTGCGAAAGCCGTGAACGCAGCGCTTCGTAACTGAACACGCCTTTATATTTATCCTCAATACATTGCGGCGTACCGCCCATAAGGAATCCGATATGACTCGCCTTCCCTTGTAAAACATCGTTGTACATGGTGAGGATTTTTTCATAGTTGTTCGCCCTGGTGATAGAGTTCGGGATTTTGAAAATGTTGACAAGCTCATCTATGACAACGAGCATCCCTTTGTATCCCGCTCCGACCAGGAACGCGGCGAATATTTTGAGGAAATCATACCAGGTTTCGTCTGTGACGATGAAGTTTATTCCCAACTCGTCTTTGGCTTCCTTGCGGGAGGGATATTCCCCGCGAAACCACCGCAGGACATTGCTTTTTTGAGCCGCATCATCCTGCTGATAGGCTTTCCAATATATAACCACTGCTTTGGCGAATTCAAAGCCGTTGACCATTCCCTCCAGAGAGCTTGCGACAGCGTATATCTGCTTCTCGACGAGATCGTCAAACTCATCGCCAGTTGCGTTTGATTGGGCTTTAACGCTCGCTTGGATGCTCGATATCCACTTTTCGAGGATAAGCGGCAGGGCGCCGCCGTCCGGTTTTGATTTGGTGGATAGGTTTTGTATCAGTTCTTTATATGTGGCAAGCCCTTGTCCTTTGGTTCCGGCGAACCTGCGCTCCGGCGAGAGGTCGGCGTCCACCACCACAAAGCCTTTAGCTGTAGCGTAATTGCGGATTGTTTGGAGCAAAAAGCTCTTTCCGCTGCCGTATTTACCGACGATAAAGCGAAAGGATGCGCTGCCTTCCTCAATCATTTCAATGTCGTGCAGGATAGCGGCGATTTCCTGTTTTCGCCCGACCGTGATGTATTCGAGGCCAACTCTCGGTACAACGCCGCCTTTCAGAGCGTTTATGAGGATATTCGCTATCCTGTTTGGTACTTGGGTTGCCATACTCATTTTATCAATTCCTTTACTTGTTCTTTATAATCATCGTATAAAACGAAATCGTCATCCATTAAATTGTCGCCGAGGCAGTCCATCGCTTTTTCATTTATTCCGTCGGCTAAGACTTCTAACATCTCGCCGCATTCATCGGCAAAGGCTTTCATATCGCCGCCCTGTAATACCACCGCAAGCGCCCGCAGCTCATTTTCGGTTAGAATATCTTTTAGTTTTCCCCATACATCATAGACGGGAGCCGGTTCTTCAACGGATTCGTTTGCTGTATCGGCAAATATGTTTCGGTCTTGCTGCGTAAACTGTATAGGTTTCAGCTCGGAGGTTTTCTCTTTAAGTTGTTCCTCAACGATGAGCGATTCCTGCGTTTTTAACGCTTCCTCTCTGATGCGGGCGAGGGAGGAGTGATCAACCGTTATAACGATTTTCGTCAATTCTCTGTAGTACTCCATGACCCCGGCGGGGACAATCTTTTCGATGAACAGTCCGGCTTTGGTCAATATGCGGATGGTATCGTCGTGTATCATGTCGGTATTTGCAGTCAGCTTGAATCGGTATTTCATGATTTTCCGCAGGGTTGCTTCCATTTGCTTCATAACGTAAGCGATGAATTGTCTGCCTTTTTCGGTCGTTATAATTGTGCTGAATTTCCACTCTCCGTTTTTGCATATATAGATTTCGTTTTCGCACAGGATTATCCGCTTATCCGGAGGCTTGACGGGGGTATAAAACAGAGCATCCTTAAACGGTTTCCATGCGACTAATTTTCTCGTTGGTCGGAACAGAGCGTCATCGAAATCCATTCCCGCCGCTTCAAAATCCTGTCTGATTCTGTCCATGACAAATGCGAAACAGTCGGATATCATGCCTTTGTTTTCGTCCGTAAAAAAGGTGGATTTTCCTATATTGTATTTCGATATTGAACAGAATAACTCAAAACTGTCATCGCTTCCCGATAATTTCGGGTAATGTTCGGCGAGGTTATTTTCATCAACAAACTCCTTGAATGTACGCGGCAGCTCGTAATAGATGTGATAATCCTTGAGCCAACGGAGGACATATTTATCAATGGATTTGTTATATTCTCTGAATCTTTTCCAAAAGAGCATCAGCTTGTCCAGTCCGTCTTGGGGATCGGCGACTCCGATATTCGCCAACAATTCGTAAAGGTATAAAAAGGCGTAAGACAGGGATATATCGGCGATATTTCCTTGGCGTACGCGGGTGCGCCACGTGAAGTATGTGCGCAGCTGCTCGTATCCCATCATTTGATAATAAGGGAAGTATTGGGAAAAATGCGTATTGCCCTCATAATCGTCCATGAAGTCCTTCATAAACAGCGCTTGCTTATAAAATATTATCGCATTGTCGTTTTGGATGCGCCTCTCAAAGAACCTTGAAAAATCATAAGTGGAGCGGTGTGCCCTTGCGATATCCCGCATTCGTCCAAAATGCTCCCGAATAGAATCTTTTTCAGGTTCTTCGATTTTTTGAGGTTTCGGCTTTCTGACGAACTTCCCAACACCGGGGATAAGACTGGCGTCGTATTCTATTTCGTAAAACATTCATTGACACCTCCGCCAACCATTATACAACACTATTGCAGATAATGCAATAGATAATTCGCAAAATCTGCAACAAAAATAAAATACGCCCATTTGAAAGGCTTTATTGCGAATCTTGCGGACGTTGGATGTGCATTATCGCACGTTTTTCGCAAAGTGTCATCCGCAAAATATGTTTCGATTTCATCTAGCATTGTGTGAATTTTTCATTCAGCGATTTTGGCTCAATAAGAGCGAAAATTTGAGTCAGCCATGAATAGCTTGGGATGTGTAAAATCCTAAGCTCATTGCGCCAAAACTCAGTTATCGCGGGAAATTTCGCCCATTGATGGATTCTTTCCAAATCACGCAGTCCACAAAATGAGCCGCACAGCACAATCAAAAGGACGTCTTGGATACTGCAGAAATATCCGCCGTGGGGGCGAAGGATTTTCACATCGCCAAGCATTTTTTGTAGGTCTTGTAATTTTTTCATCGCTCAATTATACCATTTTGCACGCTTATGACAATTTATAACAAAACTAAATTGGCGTGTGAGGAGGGAAGTACGCCCCAATTGACTTATCACCAAAAAAACGTTATAATATTAGCAAAGCAATACCTCCCCCACAATATAAAATCTAAAATCAACCCCCACAATTTGGAAGCGGAGCGAATTATTATGGAACTGAAAATCAATATTAAAGAGGGAATTACTTTAATTTCCCTGAGCGATTGCCCTGGCGGGGCGAATTTTCTCGCGGAGGTGTTGGCGCAAATTGCCGCGGGCGGCACTGACGTGGATATGATTGCCCTCACTCCCAGTACATCGGAAAAAACAGCAATGTCTTTCACCGTGAGCGATGAGGATTTCGCCAAGGTTTTGGCGGTCACCGCCGCGCTGCAAAAAGAGAACAAGGCTCTCAAAGTCAGCGTCAGCGGCGGCTATGCGAAAATCACCGCCGGCAGCGGTAAGATGGACGGCTGTCCCGGCGTTGCAGCGCGGATTTTCGCGGCTCTTTCCGCTGTAGAGATCGCCATGGTCACCACTGCTCTGACGGAAATCAGCTTCCTT
>WRKY01000002.1 GCA_009777895.1 Oscillospiraceae bacterium
GCGTGTGGTGGTCGTGCGTGTGGTGGTTGTACGGGTCGTGGTAGAGCGGGTAGTTGTGGTGTTGTAAGCGCTAGTCATCGTGGGAGCGGTGGTAGTAGAAACCACGGCATAGGGATTGACTAGCGTGAAAGCAAAGGGCAGGCTTGGTTCACCTTGAGAATCCATGAGCCAAAGGGTCAGCACCATTCGCTCCGGTGCGGGTGTCTTTAGCAGCAGTGACAACTCCGCTGAAAATTCGTTGGGTATGTCAATCTCACTGGCATCCGCCATCGCTCCCACAGCGTGGAGCTTCTCGCCGTCATAGGCGGGATTTTTGGGTTCGCGAAAGTCCAAATGCACCGTCCCATAGCTTCCCAAAACAAAACGCACCCCCGCCAAAGAGCCGTGAGTACAGTTTTTGCCCCCCGCCTTGACGGCAAGGTGCAAGCGATTATTTTGAAATTCGGTGACGAGGAACACAATGCCCATATTCAGGGCATTTCCGCTATCTTTCTCGCTAAGGAATAGTAGCTCGCGGGGGCTGTCCAACCACTCCGCATTGCCCACATAGCCGTCCACCACCACCGCACTGGCGCTGAAGCTGAACACAAAAAGCAATAGCACCGCCCAAAGGGATGCCGCGGCTCTTTTGAGTCTATACATCGTTAGTTAGGAACAAGCCGAATGCGCGATATGCCATCCACACGTCAGCTTTTGCGCTAACTTCAAAGGGAGAGTGCATGGAGAGTATGGGCACTCCCACATCGATGACGTCCATTCCCAGTTTTGCTAGGTATTTCGCCACTGTGCCGCCGCCGCCCTCGTCCACCTTGCCCAGTTCCCCTGTCTGCCAAAGCAGTCCATTGTCACGGAAAAGAGCGATAATTTTTGCGGTGAACTCCGCACTGGCGTCGCTCGTGGAGAATTTCCCCCCCGAGCCTGTATATTTCGTTGCGACAACACCCTTGTTGAGATAGGCGGCGTTGTTTTTCTCTAAAACACTGGACCAGGTGGGGTCGTACGCCACGTTCACATCGGCGGAGAGACACTCTGACGCGGCAAAACAGTCCCGTGGGCGCACGCCGCTTTTCTCGCAAAGACTTTCCACAAAATGCTCAAAGAACGCGCTTTGCATACCCGTATTGCCGTCAGAGCCTGTTTCTTCTTTGTCGGCAAAAAGAGCTACAGCGGTATGGGGCGGCGCGTGGTCAAGCGCCAAAATCGCGGAAATGGATGTGTAGGCACAAACGCGGTCGTCCTGTCCGTAACCGCCAATCATGCTGCGGTCAAGCCCGATGTCCCGAACGGGGACGGCGGGAACAAATTCCAGTTCTGCGCTGAGGAAGTCCTCCTCCACGATGCCGTATTTGTCAAAAATCAACCGCAGGATGTTCAGTTTCACAAGCTCACTGCCCTCGTCGGCGCGGAAAGGCATTGAGCCAACAAGCACATTCAGCTCCTCACCTTTGATACCTTGGGAAAGCTTGCGCTTGCTCTGTTCTCGGTCAAGATGGGGGAGCAGATCCGTAACACAAAATTGCGGCTCGTCCTCCTGTTCACAAATGCTCACGGGGAGAATTTGCCCATCGCCGCGGACAATCACCCCATGCAGCGCTAGGGGCAAGGCGGTCCACTGATACTTCTTTATCCCGCCGTAATAGTGTGTCTTGAACAGGGCGAGGTCGCTGTCCTCGTAGAGAGGGTTTTGCTTGGCGTCAAGGCGCGGACTGTCCACATGGGACGCCAAAATCCGCAGTCCCGCATCCAGGGGATTTTTGCCGATAACCGCCAGAATCAACGCTTTTTTGCGATTGTTCACATAGACCTTCTCCCCCGCGCAGTAGGTCTTTTCTGGATCATATTCGGTGAAATTCCGCCCTCTTGCCAGTTCCAGGGCAAGCTCAACTGCCTCCCGTTCTGTTTTGGCGTTTTGGAGGAAATTTTTGTAGGTCGCGCTATATTCATGAATCTTCCTCCACTGCTCCGGAGTTAGAGCCTGTCCCGCGTGAGGACGTGCGGCGAAAAGCTGTTTCTTGAGTTTTTCCACTTCCGATTTTGCCATTTTCTGCGCCTTTCCGTTTTGTTGACTGTTTTATAGGTGATGTTGAGAAACTATCCGATTAATTAAAATGAAAGAAAGACTTTCAACAAGCCCAGTAGTAATATTATGCCATGAAAGTTTGGAAAAGTCAATAGGGGCGCAAAAATATAGTTGATTTTCAAGTTAGGAGACTATAAAATGTGAATCTCCCAACTTTGACAAACACCGCAAAATCTGCTACAATACCCTTATCAACAATACTAATAGGAGCAGTTATGAAAACTCAACGTCTCGAACCCCGCAATGAAACGGCGGCAAAACAAGTGCCGCAAAAGGAATTCATCCTCTACTTAGTCAGCGTGTTTTTCTTCTCCAACTTCAACGGCATGGCAGAACAATACCGCCAAGCCTACCTTGTCAACGAGTTGGAGCTTCACCAAAACACCGTGTCGTGGATAAACGGCATTTTGCGCTTCGTGGAGTTCGTCCTGCCTTTTGCCTACGCAATCATCATCGACCGCGCCCCAAAAGCGGGTAAGGACAAAATCCGTCCGCTAGTAAAGTTTTCCATAATTCCCATCGCCCTAGTGTCATTTTTCCTCTACTGGATGCCCGATATGCCCGAAAAAAACATGGCTATGTTTTTCCTCGTCACCATGGCGGTTTTCAACCTGGCGTTCACTTTCGGCGACATGGTACACCGCCTGCCCAACGTGATGACTAGCGACACCGGCGAGCGGGACGACATACTCTCTATCAAGTCCATCGCTAGCGCAATCGCCAATTCCGCGCCACTAGTGGTGATATTGGTACTGGGATATATCTTCGAGGATCAGGACAGGACGCAATGGATTGTGGGTTCTGTTCTCAGCGGACTTTGCTGCTGTATCGGCTTTGTTATCGGCATGAAGACCGTCAAGGAGCGAACAGTCTACAGCCCCAAAAAAGTCGATCCTTGGCAAGGATTTGCTGACGTTCTGCACAACAAATACGCCTTGATAATCATTTTCAGCGACTTCCTCAAGGAATTTCGTGCCATCGCTTCCTATATGGGTATGTTCCTTGCGGCAGTTTTGTTGGGCAGTACAAGCAAATTCCTGTTTTTGGGACTGCCTACGGCAATCGGCACAATGGTGGGTATGCTCATCGTCAAACAACTGCTCAAACGCTTTAACAGCAAGCAAATTTACATGGGTTCCGGGGTATACGCCGTCTTTGCCAACACCATCGCTTTTCTTGTGGGACGGGAATATCTGCGCAATCAGGACAATACGTTCCTCCTGGTGGCGTTCATCTTTTTCCTCTTTACAATCGGTCTGCAATACGGCGCGTCCAATCTCCTGCCCGATATGTTCAAGGCTGACATCTTAGAGGATTTGGAGCTGAAAACCCACAAACGCCTTGAAGCGAGCCTATACAAAATCATCGGCATCGGCGGAACCCTGAGCCGTCTGATCGCCGGCGTAATCGCCCCTCAGGTTCTCTACGGCGAAGGCTCTTTCATCGGCTATGTACGCCCCATTGACGGTGTGCATCAGCCCCAAACCCTCGAAACATCCGAGCGTCTTTTGCTCGTCTACACCATATGGCACGGCTTGATGATGCTCGCCGCCGGTCTGCCTTTCTTCCTCTATAAGCTCACGGGGAAAACCCGGGACGATATCCACGAACAGCTCCTTGCCTACAGATCCACACTGGAAAACGAGGAACGGGAATACTCCTTGACGGCTGCCGCCAAAGAGCGTGAAAAAGAGTTGGAGGAGACGATATAAGTCGGTAGGGGAGCTCTTGTTTCTACACCCGAACACCTTTCCCCACGTAATAGGGCGGGCGGGTTTTGATTGCCGCGCCGTCTGCTATGCTAACGTGTTTGTCAAGGATGACGCCGTCCAAAATCACGCCGTCGCCGATGACACAGTCCTGCATGATGACACTGTTGCGGATAGTACTGCCTTTGCCCACTTTCACGCCGCGGTAAAGCAGTGAATTTTCCGCACTGCCCCGCAGTACACAGCCGTCGGCAATCAGGCAGTTCTTTACCCGCACATCAGAGGAATAAACACTGGGAGCCTCGTCGCGAACCTTGGTATGTACAGGGCGCTGAGGGTCAAAAAGCATATCGCGGTTCGGCTTTTCAAGCAGTGCCATGTTGGCGTTGTAATAAGTTCTGATTGAGTCAATCGCCGCCAAAAAGTTGGGCATCTCCCAAGCGTAAATCTTAAGATTTCCCAACTGGCTCTTGATGAGCTCTCTCTCAAAATACCCCTCGCTAGAAGTTTCAACACAGTTAATAAAGTCAAGCAGCAATGATTTTTTCATCAGCAAAATGTGGGGCGACCAATACCCCTGTTCACTTGTTTTTCCGTCCAACACCTCGCATTTCCTCACCCGCATATCCTCTCCGTACTCAATGAGCATGGTGTTTTTCAGCATGGGTGTCGTTCCCTTTACAGCGGCGATGGTGATGTCAGCACCGGTTTTTGTGTGTTCCTTAAGCATGCCGCCCAGGTCAGGGTTGGCGATGAGGTTGCTGTCGGCGATGAGAACATAGTCCTTGCCGTCCTCTTTGATGAATCCGGCAATACCCTGCAACGCGTCCACACGATTCTCGTAAACTCCGTCACTCTCGCTAGAGCTAAAGGGCGGCAGTATGACAATACCCTCCCGCTTTCGAGCCAAATCCCACTGCTTGCCGTTGCCGATATGATCCATGAGTGAGCGGTAATTGCGCTTTGTCGGCATGAATATGTGGCGCAGTCCGGCGTTGACCATTGCCGACAGCATGAAATCCACAATGCGGTAACGCCCGCCGAATGGGATTGACCCCATGGTGCGGTGGAAACTGAGGTCTGTGACGGCTTTTTCGTAACTGCTGGCGTATAGTATGCCAAGTACATTGTTTGGACGCATATTTCTCTCCTTGGTGGTGGTTTTGTGTACGGAATCGGGGTTTGTCCGCCCGTAAAATATCATTCACGAAAATTTCCGGTGCTGTATCTAAAGAGATTATAGTCGTTTTGCCCCAATTTGTCAATCTAGAGCCTGTCTGAAAATTAAAAAATAAAAAGAATAGCCACGCGTCCGCTGATTTTTTCTCAGCAAATTTCCTAACCCAACTCTTGCCTTTTAGAAAAAAATGTGTTATAATTGCCTTGCATATGTTGTTGGGTCATGGGGAAAAGAAAAATATACAAATTCCATACAAAAATAGACAAAATCATAGGGGGTGGATGCATTGGCACAGGAAACTCATTTCAGAGCATCACTTTTCGGCGGTTTTCACAAGTCCGATGTTTTGGCGTACATTGAAAACCTGCAAAAGCAATTTTTAGCTCTGCAAAGCGAGCAGCAACAGCGCAGCCGCGAACTGCCCGCACTCAGGGAGCAGATTGAGGCTGTGACTTTTGAGCTTGAACAGGCTCGCTCCCGTGAAAACGATTTCATTGAGGCTCAAGAGGAAACCCAACGGCAGCTTCACGCCCTTGACAGTGAACGAGACGAACTGCACAAAAAGCTTTTGGATGCCAACGCCCGCCTTGAACAGATGAAAGACGTAAAAGGGCAGGTGGGTACGATTATTTTTGACGCCCTGCAATATTCCGAAAAAATCATCGCCCGCGCTAAAGAAACCGCCAACATAATCTCCCGCAGAGCCCAGGACACCGTCCGCGAATCCGCCAGTGATGTCGCCGACCTTGGGGAGGACGTGACCCGGATTTCTCAGGATTTCGGCGAGTCACTCTCACAGCTTGTGGGAAGAATCAAAAACGTTTCCGCCGACCTTTCGGACATGGCGACTCTCCTTGAGCCGGATCTCACCGACGGCAGTGAGCAGTACACATTCGATGCCCAGGGTGTGCCTGTACTCAAAGACCCGCCTGAAGCGCCTACCCCCGCCGCCCCTCCCGAAGCTCCCCCCGCTGAACAGCCGGAAAAGGCTGAAAAAGACTGGTTCGCCGACGCCCCAAAGGGCGACCCGCCGGAAACTCCCATCCCCACTTTCGAGCAAAGTTGGAATTTCGATGAGTAGGCTTGTACATACCAATAAGCTGCAGTCGGTCAAGGACTTGCGCGCCGGCGACAGCGTTTTGTTTTCGGGCACTGTCTATACAGCCCGTGACGCGGCACACAAACGCCTTTGTCAGTTGCTTTCGGACGGTGAGCAGCTGCCTTTTGATGTACGCGGCGCGGTAATTTACTATGCGGGACCAACCCCCACCCCACCCCATTTGCCTATCGGCTCGGCGGGGCCCACCACCTCCTCCCGCATGGACGACTACACCCCGACCCTCCTTGAGGCGGGGCTTGGAGCGATGATTGGCAAGGGTCCGCGCAATGACCGTGTTAAAAGGGCAATCGCCAAACACGCCGCGATTTACTTCTGCGCCTTGGGCGGCGCGGGAGCGTTGGCGGCGCGCTGTATTAAAAGCTGTGAGGAAATAGCGTTTTTTGACCTGGGTTGTGAGAGCGTAAAAAAACTGGAGCTTGAGAATTTTCCGCTTATTGTGGGCGTTGACAGCAGAGGGGAGAGCGTTTTTGATGGATAGGAGAGTTTACCGGAAATTGCCGATAACCGGCATCACACCGGAGGGCTATTTGCGCCGTCAACTGGAGATTCAGGCACAGGGACTGACGGGACATATGCCCGATATCTGGGAAGATGTGTCCGACAATTCCGCTTGGTTGGGCGGCACCGGAGAAGCCTGGGAGCGCGGTCCTTATTTTCTGGACGGACTGTTGCCATTGGGACTGCTTTTGGGATATGTTAACGGTGAGGAAGTCAAGAGCGATATTGTGTCACCGCAGATTAAAAAGCGCATCGCGCAGGGTATCCCCAATTGGGTTGAAAATATCCTGGCAAGTCAGCGGGAGGACGGCTTTTTTGGCTCTCCCCGCTCACTGGACTGGTGGCCCCGCTTTGTTGTTCTCAAGACCCTTGTCATCTATTACAAAGCAAATGGCGACAAACGCATTCTTGCGTTCATGGACAAGTTTTTCCGCTATATATTCGCAAATATTGACCAACGCCCTCTGAAGTATTGGGCGTCAGCGCGGGCTTTGGAGACGGGTGAGGCGATAGAACTGCTCTATCATGAAACCGGCGAGGACTACCTTACACAGCTTGCGGAAAAGCTGTGTGAATATATGTACGACTGGAATGGCTTTTTCAGTGATTTGCCCTACAAAAAAACAGTGGCAAAGAATATGTCCAGTGCGGTTTTCAACTTTTTCAGGAGCATTGGCGCGCCTTTCGATGCGGCGGCAAAACGCAGTTTGAAGCTCGCCCAACCTGAAAGCCGCAAGAGTATTTTGCAGTTTAACCGCTCCCGCCTTGTGCGTTTCATCATGCTCAGCCACGGGGTCAATATCGCCATGGCGTTTAAATATCCCGCTGTCCAGGCGCACTTAACCGGAGCGGATACGCGGACAATCTCCCGAAAAGCCTATGAAAACCTGATGAAATACCACGGACTCGCTTACGGAATGTGGACCGCCGACGAGCATCTCAACGGCTATCATCCCTATGGCGGCACCGAGCTTTGCGCCGTCGCGGAGGCAATGTACTCCTGTGAGGAGTTGTTGGGAATTACCGGCGATGTCATGTGGGCGGAAATTCTGGAACAACTCGCCTACAACGCCCTGCCCGCTACATTTACCCCGGATATGTGTTCCCATCAATACGCCCAACAGCCCAACCAAATCCGCGCCGACGTGAACAAACGCCCCTTTTACGACCTTTTCAAGGACGCAAATACCTTTGGACTAGAGCCGAATTACGGTTGCTGCGCGGCGAACCTCCACCAGGCGTTCCCAAAGTTTGCCGCCAACGCCTGCTATGAAACAGACAGGGGACTTGCTTTCATGCTCTATATGCCCTGTGTTGTGAAAACCCAGGGGCTGACAATCCGTGAAGAAACTGGCTACCCCTTTGAGGGGACGGTTTCCCTTGAGGTTTTGGAGAGTGATGGGGCGCAGCGTGAGATAAAAATGCGCATACCTAAAGGCGCAAAGTGGGAATTGAATATCAACGGGAATCCATATCCTGTTCAGCCCGAAAAGGGAGTAATTACCGTAAAACGCCCTTGGAAAAAGGGCGAGCGTTTGTTGCTGAAAATGATTATTGCCTATGACGTGGCGAAAAATCCTGACGGCAGTATCAGCGTTCGCAAGGGAACACTGCTTTTTGCGCTTCCCATTGACGGGGAGTGCCGCTCTTTGGGCGGCGCGGCGGAGCCGTTCCACAATAGGGAGTTTATCCCAAACAGTCAATGGCGGTACGCCCCCTTGCTCACAGGCGGTAAGCTTGAGATACTAAATGAGACCCGGCGATCCGTCCCGAAAATCCCCTTTGATACAACAGAACAGCCTTTGACGGTTACGGTTATGGGAACGGAAGTCCTCAACTGGCGTGAGAAAAAAAACAGTGCGGGACCCTATCCAAAAGAACCTGCCTTAGGCAATCCCGAACCCATTACCCTTGTGCCGTACGGGTGTACGAATTTGCGGATATCTCAATTCCCGCGTATTGAAAAATAAAAAATGCAGCGGGGATATTTTGAGTACACAATAGTGAGGGAAAGCTATGCAAGAAAAAACAAAACTCGGCGGGCTGAACTGGACGGCGTTAATCGTTTTCGGGCTATTTGGGCAAATCGCCTGGACAATCGAAAATATGTACCTGAACGTGTTCCTCTACAAAACCGTCACCTATGACCCCGACGCTGTGGCGATTATGGTCGCCGCAAGCGCGGTGACGGCGACCCTGACGGCGTTGCTCATGGGCGGTCTGTCGGACAAATTGGGCAAGCGCAAGCCCCTAATCTCCTGGGGCTACATCATTTGGGGCTTCACCATTTTGGTGTTCGCATTCATCAGCAAAGAGAATACGGCGCGGATGTTCCCTGCCGCCGACGCGGTGGTTCTCACGGTGGCGTTGGTGGTGATTATGGATTGCGTGATGACCTTTTTCGGCGCGACAGCCAACGACGCGGCGTTCAACGCCTGGGTTACGGACATAACAGTTCCCAAAACACGCGGGCGCGCTGAAGGTGTTTTATCCGCCTTGCCTCTCGCCGCTCTCCTCATCGTTTTCGGCGGTCTGGACGGTATCACTCAAACGGGGAATTGGACACTGTTTTTCGTGATAATCGGCGTGTTGGTCACTGCGGGGGGCGTGTCGGGACTATTTATCATCAAAGACAATCCCGCCGAAAAACCGCCGAAATCCGACCTGCTATACGGCTTTCGTCCAAGCGTAATCAAGGAAAACAAGCAGCTCTACCGCCTGTTCCTGCTCATGGGTATCTACTGCACCGCCCAACAGGTTTTCTTCCCTTACCTGATGATTTATATCGAGTACCACCTTGGAATTAAGGACTACGCAATTTTACTGGGAGTCATCCTGATTTTAGGCGCGGCGGCAAGTGTTATTTCAGGCAATTTGGTGGACAGATACGGAAAACGTCCCTTTGTCCTCATCTCGGGCTGTATCTTCACTGTGGGGCTGTTGTTGATGTACTTCCACGGAGCCTATATCAAAGATACGCCGCTGAACATCCCCATCCTCCTGCCTTTTGCCATCATCATGTTTTCGGGAAGCTTGATGCTCAGTCTGGTGATTAACGCCGCAATCCGTGACCACCTCCCTGAAGCTCAACGGGGACACTTCAACGGCATACGCATGATTTTCTTCGTGCTGATACCAATGGTCGCAGGTCCGTTTATCGGCTCGGCAATCATCAAGAGCGGACAGACGTTTTTGGACGAATTCGGCGCACAGCAGCTCATCCCCGGCGCGGAAATTTTCCTCGGTGCGGCGGTGATTGCGGCGTTTATGTTCATCCCCATGAGGCGGGTTATCAGTGAGATGCGCCAAGAGAAATGAAAGATAGATTTTCAACAAGTAATCAACTAGCAGGAAAACAACAGGAGCAAAAATGATATTCAAAGACAAGCCCATATTCTTCGACGGGGCGATGGGAACAGCTCTGCAAGCTCAGGGTTTACGAGGCGGTGAAAACCCCGAAAACTGGAACATCACCCGCCCCGATGTGCTCATCAATCTGCACAGACAATACCTGCGGGCGGGCTGTGACGTCATAACCGCCAACACCTTTGGAGCAAACCCTCTCAAGCTTGAAAACTGCGCGGAAACGGTGAGTGCCGCCGTCAAAAACGTGAAAAAAGCTATTGAGCTTGAGGGTAAAGATGCCCTTTGCGCCTTGGATATTGGTCCTAGCGGCAAGCTGCTGCAGCCCAATGGCGACCTGTCCTTTGAGGACGCGGTTCGCGCTTTTGCCGTACCCATTTGTGCGGGAGTCAAAGCAGGGGCGGATTTGATTATTATCGAGACTTTTACCGACCCGTACGAGATGAAAGCTGCGATTTTGGCGGCGAAAGAGAACAGCGATTTACCAGTTGTCGCCTCCTTTTCTCCGGACATGGACGGAAAGCTCTTGACAGGGGGCAATTTGGATGTCGCCGCCTGTTTGGCGCAAGGGCTTGGTGCGGACGCTTTGGGGCTGAACTGCGGTTTCGGCGGGGACGTGATGCTCAAATTTGCCCGTCAGCTTTCGCAATTATCCTCCCTGCCGCTATTGGTTATGCCCAACGCGGGACTGCCGAAAACCCGTGACGGGAGTACATATTTTGACGTATCCCCCAAGGAATTTGCACGCCAGATGGCGCAAATCGCCCGCGTTCAGGGAGTAGCCGCCCTGGGCGGATGCTGCGGGACGACGCCCGAGCACCTGCGGGAAACAATCGCCCTTTGCGGCGAAATCCCCGTAACACCACCCACTCTTAAAGAGCAAAATCGCGTGTGTTCCTATGCCCGGACGACAACCCTCGGTGAGGGACGCTGCACGATTATCGGTGAGCGGATTAATCCCACGGGGAAAAAACTCCTTCAGGCGGCACTGCGGGAAAACGACTGGGAATACATCGCCGCCTTGGGCATCAAACAGCGGGACGAGGGGGCGGATATCCTGGACCTGAACTGCGGTCTGCCCGACATAGACGAGATGGAAGCAATGCGCAAGGGTGTAGCGGTACTGCAAGCGGCTGTGAGCCTGCCTCTACAATTGGACAGTGCATCGGCGGAGGTTATGGCGTTGGGAATGCGTGAATACAACGGCATCCCACTGGTAAATTCTGTTAGCGGCAAGGAGGAATCTCTCTCCACAGTCCTGCCGCTGGTGAAAAAGTACGGCGGATCGTTGGTCTGTTTGACGTTGGACGAGAAAGGCATACCCGAAACCCCCGAGGGGAGATTGGCGATCGCGGAAAAAATTGTTAATCGCGCCGAAATGGCGGGTATTTCACGCCGCAGGCTACTCATCGATCCCTTGTGTATGTCCGTAAGCGCGGACAAAAACGCGGCGAAAATAACTCTTGCCGCCATTAGACTGATTAAGGAAAAGTTATGTGTATCAACGATTTTGGGAGTTAGCAACGTGTCCTTTGGACTGCCGAACCGAGAGGCGGTCAACGGGGCGTTTTTCGCCCGGGCGCTTGAGGCAGGATTGGACGCGGCAATTCTCAACCCCGCCGTTGAGAGTATGCAAACGGCACTGCTGACCCATCGCTTATTGGCGGGTGAGGACGAAAACTGCGGCGAGTATATCGCCAAAATGGGTGGTGCGGAAACTGTTTCAGCGCAAGCGGCTCAATCCGCGAACCTGCGTTCAGCGCTACTCAATGGGCTTGAAGCCCAAAGCTACGCTCTCACCCAAAAAGAGCTTGAGGGGGGCGAACCCAACGGCGTAATCAGTAAAATCCTCATCCCAGTTTTGGAGGAGGTGGGGGAGAAATTCGCGGCAGGTACGCTGTTTTTACCCCAGTTGATGCAGAGCGCGAGGGCAGCGCAAGAGGTTTCCCGCGCTGTTCGGGAGCATATGGAAAAGAGGGGTGAAATTCCTGAAAGCCGTGGAAAAATCGCCCTTGCCACCGTGGAGGGGGACGTTCACGACATCGGCAAAAATATCGTCAAGGTCATGTTGGAAAACTACGGCTTCAGCGTGTTGGACTTAGGCAAAAACGTGGCGCCCCAGGAGGTTTTATCTGCGGTGCGTGAGGAAAAAATCAGGCTTGTTGGACTCTCCGCCCTGATGACCACCACCGTGCCTGCCATGGAAAAAACAATCACCCTCCTCAAGGCGAGCGTGCCGGAGGTACGTGTGTTGGTGGGCGGCGCGGTGCTGTCGGCGAAATCCGCACAGGCAATGGGCGCAGACGGTTACGCCGACGATGCGATGGGAGCTGTGCGGGCTTTTGAGAGCGCGGGAATTGAGAATAAATAGAATAGGGCGGACAGAATTATAGTCGCCTAACTTGAAAATCAAATGGGATTGCCGCCAGAGCAGACGGTATTTGTGGATGATTGGGAATTGAATTTAGACGGCGCTGTTTTATGCGGGATCAAGCCTATTTTAATTAAATCAAGAACCGAAGTACTTATTCCGGGGCAGCGATATTCGGAAAACACCCCGAACAGTGGGAAATATCCGAGCATTAACGCTATCGAAGAATTGCCCGACCTTTTAGAATGCGAGGACTTTTGCAATGACTGATAAGACAACAACGATCGCGGAAATCAAAAAGCACATACAGGATTTTTCAGATGCACGAGGTTGGCGAAAAGACCAAAATGCAAAAGACCTTGTTATGGCGTTGACTGTTGAAGCTGCCGAGCTTGCCGAAATTTTCATGTGGCTTCATTCTGATAATGCGGATAGCGTAAAAGAAAATGATTATCAGCATTTGCAGGAAGAACTTGCCGATGTGTTTTGGTATATTTGCCGTTTGTGCGAACATTTTGATGTAGACTTAGCAAAAGCGGTTGAAGAAAAGACCTTTAAAAACGCTGAAAAATATCCGTTGGAGGTTATAACGAAATGAATGAACAAAAAAGGCAAGAAGCCTTATCCCTTATGGTCGAACGGTTCGGTCACGATACGCTTCTTTCCCTTGCAACCGTGGACGATGGTCGCCCTGCTGTGCGTATTGTGAACAGCTATTATGAGGACGGCTCGTTTTACACCGTCACCTATGCTCTCTCAAACAAGATGAAACAAATAGAAAAGAACCCGGAAATCGCCGTGTGCGGCGAGTGGTTCACGGCACATGGTATAGGTGAAAATCTCGGCTATGTTCGTGATGATAAAAACGCGGAGATAATGTCAAAACTGCGAACGGCGTTTGCGCAATGGTATGACAACGGTCACACCAACGAAAACGACCCGAACACCTGCTTGTTTCGTGTTCGTCTGACAGACGGTGTTTTGTTCCATAACGGTACGAAATATGAAATTGATTTTATTGGTGAAGTTTGAGCAGGAAGTATAAATCGCCGGACATGAAATTAAATCTCATACCCGACGATTAGGTTTATAATTTTGCTAGCAGCTCCAGTTTGGTTTTGTGTGCCCTTGTATACTGTGCTCATACAAAAAAAGCTCGTGTCATCTCCGGATTTCTATTTTTGCATCTCACCCAAGCGCTCCCGCAAACCCAAAAAATCCTCCAGTGCGGCGGGTTTATATTTGGAATTGCGCAATAAAGCCGCAGGATGAAATGTCCCCATCATCAAATAATCACCGCGCTCAATGAATTGACCGTGCTGTTTTGTGACAGAAAAGTGCTTGTCAATCAAGCGTTGGGCGGCGATTCGTCCCACACAGACAATCACTCGCGGGCGAATTAGTTTCACCTGAGCCCGCAGCCAAGGCAAGCACGCCTCCTGCTCGGTAGGCAGAGGATCGCGGTTTTGGGGAGGGCGGCACTTGAGCATATTGGCTATGTAAACGCTCTTGCGATCAAGCCCAATTCCCTCCAGATATTGATCCAAAAGTTTACCCGAACGCCCCACAAACGGCTCACCCAACTCGTCCTCTTTAGCCCCCGGTGCCTCACCCACAAAGAGCACATCGGCGTTGGGGTTGCCCACGCCAAAAACTAGCCTGCCGCGGCTGTGACCCAAGGCACATTTGCGGCAAGCTTCGCACTGCGAATGTAGCGTTTCCCATTCATTCATAGCGAACACCTAGAGTATTCAGGATAGAGACGGTAGGAAAGAGTGAAAAGTTAGTGTATCCACTGTCCTTTAAATCAATTGTAAGGCAATATTTTACAAACTTTCCACTTTCCAAATTTCTAATTACTGTTTTTTGCCTTTTTTCTTAGATTCCGCTTTTGCGGCTCTCTCTTTTTCAAGAGCGGATTGCTGTGCCTCACGCTCCGCCTTGAGTTTTTCCTGAGCGGTATTGTTTGTGCTGACACACCAACGCGCCATCTTCATCTTCACCCTATCCGCGCCGGTTTCGATGATGAGTGACTCCTCCTTGACGGTCAAAACACGTCCGATAATCCCGCCGATTGTAGTGATTTCGTCGCCCACCTCAATAGTCTCGCGCATCTCCTGTTCTTCTTTTTGACGCTTTTTCTGGGGACGAATCATCACAAAATACATCACCAAAAAGATACCGCCCATAATCAAGAGCATGGTGTAGGGACTTTGTGTTTGTCCATCGCCGGACTGAGCGGCAGTGTTGAGTGCAAAAATCAAATCCATTAATTTTCTCCCTGTTCGGTTAAGTTAAGCCCTGATGGGCTTGTTCTATATTATACCTTATTTTTCGGGGTTTTGCAAGGTTGAGTTTTTTCAACGCCCGCCAATTTAGTTTTGTGACGAAAGTTGGAATCTGCGAATAATGTTGACATTGAGTGATGCCGAAAACATGAGTTTTGAAAGGGCTTCCTTAGATTTCGTATTGTTTTTGCAGTGATTGAGTGTATTCAACGCCATTTTTCGCAAGATATTCAAAGTCAGATGGAAAATGCCCCGCAAAGATGAGTTGATTTTCAAGTTAGGCGACTATAATGCTCAGCTTGCTTAATTAATATGATTGAATTTAACAGGCAATTATTTTGAACCGACACGCCCCCCTTGCAATTTTCGTCAAAATCTGATATGCTTTATTCAATCCATGAAAAGGAGGCTACTATGAATTCCGAGCGATTGGAGATGAACATAAAAGGCGAGTGGTTCACGGTGCGCACGAACAACGCCGAACCTGAAGTCAGTGTGGACGAATTGCGCGCTGCTGCGGTGCGTGTGCAGGAAAAAATTGACGTCATTATGGCGCAAAGCGGCTACAACTATTCTGTGACAAAATCCGCGATTTTGGCGGCGTTCAGCACAGAAATTGACAACGAAAAGCTACGGGAAACCAACAGCAACCTGCGCCGTCAGCTAAGCGCCATCGCACAAGACGCTTCAGGCTCACGAATGCAGGTGGAGGCAATGAAGCGTCACCACAAAAAAACAGGCAGTGGTTGAGATTTTAGCCCCAGCGGGAAGTGCGTCATCACTGACGGCGGCTGTCCGTTGTGGGGCAAACGCGGTTTACCTGGGGCTTGAGCGTTTCAGTGCCCGGGCAAAGGCGGCAAACTTCACCTTGGCGCAGCTGTGCGATGTTTTACACTACTGCCACGCCCGCGCTGTCAAGGTTTATGTCGCCCTGAACACACTTTTGTTGGACAGCGAACTGGAAGAATTTGCCGATACAGTTGAAAAGCTTGATCACCTTGGGGCGGACGGAGTAATATTACAGGATTTGGGAGCCTTGCGCCTTTGCCGTCAAATCTCACCGCGTCTGCCTGTTCACGCCTCCACACAGATGAGTGTGCAGAGCCTTGAGGGTTTGCGCTTATTGGCGGATTTGGGGGTCACTCGCGCGGTTTTGCCGCGGGAATTATCCCGGGATGAGATCCGTCGCATAGTTCGAAATTCTCCGATAGAAACAGAGCTTTTCGTCCACGGCGCGTTGTGCAGCTCACTTTCAGGACAGTGCCTGTTGAGCTCTTTTTTCGGCGGTCGCTCCGCAAATCGAGGGGAATGCGCACAGCCCTGCCGCCTGCCCTTTCGCCGTCCCGGCGACACCCGTGAGGGCATACTGAGCCTGAAAGACCTGAGCCTTCTGGATTTTTTGCCGGAGCTTGCCGCAATAGGAGTGAGCAGCTTCAAGATTGAGGGACGGATGAAACGGCCTGAATACGTTGCCGCAGCAGTAACCGCCTGCCGTCAGGCGTTGGAGGGTAACGTTGACGGCGAATTGCGCAAGAGCCTCACGGCGGTGTTTTCCCGCTCAGGCTTCACCGACGGCTACTACACAGGTGACAAATCCACCGCCATGGAGGGGGTACGGCGTAAGGAGGATGTTGTCGCTGCCTCGTCTGTCTTGCCGAAACTAGCCGCCCTTTACGCCAAGGAAGCACCTCACTTCCCGGTTTCTTTCCGCTTATCAGCGAAAGCTGACAGCGCCCCCCAACTTACCGCTATCTGTAACGAACATCAGGTTACCGTCACGGGAGATATCCTGGAAAGAGCGGTAAAACCCATTGACGAGGAGCGAATTAAGGCGCAATTAGCTAAATGCGGCGGAACCCAGTTTTTCTGCTCGCAGTGCCTGGTGGATGTGCAGGAAGTTCACTTGCCTGTGTCCGTACTCAACACCTTACGTCGGGAGTGTTTGGCGTCGCTAGAGGAGAAAATCGCTCAACACACAATGAGTTTGCGCCGAAGCTGTGTAGCGAATGACAACGTCAGCAGCATACCGCAATTAACAAACCGCGCCATAGGGCAACTCCCTGCCGAGGGTATCCACATCCGTGCGGCACACCTAGGGCAAATCCCTAAAAACCTTGAGGGTGTGACACGGCTGATTTTGCCCTTGGAAATAGAGGAAATTCCCCGCTTGCCCAGTCATGTTTTACCCGCTGTCGAACTTCCCCGCGGTGTCTTTGGGCGGGACTTGAAGGAGGATATTAGACAAGCAAAAAAGGCGGGCTTTGCCCTCGCCATCGCAAGCGGAATTGACGGGGCGGCAGCGGCAATCAAGGAGGAAATGCCCTTTGCCATGGGCTTGGGCAGCAACGTGTGCAACAGTGAAGCCATTATCTTTTGGGAGAATCTAGGTGCGGCGGATGTGCTTTTATCCCCCGAATTGGGTCAGTGCAGGAAGCTTTGCGGCGTAACCTTTGCCTATGGTCGTCTGCCCCTCATGCTTCTGCGCCGTAATCTCGGCACGAAATACTTAATTGACCGCAAGGGCAAGCACTTTCCGCTGGAACATCATGGCGGCTACAGGGAAGTTCTCGCCTGTACTCCAGTTGCACTGGAGAGTGACGGGGCAAAGCTAATTTACTTCACCGTGGAAAATACCGACGAATGCGAGGAAATACTTGGAAAATATCGTGACGGCCAACGGCTCAAAGGGGAGTTGTTATGGAAAATGAAAGGGTTTTAGTTAAATTTTAGAAAAACTAGCTTAAATGTTTATAAAAATGTTATAATTTCATGATATAATATAAACGTGCGGGTTGTAACCGTATGTGAGAGGGGGTCAAAGGTCATGAGTGAACAGGGAAAAGCGCCGATTATCGCTATGAAAAACGTCATCAAAACCTTTGTGAACAGGGAAGCTATTCACGCCCTGCATAATATAAATCTAACGGTTTGTCAAGAGGAATTTGTGTTCATTATCGGTCGCAACGGCAGCGGCAAAAGTACGCTTTTCAACTTGATTCTTAACGAAATTAAGCCAACCCAAGGCGAAATTATTGTTGGAGGTCATGACCTTGCCAAGTTGCGGGAAAAGCAAAAACCCTATTACCGCCGCCAAATTGGAGTGGTTTTTCAGGATCATCGGCTTTTGACCGAATTGAACGTCTTTGACAATATCGCCGAAGCTTTGCGGGTTACCCGCGGGTACGGCAAAGAGGACATCGAGAATAACGTGCGTGCGGTTATGGATTTGGTGGGACTTGACAAGAGCAAGGAGTATTCGTATGTTCACCAACTCTCTGGCGGTGAATGCCAACGTGTAGCAATCGCGCGGGCAATTGTCAACAAACCTAAGCTGCTTTTAGCAGACGAGCCAACGGGGAATATTGACCCTGATAAGAAAGTGGAAATTGTCAATTTATTTTTCAAAATCCGCGACAAGCTTAAGACTACGGTGTTGATGATTACCCACGACCACGAAATAGTAAAAAATTACGACGCGAGATTGGTTACTTTGGAAAAGGGCAAGATTTATTCCGACGATTGGCACGGCGTGCAGCTACATATCCCCGAAAATGACCCGGACTCCCCCATCCGTCCGGAAGTCCCCGCTGAGGCGCCTGCGGAAGCTGAGGATCAGGGGGCGGACATAAAAAAAACCAGCACATCCATCAGGCGCATAGAAAAAATACTCTCACAAGCGAACATTCTCCTACATCCTGAACCACCAATACATGAGACCGAAAATGCTGAAGCCGAGAATCCAGAATAATCATTTTAAGAGGTCGAGATAAATGCCAAAAGAAGCTAGAAAGCATTACCCGTTTTATCTGATAAAACGCGGTTTTGAATATCGTCACCGCAACCGCAGCGGAGCTCATTCCTCTGTGGCGGTGCTTGTGGTCTGCCTGTTACTCTTGGGCGGGGCGTGGCTTCTAGTGGCGAATTTGCAAAGCGCGATGGAGAACGTACAGAAAGAAAACGTCATCATGATCTATGCCGACATGAACGCTCGTCAAAGGGATTTGGGGCTTTTACAAGGTTTTCTTGAGGAGCTTGAAAACGTGGATGAGGTGGTGTTCATTTCCAAAAAGGAGGCACTGGAAGAGCAGATTAGTCAACTCTCCAAAACCTCCGCCGAAGCCCTGGTGGATCATATGCGCGTCAACCCATTGCCCGATTCTTTCCGCGTCACGGTCCACGATATGGGACAGTTTTCCCAGACAGCGGCGCAAATAAAAGCCCTGCCAATGGTGGACAGTCTGCGTGAAAACAGCGAGCTTGCCAATAGGCTCACGTCCTTGAGCAACACCGTGTCCATAGTGGGTGCGGCGATAGTGATTCTGCTTATAATCGGCTCCTTTTTGGTTGTGGTTAACACAACCCGCCTGAGTATGCAAAAAAGCAAGGAACATATAAGCATTTTGCGGGTTATCGGCAGTACAGAGGGAGATATTCGCATACCGTTTTTGGTGGAGAGTATGCTCAACGGCACCATTGCGGGGGTTGGCGCGTTTTTCGCCGTGTGGGGGGGTTATACCCTCGCCATAAACCAACTTGCCTCAATTACCGACGGCTTTTTCACATGGGAGTTTCTGCCCTTTGCCGGATTTGTTTTCCCCCTTGCCGCCGCCTATACCCTTGTGGGTTGGCTGACCGCATATGTGGGCTGCCGCAGCTCTGTCCACGGCTACTTTAAGGAAGAGAGAGGATAATAGTGATGAAGATTAAAGAAATTTCGCGAATGGCTTTGTGTCTGCTCTTTGTCTTGAGCATTGTTTTTGCCGTACCCGCAACAGGGGCGGACGAGATGGAGGACGCCAACAGGCGCTACAACGAGCTTGAGGAACAGCTAAAGCAAACTCAGCAGGCGTATCGGGATACCCAACGGAAAAAAGAGGGGGACGAGGCGAGCCTGAAGCTCCTCCAAGCCGAGAGCGATAACCTTGAAAAACAGTTGGTGATACTGACAGAAAAAAACGACAGCTTGAACGGAAAAATCAGCGACACCAACTTGGAAATTCAAAAGCTTTCGGCGCAAATTCAGAACGTCAACAGGCAGATTTCCCAGAATACACAGAGAAAAACACAGCTTGAAGTTGAGATTGATCAGACCACCGATCTCCTTGCCCAACGGCTTCGCGCCAACTACATGGCGGGGTCAACCAGTTGGTTGGAGATTTTCATCAACGTGGGCAGTGTTCAGGATTACTTAACCCGTACGGAGCTTTTTGCCCGCCTTGTGGAGAGTGACCGCCTACTTATTGAGTCCCTTGACGAACAGGCGCAGGAGTTAAGCAATCTCAACCAGAGCCTTGAAAAGGACAAAGAGGAGATTGTGAGTGCCGAAAATCAGGAAACAGCCGCGAAAAGTCTTTTAGTCTCTCAACAAACTGAGCTGAAAGAGAGTATGGCGCAGCTCTCGGTCAAGCAGAAAGAGATACAGACAAACTGGTCGCGGACACTTGAGAGTATGAAGTCCCTTGACAAAAACAGCGATGCCTTGAAAGTCCAGGAGGCGCGTATCAACGCGGAGATGGAGCAGGCGGAGGTGGAAATCGCCCGCATCATTGCCGAGCGCAAGCGCATTGAGGAGGAGCGTACCCGTACCACCACCACCCAGACGCCGTCGGTTGCGGTCACAACAGGTGAGGGCGCGACCGCCGGAACCAAAGCACCCACAACAACTAGCACCACTGCCAACAACTCTTCCGACAGCAAAAAAATGGGCTATCCTCTCGAACAAAAGGCGAGCATAACCTCATACTTCGGTCCGAGGAAAAATCCCTTTGGTGCGGGTAGTAACTACCACACAGGAATTGATTTCGCCGTGGGTATGGGCACTCCCGTCATCGCCACAGGGGACGGCACTGTCATCGTCGCCCGTGTAGGCTTCATCGGTTACGGTACCTATGTACTCATCGACCACGGCGGCGGACTTTTCACCCTTTACGCCCACGGCTCGTCAGTTTTGGTAAATAGCGGCGCAAAAGTGGTTAAAGGACAGCGCATTATGCTCTCAGGCTCGAGCGGACGTTCCACGGGTCCCCACCTCCACTACGAGGTGAGGGTGCCAAACTCCGCCGGGGTTTCTGTTGCCGTTGACCCGCTGAATGGCTATTTATAAAAGAAGCCTGCACTCTCGTTTCGTACTGGCAAAAGGTTATAGTGGCGATGTTGAAAGACTAGATTTTGTTTTTATTATCGAGAGATTTTTTGTCAAATTAGTCGATTAACTTGAAAATCGGCTCAGGATTTGCGAGAATATTTTTCGTCTGGCAAAGAAAAAAGCGCAGGAATACTTCCGTATTACGAGCATTTTTGACGACGTCAGATGGAAAATGCACCGCAAAGACGAGTTGATTTTCAAGTTAGGCGACTATAAACAAGCCCATAATTAGTCACATTGTTTACTGGCGGGGAGATTAACAGCTTGAAGCGACTACTAAAAATCAGCCTAGACACCCTCTTGGGATCGGTTTTCCCAATAATTACCTGGCTCGTCTTAAGCATTATTTTGGACAAAAACCTGATAAACGTGTTCGGTCTGACTTTCCCGCTCCAGTTTGTCGGTTGGGTTATGGGAGTGATTTTCGGTGCCGGGGCGAATATCCACAAGGAGCGCGACGGCAACAAAAACGCGGTAATGAGCGGACTGTTTTTGGGCAGTGCCGTGGGGTTAATCGTGTTCGGGTTTTTAATTTTCAACGTGGATTTATATCTTGTATTTATGAACGTTGAGGTGGAAATTTACAGAGAATTTACAATATATGCAATGCTCCAGATGTATATATCCATGATTTTCGGATGTATCCTAGATAAACTCTACTTTGAGGGCAAAAATTCCAAGGCGAATAAATACTCACTTTTATATAACATTATTAGTTTTTCTTCCGTTGTGTTATTCGCCTTAATACTGGACAACAAACTTCACATCGTCATTCTTGCATCCCTTGTGAGAGCAGGCTGTGCGGTGCTTATCGGCACTCGTGTGTTCGAGAAATTTAAGCTAAAAATTAATATCTTGAAATACATAAAATATATTTCCCACACCGTTGTGCGGCTTTTGATGTTATTTATTGTGTTTTTAATCGGCTACAAAAACGCCTTTGCCTTCGGTGAGGAGTACATAATCGGCTTGACGTTTATTGGGCTGATCACCGACGTTCAATGGGACATAATCATCACCGCCATCTCCGCTGCCGCAGAAATCGACCTCGCCAAGAGGAGGTTTAACTATAGAGAGCACCTGAAAAACGGCTACAAGCTCTGCGCGTTGGTGGTCACCAGTATCTTGATTTTGGCGGTATGCCTCTGGAATTTTTACGACATCCCCGCGGCTTTTGTTGTTGTGATTATCATTTTGGACATTTACGCCCTTTTGCTTTACCCCCTTTGCGGGATTAATTCCTGTTTTTTGCAGCTTGAATATTCGGCGAAAAAAAACACGGCAAACCAGTTTGTCATGTCGCTGATGCGCATTGTTTGCGCATTTTTCAGGACGCCGTACAATTCCACGATCGGGCAGATTATCGGAACAACCTATATACTTCTTTCAACAACCATCATGCTGAAAAGGAATTTTGTTTTAGACGAAAGCGGGGAGTTGCTCAGGCGCTGATGGGCTAATACAGGTTCTAACACTTGCGCTTTTTCCGCAATTTTGGTAAAATATAATCATCTGTCAACAGGCTCTAGGAGGTCATCATGGGCAATTTCGGAATCATGGGTAGTGAAATGAGCTTTTTTTGGATAGCATTTATGGTTATCTTTATACTCGCCGCATCACGAATTATTTGGGTATGGATTAAGTCCGCAAAGGAGAACATGAGCAACCGCGCGTCCCCGGTTTTGACTGTAGATGCAAAGGTTGTTACCAAACGCACTAGCGTGACCGGCATCAATTCTGTGCACGGCGACGGTGTGCACCATCATCACGCCGACATCAACACCACCTATTACGCTACTTTTCAGGTCGTCAGCGGCGACCGCATGGAGCTGCGCCTAAATGGCAGGCAGTACGGTCAGCTTGCACAGGGAGATTTTGGCAAACTCACATTTCAAGGTACAAAATATCTGGATTTTCAAAGACAGTAGGAGTACAAAATGAACCTATCCGCCACAATAAAAAACCAAAGTTTTACTTTCCGGGATATCAAAGAAGTCCTTGCCAAAGCAAATGAGGAAAAATCCGGGGATGCCTTGGCGGGGCTTGCCGCAGGGAGTGATTTGGAGAGAGTCGCCGCCAAGAGTGTGCTCAGTGACCTGCAGGTGAGTGATTTGCGGGAAAATCCTGTTGTCCCCTATGAGCAAGACGAGGTCACCCGCATCATTCAGGATGGCGTTGATGAAACGCAATACAATAAAATCCGCTCCTGGTCCATAGGGCAGCTGCGCGAGTATCTCCTTGACTGCGACACCGGGGAAGCAGACATAAATCGCGTTTCCAAAGGACTGACAAGCGAGGTTGTGGCAGGGGTCACCAAGCTCATGGGCAACCTGGATTTGGTCTATGCCGCGAGCAAATTGCGCATCACCGCCACCTGCAACACCACAATCGGCAAGCGGGGGACATTCTCCACGCGGCTTCAACCCAACCATACCACCGACGACATCGAGGGTATCACCGCGTCGGTTTTTGACGGTCTTAGCTACGGTTGCGGCGACGCTCTGATCGGTCTGAATCCCGTCAACGACACCGCCGCGAGTCTTGGCGAGGTAC
The DNA here is from genome assembly GCA_009777895.1 of Oscillospiraceae bacterium. Taxonomy (GTDB): domain Bacteria; phylum Bacillota; class Clostridia; order Oscillospirales; family Acutalibacteraceae; genus WRKY01. The sequence goes on from WRKY01000002.1 coordinate 23,308, forward strand.
TGCGCCGACTGGACGAAATCAAAAGCAAATACGAAATCCCCACCCAAATTTGCGTATTGGGACATATCCTCACCCAGATTGAGGCGATCGACAAGGGGGCACCCTCGGATCTGATTTTCCAGTCAATCGCAGGCAGTGAAAAGGGCAACACCGCTTTTGGTTTCAGCGGAAAAACTGTTCGCGACGCCTGGGATTTACTCAAAGCGAAAGGCACTGCCACAGGGGAAAACGTCCTCTATTTTGAAACAGGACAGGGCAGTGAGCTATCGAGTGACGCCCATTTTGGCGCGGATCAGGTGACCATGGAGGCGCGGTGCTACGGCTTTGCGCGTGCGTTCAGCCCGTTTTTGGTGAACACTGTTGTGGGCTTTATCGGTCCTGAGTACCTTTATAATAGCCGTCAGGTCATACGCGCGGGACTTGAGGATCACTTTATGGGCAAGCTGTCAGGACTCCCCATGGGCTGTGACTGTTGCTACACAAACCACATGGATGCGGATCAAAATGACATCGAAAACCTCGCTTTATTATTGGCGGGAGCGGGAGTGAACTATACAATCGCCGTTCCCAGCGGCGACGACATCATGCTAAATTATCAGACCAATGCCGCCCATGACGCGGCGGCAATCCGCGAGATTTTGGGACTGCGCCCCATAGCCGAATTTGACGCCTGGCTTGAGAAAATGGGGATTACCCGCAGCGGGTGTTTAACGAGCTTTGCGGGGGATGCCAGAGTGTTTAGAATTTAGAAGCTGTGTTCAGTAGCTTGAACGGGGTGCAAATGCCCGTGCGATTGATGACGGCGCTGTTGCCTTTCAGCACGTCCACCCGGTGCTTGCCATTATAGTCTCCTAACTTGAAAATCAACTCGTCTTTGCGGTGCATTTTTCATCTGACGTCGTGAAAAATGCTCGTAATACGAAAGTATTACTGCGCTTTGTTCCTTGCCAGACGAAAAATATTCTCGCAAATCCTGAGCCGATTTTCAAGTTAATCGACTATGTAAACAAAAGCCGCAACTTTTTTGCCGTCATAGGTTTCCACGCCGTTCTAAATTTCTTCACAAAACTAGAACGGCGTGATTTGACATCTTCTTTTGTTTATGATAGAATATAATTACTAAATCATGGAAAATGGTGAGGTAGGTTCGTATGAGCAAGCAAAAAAAGTTATATTTATTACTTTTCGCAGTGATTGCGCTGTTCAGCGTTTCGGTCATTTCCGCTTGCAACACTAGTTCCCCGGCGGTCGAACTTCCTCCTCGCTTTGCTTCTTACCTCGGTGACGGCTTGACATTCGTTGCCACGCCCAAACAATACGACGATGGAATCTATTTGGATATCTCTATAGAAAACGATACTTGGAAATATCAGAAAGCATTGCCATTTGAAAAAAGTCCATTCGTTTTGGTTCACAAAGCCACGGGGGAACGTGTAGAAGCTCTGCCAGATGCGGTTTTTACTGTAGATTCTATTGACGAAATAATAGATTCAGATGAGCAAAATAAATTGCATGAAAAACAAGTGTATAGAACGTCTTTCAAACATGAGCTAGAAAATCTTTCCTTAAAAGATTTTTCCCAATATACGCTTGAATATGACCTTAGTGTGTCCCTTGGATTTAACGACAAAATAAACACAAATCTTCCCTTGCCCAAGCATGGCAAGCTTGAAATTAACAAGCACAAAGACTTTCAAGATGGACATTTTATCACAGTAAATAGTGTTGAGGTGATTGATGCCAACGCTGTTAGCGCAAGTTCGGATAAAGCTAACGAAATGATTTTTGATTTTGATGAAAATTACTTTGCGGTAATTAATTTTGCGCATTCTGATAACTTGCATTTTGATATGCCTGTGCTTAAAGCGCGAGTTGTTCGCGGCTCATTTTTTATCTTAAGCAACCTAAAAGAAATTGGCAAAAATCATTACGAATATTATCACCCAATTAAAGATGACGAAACCGAATTGGTAATTGGTTTTGAAAATATAAACTACTACAAAGATTTCAAAGGAACGGCAGAGTTTGTCGACTAACACTTTGCACTATGCGCGGCGTATTTTTATACGCCGCCAATCCCTATTTTAGAAAGGTTGTTTTAAAAATGAAACTAAAAAAATTATTAATTTTCGCAGTGATTGCGCTGTTGAGCGTTTCCGTCATTTCCGCTTGCAACACTAGTTCCCCGGCGGTTGAACTGCCTCCTCGTTTTGCTTCTTACCTCGGTGACGGCTTGACATTCGTTGCCACGCCTGGGCAAGACGGAGATGAGGTTTTCTTGGAGCTGTCTTTTGAAACCGATGGTTGGAAATATAAAGGAGCTTATCGTTCCGATGAAATGTCAGTAGTTTTAGTCAACAAAACTACCCAAGAGCGTGTTGAAGCACTTGACAGCCCGCTCACGTTCGAGGCGCTTTCAGAGATGGCAGATCGTGGAGAATCTGACGAAAGCAGGAGGCTTTTTCAAGAAAAGTATAGAAATAAAATTCTTTTTCCCATAAAGCTTGAAGATTTTCAACAATATTCAATTGAATATAAAGCCACTGCGTTGCTAGTCTTAAATGATGTCATCGAGTTAAATATACCTTTGCCTGAGCTTGGTAAGGTTGATGTCCGCAAACACAAAGAATTTCCAGACGGACATTTTATCACTGTTCACGACGTTGAGGTGGTTGCTTCGGATAGCTTTGATGTAGACTGGGAAGATGATGGAAAGGATGTAGATATAAAAGCTGCATCTAGCCACAGCAGAATTGCGGCAATAAGCTGCACCGCAAGTGAAAATTTTATTTACAGCCTTGATGTCTATGATTCAAAAGGCGGCGCAAGGGTACATAGCTTTGGCGGTTTATTCCTCAAACCCCAAAATGTATTTTATGCTTCTGTTTTGGATAATGCTAAGGAGCTTTATATAGAGTTTGCCGGCATAAACTACTACAAAGATTTCCAAGGGACGGCGGAGCTAATTCTTGCATAAAAGCGGAAAAAGACACTACCCCTAATCAAGGGACACTGTCTTTCCGAACTCTGCTGTTTTTAGCCTTTCCTTTTCGCTATTACGGTATATTTACCGCGGTGGGAACCTGGAAAGGCATTTGGTCTGTGTACCGACTTGTGTATCCGCTATGAATACACAAGCCCAGTCACAAAAAATCTTGCACCTAGCAACAATTCTCCGCTTACACACAAACATCAAACATCAAACAGAACGCGGTTCGACAAAACTTGGATTAAATTTACGCTTTGCGTTTATTCAATCAGCTTTGTTCCGCAAGTGTAGTATGTCGCAGTACGGTGAGTTAATTCGCCTTGAGTATTGGCAAATTTAGGCAACAAAAACATATGAGGGTACAGGGCGTGAGGATTAGGATTTCAATCCTCCCTCCTGTGTCCTGTGTTTTGAGTCGTTTTGCGCAAAAGCGTCCTAACGTTAGGCGCGGCAAGACAATACCCGCCCTCCGCCGTCGCCACCACAGAGCGGGGCAGCTCCCCGTGGCTGTAATCACGCAAAGAGCCGTCCCGCTGTGCTTGGTTCAGTGTGTCGACGGTGACTTTACTGGTGGTTATCGCATCCATATCAAAAACCCCGACGACTTCACAGCAGGGGATGCAAAAATTTCCTATTCGCAGACAGGCAAGCCTGTTTTTCGTGCCGTTACTGAGGATTTTCACTATCCTGCCGCCTTGACGATGACCGCGAATTTCTCTGCAACCAGTGACGCTCCGCCTATGAGTCCGCCGTCAACGTCTGGCTGCGCCAAAAGCTCCACGGCGTTTTGGTCGTTCATGCTGCCGCCGTATTGGATGACCGTGGCGTCGGCGGCCTCTTTGTCATACAGTACCGCCAATTGCTCACGCAAAATGGCGCAGACCTCGTTCGCCTGTTCGGGAGTGGCGGTTTCCCCCGTGCCGATTGCCCACACAGGCTCGTAGGCGATAATCACCCGTTGAAGCTCTTGGGCTGTTACACCCGCAAGGGCAATTTCCGTCTGGGTGCGGACAATTTGGCTTGTGATACCGCTTTTGCGCTCACCCAATAGCTCGCCCACACAGAGGATGACCGTCAATCCGCCGTTGAGGGCGGCGCGGACGCGCTTTTGCACCGTCACGTCAGTTTCGCCGAAAAACTGGCGGCGTTCACTGTGACCGACGACCACATACTCCACACCCAATTCTTTGAGCATCTGCGCGGAAATCTCGCCGGTGTACGCGCCGCTCTCCTCCCAGTGTACGTTTTGGGCGGCGACGGCGATGTTGGAGCCTTGGGCGGCGTTCAGCGCGGCAGGGATACTGGTGAACGGCACGGCGCAGACTATCTTGCACTGGGCGTTCGCCGTGAGGGGCTTGAGTTTCTCAATCAGCACGGCACTAGCCGCAGGACCGTTGTTCATCTTCCAGTTGCCCGCAATCACGGGGATACGTAGGTTTTTGTTCATTTTTGTACTCCTTGTTGGTTCTTGCTGTTTTGCATTTCTTACCATAATATTGTACCAGTTTGGCGCGAGAAAGTCAATTGAGCGCTGAGAATTGAGTTCGAATAATCTAAAAAATACTTCACAATCACTTGACAAACTTACCCAATATAGGGTATACTTATTAGCGTATACAGTAGATTGCCGCTAATGGTGCTGAAAGGTTAAGAAAAATTTGGTTCTGTCCCCTCTTTGCGGAAAAGATATGCTCTGATAAAATACCCTGTGTACCCCTACCCTTGCGTAACCTATGGGTTTATTTTTGTGGAGCTTTCAGGCGGCTTTAGGCAGTATAAACGGACTTGTTGGAATATCAGCAACGCCAAATACACTCCCGCGCAGTTCCTTAACGATGAGGTACTGGGTGCCTGTTGTGGGTTGTGAAAATCCCAAAAATCAATAGACCTAATTCGGGAATTACGGACGCGAACGTATATTCCAAGAAGGTCAATTTCAAGGAGGACTATATGGAAACATGGCTAGTAGGACTGCTAATTGCAGTCACATTTCTTGTTGCAGGAGTTATCGGTATTGTCGTTGGCATGGCGATACGCAAAAAACGCGACGAGCAAACCACCGGCAACGCCAAAGCAGAGGCGGCACGGATAATCGGCGATGCTATGAGTCAGGCGGAGGCGAAGAAAAAAGAGGCCCTTTTGGAGGCTAAAGATGAGATGCAGCGTTTGCGCTCGGAGCTTGATAAGGAATCGCGCGAGCGGCGGTCGGACATCCAACGTCAGGAGAACCGTTTGGCGCAAAAAGAGGAGAGCTTGGATAGGAAAATTGACCGCCAAGAGAAGCGTGAAGAACAGTTGGCGGAGCAGAACGAGAGAGTGAAAAAAGCTCTTGAGGAGGCGGAAACAGCGCGTGATAAACAGCTTTCCGAGCTTGAGGTGATTGCGGGATTGACCCGGGATCAAGCCCGTGAAAAGTTGCTCACAGAGCTTGACGAAACGCTGACACATGAAAAAGCGATGCGCGTTCAGGCAAATGCCCAACGCACCTCTGAGGACTCGCAGATGCGCGCCAGACAGATTTTGGCGACGGCGATACAGCGCTGTGCCGCGGATCACAGTGCTGAAACCACCGTATCTTCTGTGGCTCTGCCCAGTGACGAGATCAAAGGACGGGTTATCGGGCGTGAGGGACGCAACGTCAAGGTGCTTGAGAGCCTGACTGGCGCGGATTTCATCATCGACGATACCCCGGACGTGATCACCGTCAGCTGTTTTGACCCTGTACGACGCAAAATCGCCGCAATAACATTAGAAAAACTCGCCGCCGACGGGCGTATTCACCCCGCTAAGGTGGAGGAGATGTTCTCCAAAGCAAAGCGGGAGATTGAACACGAGGTAAAACGCGCGGGAGAAGCCGCCCTCGTTGAGACGGGCGTTCCCAATATGCATCCCGATATTGTCCGCCTTTTGGGCAGACTGAAATATCGCACAAGTTTCGGGCAGAATGTGCTGAAGCACTCTTTGGAGGTTTCCCATCTTGCGGGATTGATAGCGCTTGAATTGGGTTGTGACCCCGCAACCGTGAAACTTGTGAAGCGTGCAGGACTTCTGCACGATATCGGCAAGGCTCTTGACCATGAGAGCGAAGGCTCACACGTGACCTTGGGTGTTGAATACGCCAAGGAACGCCGTGAAAACGCTAATGTCCTACACGCTATTGAAGCCCACCACGGAGATGTTGAACCCCGCACGCTCGCCGCTTTTTTGGTGCAGGCAGGGGATGCTATCAGTGCCGCGCGTCCAGGCGCAAGGCGCGACAACGTGGAGCAATATGTTAAGCGTCTGCGTGATTTGGAGGACATCGCCAAGTCCTTTGAGGGCGTAGAGACCGCTTTTGCTATGCAGGCGGGGCGAGAGGTTCGCATCGTCGTCAATCCCGACCACATCAACGACGCCCAGATGACCATCATGGCGAACAGTATTGTCCGCCGCGTTGAGGACGAGTTGAGCTATCCAGGCACAATCAAGGTACACGTGATTAGAGAGAGCAGGGCGGTTGTAATGGCGAAATGAGGAAACGTTATGTGTGGCGGCTTACGGGATTATAGTGCTTAAGTGCATCTTCTGACACCTTGTCCGGCTTCGGCGCATAAAATGCAATCAGGTGCGCACCTGATTGCATTTTATAAAAAAGGATGATTTAGATGTTTTTCTGTAACAGATGTTGCCGTTGTTGCCGCTGCGTATGTTGCTGCAACCATTCAGAGCAAAGACCGCTGGGAGAGCGTGAAGTCACACAAAGGGATTTAGAGATTTTCCGAGAAGCTATGGAGGGCATTGTCGGCGTCATATATGAGCCGACGCGCGTTAGAGTGCGGCGCGTTTCCGGCGGGTTGGAATATCGCTTTACCGCAGTCGCAAGGATTCCTGGACCTCCATCGGTTGTAGGTGAACCTTGGCTTGTGCACATTTATATTTTCGTGCCGCGTGAAGGACCTGCCGAATTAATTGACATTGTACGTTTGACTGATGAAGAGTTGAATGTCCAAAATCTGCTCTTTTAAGAACCTGTATTCAGTAGATTAAACAGACAATTTTTGAGCGATTTTTTGCCTGAAACAAAATTCGCTCAAAAGCTGTCCGTTTTATCTCCCGCGGGCAGGCTCCGGGTTATCTTGCTTTTACAGCCAAAAAATGCTATACTTTTCTCATGCAGCAAACTAGGGGCTGTCTGAAAAATAAAATAACTTGTCCGTTTTACCTCAAAGTATTCGGCGTTTTAAATTTTCAGACAAGCCCTAACATATAGGAGTATTCTTTTGAACAGTAAAATCAAACGCGCCCTTGCCCGCGTGCAAAAACCCGGAAGGTATGCGGGCGGGGAGTTCGGCAGTGCTGACGCTTGCGAAAAAGCGGATGCGCTGCGTTTTGTGCTGTGCTTTCCCGATACATACGAAATTGGCATGAGTCATTTGGGCTTACGGATTTTGTACGGTCTTGTCAATTCCCGGAGGGATTGGCTGTGTGAGAGGGTTTTCGCACCCTGGACGGACATGGAACAGGAGATGCGCCGCGAGGAAATCCCACTGTTTTCTCTTGAAACTCACCGCCCTGTCAGCGAATGCCAAATATTGGGCTTCACGCTGCAATATGAGCTGTCATACTCCAACATACTGAACGTTTTGGACTTGTCGGGCTTGCCCCTGCGAGCCGATGAACGCCAGGGCTTCCCCCTTGTCATCGCAGGCGGACCCTGTGCCTGTAACCCCGAGCCGTTGGCGGACTTCATCGACCTATTCGTGTTGGGTGAGGGAGAGGAGATTCTGCCGGAACTTTTAGAATTGTACACAAAACTTGACTGGAAAAACGACAAGACCGCTTTTCTCACCGCCGCCGCTCAAATTGAGGGGATTTATGTACCCTCTCTATATAGTATAGACTACAAGCCTGACGGTACTGTCAAAGCGATAAATCGCCGAGGAGAAAACGACTTTCAACGCCCCAAAAAGCGTTTTGTGAAAAATCTCGACGGGATGTTCACCCCCGAAAACGTGATTGTGCCGTATCTGGAAACGATCCACGACCGCGCTACGCAGGAAATCTTCAGGGGATGCAGCCGCGGTTGCCGCTTCTGCCAGGCGGGATATATCTACCGCCCAATTCGCGAAAAATCCCCTCAATTATTGGATGAGCAGTGCCGCATACAGTGCGCTGTCAGCGGCTATGACGAGCTATCACTGTGTTCACTGTCCACCAGTGATTATACTCGGTTGCCCCAATTACTGGAGCGGCTTCTGGACTGGACTCAAGACGACAAGACTAATCTCTCCCTGCCCTCACTGCGCATGGACAATTTCCCTCAGGACTTGATGGAGCGGATACAGAGCGTGCGGCGATCCTCTTTGACATTCGCCCCGGAGGCGGGGACACAGCGGCTGCGCAACGTGATTAACAAGAATATCAGCGACGAGGAGATTCTCACCACAGCGCGGCAGGCGTTCGCGGGAGGTTGGACGGCGGTGAAGCTCTATTTCATGATGGGTTTGCCCACGGAAACCCCCGATGACATTGCGGGAATTGCTCGCTTGGCACAGGCGGTTGTGGACGAGTATTACCGCAATCCTAATAAGCCCAAGGGCAAGGCGGTGCGGGTGAATCTCAGCTGTGCTTGTTTTGTGCCCAAGCCCTTTACACCATTTCAGTGGGCGGCACAGGCTAGCCTTGATGAGCTTGAGCAGAAGCAAAAACTTCTGCGCGATTCCCTGACAACCCGCAAGGTAAATATTGGGCGGCACAACGCGAAAATGGGGCTGTTGGAGGGGGCGTTTGCCCGTGGAGACAGGCGGCTTGGGGCGGTGCTCGAATACGCCTTTCGGGCGGGTTCGCGTTTTGAGAGTTGGGACGAGCATTTCAATTTTGACCGTTGGTTGGATGCCTTTTCCGCCGCGGGCTTGGACATAACTTTTTATGCCAACAGACAGCGGGAGTATACGGAAATCCTGCCCTGGAGTCACCTTGATTACGGCATATCAACGGCGTTTTTAGAGCGGGAAAATCAGCGGGCGTTGGCGGGGGAAACCACAGCGAACTGCCGTGAAAAGTGCGCCGCTTGCGGATACAAATGTAGTAAGCAGCCGGCAGTCAGCGCTCAACAGGCGGTGAGTGAAAACGCAGTGGCTACATCCCTCCCTCCTGAACCCTCCCTCCTGAATACTCCTTGCCCTGTACGCATCTGGTTCAGCAAGGCGGGAAAGGCGATTTACATATCCCATCTTGACATGAACCGCCTGATGTCCCGCGCCGTACGCAGGGCGGGATTGCCCCTGTGGTACACCGAGGGCTTCAATCCTCACCCCTACATGACTTTCGCACTCCCCCTCCCTTTGGGACAGGCGGGAGAGCGTGAACCGGTGGACATTCGTCTTGTGGAAGAGATGTCCTTTGAGGAGCTGAAAGCCGCGCTGAACAGGGTTTTGCCCGAGGACGTACAGGTCGTTGACGTCACCGTGCCGATTAAAAAGGCGCGTGAAATCTCCCTGGCAAGTTATCGTATTGACTTCCATTGCGGCGATGAAAAACAGGCGCTGGAGCTTTTGGAGCAGGTCAGCGGGCCTTTGGAAAATGGTGAACTCTTAGCCGAAAAGCGCAGTAAGCGCGGCACAAAGCAGGTGAACCTTTGTGACTTTGTGCATTCTTTTGCCATTGAACGCGAAAAAAGCACCCTTACCTTAAACTGTGTCCTTGACGCGGGGAACACAAAAAACCTCAACGCGGCGTTGCTTGCCGGGGCGTTGCTGTGCGGGATTGATATTGAGGTTGATATTAGGCGGTTGGGACTTTTTTGCGGGAGTGAGGAATTTGAGTAGACTACAACTTTATTGCTCTTCCCGGACTTTCGCGTTGACGATGACGTAATAAAGAGGTATTACTAGGAAAACAAGCCAACCGGGGTGCCACAAGCCGAAAAGTAAACCCAATATCAGGAAAATCACCAAGCAAATCAGCGCAATAGGAAAACAGTTGAGCTTGCGTTGCTTTCCCTTAACCTTGACCATGAGGAGCAATTGGTAGTATATGGGAATCATCAGGAACAAAAGCCAGGTGGGTGTCCACTGGTTGAAAGTGTATCCAATTGCGACGTACAAAGCGGTGACGATTATTGGTGCGGGCAGGGCGGCGAGGATTACTTTACGCAAGGGTTCGCGGGTCTTTTCCCAGGTTTCACCGGCGCGTGTGGCGAAATCTTTTTTTTCCTCTTTCAAGTTCAAACGCACCTGAGCGCCGTCTTTGTCAACAATGTGTATGCCCTCGGGAGTGATGGAAATCGAGTCCCCTGTACGCTCTTTCTCACTGTTTACAGTTTCCGTGGTGAAGAGCAATTCGTCAAGAGAAACGCCGTAAAGACGGGAAATTTCGATTAGGTTATTGGTATCCGGCGAGCTTTCCGCTCTCTCCCACTTGGAGATTGCCTGACGGCTCACGCCAATTTTTTCCGCCAAATCTTCTTGTGAAAAACCGTTTTTCTTGCGCAATTCAAACAGTCTGTTAGCAATTTCGATATTCATATTTTCTCCTTTAGTATGGCCGCCTAACATGAAAATCAACTAGTCTTTGCGGTCTATTTTCCATCTAACTTCGTCAAAAATGCTTGTAATACGAAAGTATTCCTGCGCTTTTTTCCTTTCTAGACGAAAAATATCCCCGCAAATCCTGAGCCGATTTTCAAGTTGATCGACTATATTTTCAAAAAATTAGCACGCAAGCTTCATGCCTGAATATAGTATAACACAACTGAACAGCAATCGCAATATACTTTGGTTTGCAATTGCGCAACTGATTGTAGAATTGCGCAACTACCGGTTGCGGCTGCATAACACTAGGTGAATTTTTCCTATGGTATAGTCTCCTAACATGAAAATCAACTGGTCTTTGCGGTCTATTTTCCATCTGACGTCGTCAAAAATGCTCGTAATACGAAAGTATTACTGCACTTTTTTCCTTGCCAGACGAAAAATATTCCCGCAAATCCTGAGCCGATTTTCAAGTTAATCGACTATAAGAGTTATTTTCACGCTAATTTTCTAATACAGCATTAAAAATCTTCCTTTCTGTGTTAGAATAGTGAGTGTAAAAGTGGAGCTTAGAATAAGGAGCTTATCCCATGACGGAAATTACATTTGACAACTTGGCAAGCTGGCTTGCGGACGATGAGGACGAAAATTATGACATAACAGACTTCGTCACGGAGTTTTCCCAACTCATCGGCATCATGCTCACCGACGGCGAGGTGGTAGTGCCGTCTTCAGCACGGGTGGCTGTCGCCGCAGGCGGTGCAGCACTCGGCGGAGCAGCGGTCGCTGACGCGCCGGTACCCGCCTACAAAGAACTCACGCCCAAAGAAGCCCGCAAGGCGGAGCGTGACGCCTTTTACACCGAACTTGAGGACACCATCGAGGAGGTCATCGAGGACAACTTCGGCATTAACGAGGATACCGATCCCACGGAGATTTTCGACGTGATTACCGAAAATCTGCTGCCAGATTAATAGATCCTGTATTCTAGATAATGGATTTTAGACAGCCCATAAGTCTATGGTCCATTATCTGGGGTATACTTTCAGATGTGAACGTTACAGTTACTAAGCTAGAATATAGCAATCCAGTACACGAGGCAATTAATGGAAGAACAAAACAACGAAATACAGCAGGACATTGAGGGTGAAGAGCCCGAAAATTTAGGGGAGGAAAACCTGATTCCTCCCCTAACTTTGGAGTCCAAGCAGCGGCATATAAAACGCCGCAGGATTTTCATAATCGGCGGTACGGTTTTCGCAGCACTGATAGCCTTGGCGGCGGTGTTTGCTTTGGTTATTACCAACATGAAAGACAGCATCGTCCCGCCTCCCCTGCCCACCGAACCCACCACCGAACCGATACCGGGGATGGATTACCTGATTAACCCACTCACAGGCTTGAAAGATTTGCACCCGGATCGCGGGGGGAAACGCCCTGTGTCGGTGATGGTCAACAACGCCCCTGCGGCGCGTCCGCAGTGGGGTCTGTGTTCCCCTGACATCATCCTGGAAACCATGGTGGAGGGAGGGATTACCCGTCTGTTTTTCATGTACGCCGACCCAAATACCATACCGAAAATTGGACCCATTCGCTCGGCGCGTCACGATTTTGTGGAGATTGCCGAGGGTTTTGACAGCTTTTTTATCCACTGGGGAGGCAGTCCTCAGGCGTATGAGGTCCTCAGGAATAGGGGTATTCACCACCTTGATGGCATGAGCTATTCGGGAAAATATTTCTTCCGCGACAAAGACAGACGCTCACGGGGTGTGGCTCTTGAGCATACAGGTTACACTAGCGGCACGGACATCATGGCGGGTTTGGAGGCAAAGGGTTGGCGGCAGGAGCTCCACGGGGACAAGCTCATACCTTTCCAGTTCAGCGCCTTGCCCCGTACCCCCGCAGACGGCGCGGCATACGGCGTGGACTTTCAGTTTTCGAACAGCTACCGCTACTCTTTCGCCTATAATCCCGAAACACAGCTATACGCCCAATCCCTTGGGGGGAAACCCTTTGTGCAGGATGGGGACGGCAAGCAGCGGGAGGTCGGCAACATTGTCCTGCTCTATGTTAACGTGAAAGCCTTGGACGGAAAAGGACGGGTGGACATTGAGCTTGGCGGCGGCAAAGGGGTCTATATTTCAGCGGGGGCGTGGGAGGCAATCACTTGGAAAAAGGGTGAACCCCATGACGCACTGAAGCTTTACAACGCGGCGGGGCAAGAACTGCGTCTCAATCAGGGCAAGGGTTATATCGGCATCGTCCCCTCAGGTCAGCAGGGCAAGACTGTAATCAGGGGTGAGTGATGAACGAACAGGAATTGTGCTGTGCCCGGATGTCCAAGAAAATATGTGCCGCAAAGCAAATTTTGGCAATCGAATCCTCCTGTGACGAAACTGCGGCGGCGGTGGTGGCGGATGGACGGCGTCTGTTGTCCAGTGCTGTAGCGTCACAAATTGATGCACACCAACGTTTCGGCGGAGTAGTGCCGGAGATTGCCTCGCGTATGCACACGGAAGCTATCGCTTTGGTGGTGACACAGGCGATGGAGGAGGCTGATATTGACTACAGCGACCTTGACGCGGTGGCGGTAACTGCAGCGCCGGGGTTAATCGGCGCGTTGTTGGTGGGACTGAATTTCGCCAAGGGGTTGTGTATGGCGACGGGCTTGCCCCTAGTACCGGTACATCACTTGCGGGCTCACGTCGCCGCCAACTACCTCACATATCCGGATTTAGAGCCGCCTTTCATCGCCCTCATCGCCTCAGGCGGACACAGCCATATTGTCCGCGTGAGTGATTACACCCATTTCCAGGTGCTCGCTCTGACCCGCGACGATGCGGCAGGGGAGGCGATGGACAAGATCGCCCGCGCTTTGGGGCTTCCCTACCCAGGGGGCTTGCACATGGACAGGGCGGCGACAGGCGACAGGGGCGCCTATAAATTTCCCCGCCCGCGTTTGAGCGGCGATACCCTCGACTTCAGCTTTTCTGGGCTGAAAACCGCAGGACTGAACCTCCTGAACAACTGTAAACAAAAAGGTGTTACCGTGAACACCCAAGACTTTTGCGCCTCGTACCGGGAGAGTGTCTGCGCCTATTTAGCGGATCACGCCATGGCGGCGGCGGAAAAATATTCCGCGAACGAACCGTTGGTTTTGGCGGGAGGGGTGTGTGCTAACAGCCGTCTGCGTGAGATGATGACAGAGCGCTGCACCGCAGCCGGGATTGAGCTTTTTCTCCCTGAACTCGCCCTTTGCGGCGACAACGGTGCCATGATTGGCGCACAGGGATATTATGAGTTTTTGGCGGGCAATATTGCCGGGCTTGATTGCAATGCCCGGGCTAGCAGTGGGATTTAGAAGCGCTCTTCAATAGCTTAAGCAGGAATTTTCGCATTCATTTATGGTTTCAAGCAAGGTGATTTTATGCTATCAAAAATCTTACCCGACTACGGCGTGTGCGGCTTTGAGCTCCTCGAACCGCATCTAATCCACTGCCGCGCCTTGGCGCGTTTGCCCCAAAACCCCCAAAGCGTCGTCGCGGCGGTGTTTCCTTACCTCCTGCCCGAGGAACACTATCGTCAGCGCAATGTCGCCCGATTCGCCGTGGTGGAGGACTACCACAAGCTTGTGTTGGCTCGCCTTGAAAAAGCCTGTAAACTATTGGAAAAAACCTATCCTCATAACCTCTTTGTCCCCTTCACGGACAACTCACCCATACCCGAAAAACCCGCCGCCGTTCTGTGCGGTCTGGGACAAATTGGCAAAAACGCCCTGTTTATCCACCCGAGATGGGGCAGTTGGGTATTTTTGGGATGCATTGTCAGCGATTTGCCTCCAGGTGAGTTTGGCGCAAAGAGAGGTCACGATGTCAGGGAAAACGCCTGCGGCGACTGCGACATTTGCGAGAAAAAATGCCCCGCAAACGCCATCGGCAACGGCAAAGTGGATACGGAAAAGTGTCTGTCATTTCGTTCCCAACGCAAGGACGCGGACAGGGAGGCATTAGCGCGGCACAGCGGCGTGTTATGGGGTTGCGATATCTGCCAGGAGGTGTGCCCGCAAAATCGAAACGCCCCTGCGCAACCCCTGCCCGAGTTCATTGACGGCGCAAGACCCGTTTTTGAGCCGTTAGCCCCCGCACGGGTTTGGGCGTGGCGTTTCAAGTGAGCAGTGAGATTATAGTCTCCTAACCTGAAAATCGACTATAATGCGTAAACAAGAAAGTTACCATCATCTTCCCTTTTGTAAAATTTATTAAAAATGTTACACTTTTGTTGTTGATTTTTGGCGAAAAATGTGTTATTATTAAACTCACCATTTTTTCTGTGAGAATACGCCATGAAAATAACATATCAAAATAAAAAGAAGCGCATTTTGCTGGAACTGCTGTCGATTAGCATTGGCATTTTTGGCGTGTGTCTTTTTTTCATTGGCGGCGGTTTTAGTAGTATGCTACCGGCGAGCGTGGAGGTAACAGAAACCACAACGACTGTGACCACAACCGCGCCGACCACCACAACCACTACTCTGCCCGCACCTACGACGTCAACCACCGCTGCCGCCAATCACGACAGCGTGAAAAACGAGAGTGTACATATAGACAACGTCGCTCCCCGCCGCAGGGTCTATCTGACCTTTGACGACGGACCTTCCAAGCTCACAAAAGATTTTTTGGCGGTGCTTAAAAAACACAAAGTACATGGGACATTTTTTGTTATAGACACCAAATATGATCACGAGCTTGACAATATTTTCAGAAGCGGACACGTAATTGGATTGCACAGCGCAAGTCACGACTACAAAGACATATACGAATCCACAAAATCTTTTTGGAAAGATATGGATAAAATAGCGGATATTGTCAAGGAAAACACTGGACAGGACGCGGAAATTATACGCTTTCCCGGCGGCGGGAGCAACACTGTGAGCCGCAAGTATTCCGAGGGTATAATGCAGCGCCTTGTCGCACAAAGCGAAAAACGCGGGTTGGTTTACTTCGACTGGAATTGCGATTCCGGCGACACGTGGTTCGAGAACGGCAAGCCTTTCAGCGAGAAAAAAATCCTGAAAAACATAAAAGAAAGCGTTGAAAAGCGAGAGGACGACATCATCTTGCTCATGCATGACAGATACGATATGACCAATACTCTTGAGGCGTTGCCGAAAATCATCAAGTACTTCAAAAAGCAGGGGTTCGTGTTTGACGTGCTGACCAAGGACACGCCCCCTGTGAGGCATAAGGTGGTAAATTGATTGATCTTTGCGGTCTATTTTCCATCTGACTTCGTCAAAAATGCTCACAATACGAAAGTATTCCTGCGCTTTTTTCCTTGCCAGACGAAAAATATTCTCACAAATCCTGAGCCGATTTTCAAGCTAATCGACTATAAAAAGCTCTCTCTTTTAAGTTAGAGGGTGCTTTTTGTGGGAGGGTAGACACCTTGCCATGCACAAATGTTTGCATTTCCAAAACAAATGTGCTATAATATAGGCAGACAACTTAATTTTCGACAAAAACAAACAAAACGAGGTGCGTTATGTTACATAATCTCTGCATCGAGCCGAAAATGCCCAAGGGGAGAAGCGCCCAAAAGGTTTTGGCTTTTCTCCAAGAGCGGCACGGCACGGGCGTTCCGCCCACGGTGCGAGAAATTGCCCAGGCGGTGGGACTGAAATCAACTTCTAGCGTGCAAAATTGCCTGAAAAAACTGGAGGAAGAGGGTTTTGTCCAGTGGGATAAAATGCGCAAACGCTCCCTGCGGCTGACCAATCCGCCGCCCAATGAGGAGGATTTACCGCAAATTCCCATATTGGGAACCGTCACCGCCGGGCGGCCCATCCTCGCCGTGGAACAGGTTGAAAAATACATACCCTACACCGGCTCTTTTCGGCGCACAGACAAACTCTTCGCCCTGCGTGTACGGGGCGACAGCATGATTGACGCCGCTATTTTGGACGGCGACATCGTCTTTGTCTACCAAACCCCCGAAGCTCGCGACGGCGATATTGTGGTCGCCCTTTTGGACGACGAGGCGACAGTGAAAACTTTCTATTACGAGGACGACGGCTTCCGTCTCCAACCCGAAAACGACGACTATGAGCCAATTTACTGCACCGACGAGTTATCCATCTTGGGGCGGGTTATTGGGCTGACGCGGGAATATTGATATAACCTGATTACCTGACTTGCGCCGTAGAAAACATTGCAAAACATTTGACCGTTACCGTGGGCAGTGACTCGTCAAAGGGGCGGCGGATTTGATTGTTTACAGTGGAGAAAGGTGTGGTCGCTTCAACGTAGACATTGACATTTTGCGGGAAAACTATCTCTACATTGCCGAAAACTGCCGTCACGTTCACCACGGAATTGTTGTAAAATCCCGCCGATGTCAAGTCCGCATGGGAGCCGCCAAAGATAGTCACCGACTGGACATTTTCCAACGCCGGACACTCGCTGCGAAAAGCGTTGGTGGAAAAATACGCGCTGTAGTCGGGGCGGGGATTGTTGTCCGTTGCGGGATTTGCAGGCGAGGTGTAAGCAGGAGGAGCCCCATGTTGGGGTTGCCAAGCCTGCCCGGATTGGAAATCTTGGGGCGGCTGTTGCCAAACATTAGCCGGAGGGATCGGTTTGCGCAGGGCTCGGGCGATGAGCAAAAGACCAAGTGCCACGGCGATGAGCAGGATTACCAAGGCGTCCATTACTCTGGGGTTTAGCCAATCCCAATTCTGCTGGCTCATAAAGAGCCACACCCCAAAAATCAGCAGCAATACATTCCAGATTTGCACTTTGCGGGCAACCATATCCGCCAGGGCAGGGACGATTATGAGCATCGCCCACCAACCGTTAAACGCGATGGGAATAATCTCCAGTTCGCTGAGAAAATACAGGCTTGCGCCAACAATTAGGCACACGCCAAAGAGTACGAGAGTAATTTTTTTACGCATGGTTATGTCCTTTCGATGTAAGTCGTGCCGCCAACACAACGGGATTACATTATGGCACAGTTGAAAATGAGAGTTTGCTTGTAATGTCTGAAGAAAAAATTATTTTGGGGTAAGCCCAGTCATAGTATAGCACTTTACACAATAAAAAGCAAGAATGGGACAAAAATGGACAAAACAAAAACTGGCGAAAACCCGCGTAAAACTGCCGCTTATTGGCTATGGCTGCAACACTCCATGGGGGCGGGAGCAAACACGGCGGATATGTTCAGCGCATTTGACAGCGCGGTGCAGGTCTGGGAAGCGAGCGCCAACGCCCGCGCCTTGAGTGCGGCGTTCACTCCGCGTCAATTATTGGCAATGCGGGAGTGTAACCCCAAGGATTTCGCGCCGATGATACGCTCGGCTGCCGCCAAGGGTTGGTGGATATTGACCCCAGAAAGCCCAGAATATCCCGCACTTTTGCGTACCATCACCAACGCACCCCTTGCCCTTTTTTGTCACGGAGACATCTCAATTTTGAGCCACCCCATGCCTTTGGGCGTGGTAGGTACGCGCAACGCAAGTTACAGAAGCCGAAAAATCGCCAACCGCTTGTGCGTGTCACTCACCGGCGCAGGGGCATTGATTGTCAGCGGCGGCGCGTTGGGAGTGGACAGCGCAGCACACGAGGGTGCGCTGATGGGACTTGGCAAAACCGTCGCCGTACTGGGGGCGGGACTTGACTCCAACTACCTGAGCGAGAACGCGCCATTGCGCAAGAGAATCGCCGAAAACGGTGTATTGATAACAGAATTTCCGATGGGGACACAGGTCGTACCGCGCAATTTTCCCATACGCAACCGCATAATTTCGGGGATGAGCCGCGGTGTTTTGGTCATCGAGGCGGGGGAACGCAGCGGGTCGCTGATTACAGCGGGGTTTGCCCTGGAGCAGGGGCGGGACGTGTTTGTCGTCCCCGGGGACATCTCAGAGAGCGGCAATAATGGCTCCAACAAGCTCATTCGCGAGGGGGCGAAGCCTATTTTTTCCGCCTATGATGTGCTTGAGGACTATAATCTGCGCTTCCCCGGGCTTGTGGATATGGAGCGGGCGGACACGGTTTTGGAGCGGGCGCCTGAGTACATTCCGCCTAAGGAAAACCCCAAAAAGAAAAGAATTAAAACAGGAAAAAAAGCGGAGAAAATCTCCCCCAAAAAGCCTTATACACAAGAAAAAATGGAGACTGTATCCCTCGCAAAATGCCCCGATGAATGCACTGAAAACGCCAAGAGAGTGTTCGCCGTCTTGGGTGAGGATGCCCTCGGCGCGGACGATATTTCCCGTGCTTGCGCTTTGCCCGTCAACGACGTTTTGGCGGCGGTGACAGAGCTTGAGCTTTTCGGCGCGGCGAGGCGGGAGGCGGGCAATCGCTTCCGGATTGGGTAAGAAAGTTGTGAGGCTTGGAATCTCTACCACCTCTTGTACCCCCACCCATGTCCCCTCACTCCTGTATCCTCCCTCCTGATACCCTGATTTTGGACAAACGCCCCAAAATATGCTATAATATACCCAACAGACCAAGCAAGGGGAAATGCCATGATAAAAATCATCAACTACAAGGCAGGCAACGCGCCGAGTGTCATGCACGCTGTGGAAAAACTGGGGCTGACGGCACAGTTTGTCAGCTGCGGTGAGGATTTAGCACAGGCAACCCATATCATCCTCCCCGGAGTCGGCAGCGCCAGGGCGACTATGGATTCCCTGAGAGAGATGGATATGCTCGCCGCCCTTGATGAGGAAATCCGGGGCAAAAAAATCCCGTTTCTTGGGATTTGCGTGGGGCTGCAAATACTCTTTGAACACAGCGCGGAGGAGGACACCCCCTGCCTTGGTTGGCTCAAAGGCAGAGTACATAAATTCGACAGCGGAAAAGTGCGCGTGCCGCAAATGGGTTGGAACGAAGTCAATTTTGTCAAATCGGCGTCCATCCCCGCTAAAAAAGACCACTTCTATTTCGTCAATTCCTACTACTGCCGCCCTGAAGACAACGCCGATATTTGGGGTGTTACCGATTATTGCGGCGAATTTTGCTCGGCAATTAACCGCGAAAATATTTACGGCACCCAATTCCACGTTGAAAAAAGCGGCGAAGCGGGTCTTGCCCTGCTGAGAACATTTTTGGAGGAGGCATAATGCTTACAAAACGCCTAATCGCCTGCTTTGATATCATCGGCGGCAATGTCACAAAGGCTGTGCAGTTTCAGGACAATATTTACGTGGGGGCGGCGGAGGAGCTAGCGCTGTCTATGTATGAAAAACAGATTGACGAGCTGATTTTTTACGACGTAACCGCCAGCGCGGAGAAGCGGCCAATCGACATTGAAACAGTGAAACGCGTCGCCGCCTGTGTTTTCATCCCTTTCACCGTGGGCGGCGGGATCAAGACCCTTTCGGATATGTATGAGGCGCTGAAAGCAGGCGCTGAGAAAATCAGCGTGGATTCCATGGCTGTACGCAACCCCGACATCATCACCCAGGGGTCGAAGGCGTTCGGCGCCCAGTGTGTGGTACTGTCCACACAGGTAAAGCGCACGCCGTCTATGCCTAGCGGTTACGAGGTGTATATTGACGGGGCAAGAGTGGCGACGGGACTGGACGGCATCGAGTGGATACGCCGGGGGCAGGAGCTTGGCGCCGGTGAGATTTGTCTGAACAGCATTGATTGCGACGGCACTTGCGCGGGATACGACCTTGAGCTGATGAAAAAAGCCGAGGCGGCGGTGTCCGTACCGCTAATCGCATCAGGCGGTGCGGGACAGCCCGAGCATTTGCGGGATCTGTTCAAAACAACCCAGGCTCAGGCGGCAATTATAAGCAGTATGCTCTATTCTCCCCGTTTGGAACGCAATTTTTCCGTGGAGGAGCTGAAGGAGTATCTGACCGCACAAGGAGTTGCTGTCCGACCTATGCGGGCTGAGTAAACTATCTTACGAGAATCCCCCAAAAAAAATCTAAAAAGTGAGGAAAAAATGAATTACGCACAGGAATCACTCAAACTCCACAGGCAGTGGAAAGGCAAACTGGAGGTCACCCCCCGCGCCCAAGTCACGGACAAAACAGCCCTATCCTTGGCGTACACCCCAGGCGTCGCCCAACCCTGCCTCGAAATACAAAAGGATATCAACGAGAGCTATAATCTCACCCGCCGTTGGAACACCGTGGCGGTGGTCACCGATGGTACGGCAGTACTTGGGCTTGGCGACATCGGTCCTGAAGCGGGAATGCCCGTCATGGAGGGCAAATGCGTACTATTTAAGGCGTTCGGCGGCGTGGACGCCATCCCCCTTTGCGTACGCAGCAAGGATGCGGACGAAATTGCGGACTGCATCGCTCTGTTGGCGGGATCTTTCGGCGGCGTGAATCTGGAGGATATCTCTGCGCCGCGCTGTTTTGAAATTGAACGCAAGCTCAAGGAAAAATGCGACATCCCCATCTTCCACGACGACCAACACGGCACGGCGGTAGTCTGTCTTGCGGCGGTTATTAACGCCCTGAAAATCGTGGGCAAGAGCATGAAGGACTGCACGATAGTCATTTGCGGTGCGGGTGCGGCCGGTGTAGCTATTGCCAAGCTCCTTCACAAAATCGGTGTGAAAGATCAGTTGTTGGTGGACAGGCACGGCATTGTCACTGTGGAGAAGGCGGACAATCCCGCGAAAAAAGAGATTGCGCAAATCACCAACGTTAACAACCGTGAGGGAACTCTTGCTGACTCCATGGTTGGCGCGGACATATTTATCGGCGTTTCCGCACCGAATATCGTCACACAGGACATGGTGAAATCCATGAACAGGGATGGCATTGTCATGGCGATGAGCAACCCTACCCCTGAGATTATGCCCGACCTCGCTCTGAATGCGGGAGCGGCGGTTGTTGGGACGGGACGCAGCGACTTCCCAAATCAAATTAAAAACGTCTTGGCGTTTCCCGGGATTTTTCGCGGCGCGTTGGATGTCCGCGCAAGTGACATCAACGATGAGATGAAAATCGCCGCCGCCTATGCTTTGGCGCAGATTATACCCGACGGCGAGCTGACTGCAGATTACGTCCTCCCCGAAGCCTTTGACGAGCGTGTGGGTCCTGCCGTTGCGGCGGCGGTTGCCAAGGCGGCGAGGGAAACGGGTGTAGCAAGGATATAAGAGCTTAGAACCTGTATTCAGTAGCTTGAAAGAGTTTCTTTTTGGTGCTTTATCCGCCAAACTTCGTTAAAAATACTCGAAATGAAAAAATCATTCCTGCGTTTTTTGCTTCGTTTGGCAAAAAAATCGCTCAAAAATACTCTCTTTAATCTACTGAACACAGGTTCTTACACATTTAGATAAACACGGACAGGAGATGCAGAGGTCCCTGCTCTCCTAAAATGCAAGCGTAGCGAAGTGGTCATAACGCGCCGCACTCGAAATGCGGTTGCCCGCAAGGGCACGTGGGTTCGAATCCCACCGCTTGCGCCAGCGGACAATATCCGCCTTTCATCAAACACTTGCCCCACAATAAACATAGTGTGAATTAGAAAAAAACACAAAACAAGGAGCAAAAAAACATGGCAGCGAAAGAAAAAGAAAAAAGCAACCCTGTGGAGGACAAGCAAAAGGCATTGGACACAGCCCTTTTGCAGATTGAAAAGGCATACGGCAAGGGCAGCATCATGCGCCTGGGAGCCAATAGCGCACTGAATATCGAGGCGATTCCCACAGGCTCAATCGGACTCGATGCCGCAATCGGTATCGGTGGTTTGCCTCGCGGTCGTATTGTAGAAATCTATGGGCCCGAGTCCTCAGGCAAAACGACCCTCGCCCTCCATGTTGTCGCCGAAGCCCAGAAAATGGGCGGCGAATGCGCCTTTATCGATGCTGAACACGCTCTTGACCCCGAATACGCCAAAAATTTAGGGGTGAACATAGACGAACTGTTGGTATCTCAGCCAGACAATGGCGAACAGGCTCTGGAAATCGCCGAGGCGCTGACCCGCTCCGGCGCGTTGGATGTGGTGGTTGTGGACTCCGTCGCCGCATTGACGCCAAAAAGCGAGATTGAGGGCGACATGGGCGACAGCCACGTGGGACTTCATGCCCGTCTGATGAGTCAGGCGCTGCGCAAACTTGCGGGAGCTATTGCCAAGTCCAATACACTGATTATTTTCATCAACCAACTGCGCATGAAAATCGGTGTTGTTTACGGCAATCCCGAAACAACGACGGGAGGAAACGCCCTGAAGTTCTACGCTTCCGTGCGTATTGACGTGCGAAAGGGTGATCCTATTCAGGACGTGAAAGGAGAGTTTATCGGCTCGCGGACGCGGTGTAAAATTGTGAAAAACAAGGTGGCGCCGCCGTTTAATGTGGTGGAGTTCGACGTGATGTACGGGCAGGGGATTGTCCGGGTAGGCGAGGTTTTGGATTTGGGTGTACGCTACGGCTATTTTACCAAGGGCGGCGCTTGGTATTCCTACGGCGACATACGTTTGGGCCAGGGTCGCGACAATGCCAAGCAGTTTTTGACCGAGCATCCCGAGATCTCTGACGAGGTGGAGGCAAAAGTTCGTCAGGACATTAAGGACAAAGTGCCGCCTACGGTCGTTGAGGAGAAGAAGAAAAAGAAGAAGTGAGGGCGTGCGTGCAAATCAATCTGAATCCATAAATAATATCCAATAATAAAAATGAAAGACAGTTTTTTAACAAGCCCAATTTTGCAGAATTTGTCTTAGGCGACGCATTATAGTCGCCTAAGTTGAGAATCAACTCGTCTTTGCGCCTTATTTTCCATCTGACGTCGTCAAAAATGTTCGAAATACGAAAGTATTCCTGCGCTTTTTCCTTGCCAGACAAAAAATATTCTCGCAAATCCTGAGCCGATTTTCAAGTTAATCGACTATACCGTCAAGAGAATGCGCAAAATTGGAAAGCGGAAAAAGATAAAAAGCGTCTACACACAAGCAAACAGCCCATCACCAAGTTCCCTCGGTGATGAGCTATCTTATTACCTCAAATATAAACCTCTACCATTATAGCTACTTGACATAATGAATACTATATGATATAATATACTCATTATAGCAAAGGAGGGTATATTATTATGCCGAAACCGCTGTCACCCGAGAAGAGGGAAGAAATAATTTTTCATAAGAAAAACAAAGAAACGGAAGACGAAATCGCTAAATGGTTGAGGATAAGCAAAAGTGCGGTAACTAAAACATGGAAAAATTACAAAGATGCAACATCGTTTGAATCAAACTTAAATACACGTGGTCGTAAACCTGTATTTGGGCAAGACATTCTTGAAAAAATCATTGCACGAATTAAAGAAAAAGTTGATATAACTTTGCTTGAGTTGATTGAAGAATTTAATCTTGAAATTTCAGAGTCGGGTCTTTCAAAGAAGTTAAATAAAATTGGTTTAAACTTTAAAAAAAGACACTTCACCCAAAAGAACAACAACGAGAAGATGTCCAAGAACAACGACGAGAATGGCTTGAATATATTGGACACATAGAAATATCGAGGTTAATTTATCTTGATGAAACGGGCATAAACTGTGGGATGAGTCGACTTTACGGTCGGGCGTTTGGCGGAGAGCGTGTGGTTGATTATGTTCCGGATTTTCGTTTTGAGCGTCGTTCAATAATGTCAACGGTAAAAGCCAACGGAGAGATGATTCCGATTGTTTATGGGGGTACATTAAATGGGGATTTTTTAAGAAGTATCTTGAAGAATTCGTGGTGCCTAATCTTAACCCATGTGATATTCTGATAATGGATAATTGTTCATCACATAAAGTCACCGGTGTAGCAGAAATGGTTGAAGCGGTTGGTGCAAACGTCGTCTACTTACCTCCATATTCACCGGATTTCAATCCCACTGAAAATTTTTGGAGTGAAATAAAATCGATTTTGAGAAAACTTAAAGCACGCACTTTTGATGCTTTATGTGAAGCGGTTAATATTGCTATTGATTCTATCACACCCGAACACGCTGTCAATCATTTTGTTCATTGTTGTTGTAGTTCTCAATAAGTCAAGTTGCTATAGAGTCGATTAACTTGAAAATCGGCTAGGGATTTGCGAGAATATTATTCGTCTGGCAAGGAAAAAAGCGCAGTAATACTTTCGTATTGCGAGCATTTTTGACGACGTCAGATGGAAAATGCACCGCAAAGACAAGTTGATTTCCAAGTTAGGAGATTATATTATCAAAGTTTTGATACGGTTCTCCCCCCACACATCACGCCAAACGCACGAGTTAATTTTTTGTGAACAAGCAAAAAACTGTTGCTTTTTTCATTGAAAAATGTTACACTATACATCCATCCAAGAGCAAGCGATTTGGACCATTTTAACCCTCATAACGCTGATTGAATCGCTTGCGTTCATAGATTATACATTTATACGTTTGGCGTGGCGAAAACACGGGGTGCGATTGACGCGCCGGAGGGAGGTAACACATGAGCAACAATATCTACGCTACATTAAAACCTTACAGTGGGAATAAGGAGCAAGGTTTACCTAGCGATATTCATATGATTTACACCGAAGAATTTAACCCGGACAATCCGATGGAGCCGCTATATAACACGGAATGGCTGTTTTATCGTCCTAAGAAGCACGGAATCCCTGTTCCGGACGAATTAAGGCTGCCTGCCGAACTACGCCTTGTTTGCAAAAATGAACGTAAAATCGCTTTTGATTTTTATACGCAAGAAACACGGGAATGGCTTGTATCTTTGGAGTTTTTAACCTTTATCGAAAATAATAACCTATTGGCGGGAAAATATGAGTGTTGCAAGCTAGATGTTCTTTCAACAGGCGGTAAACCAATATCGAAAAAGCAATATTTTCTTTTTCGTATATTTCAAGACGACAGCCATTTGATAGATTGGGACAATACGCCGTCTATTGACGCCAAAGAAAAACCTATTAACTATGATTTCTACCCCGCATTGCATTTCATGCGGTGTGGACATTTTGCGTTGAATGTGGTATAATATAGGCATGAAAAAGCAAACGGAAAAAGCGGGACGTAAGTGCCCGCTGTGTGGAAGCACAGAAAATCAAG
>WRKY01000003.1 GCA_009777895.1 Oscillospiraceae bacterium
GGTCAGCTTGGTGACGGTACAATTACTGACAAACACTCTCCCGTACAAATAGGCACAGCTACAGACTGGTCAAGCGTGACGGCGGGTGCTGCTCACACAGTAGCCCTAAAGAAAGACGGAAGCCTTTGGGCTTGGGGGCATAATGGGCATGGTCAGCTTGGTGACGGTACAATTACTGACAAACACTCTCCCGTACAAATAGGCACAGCTACAGACTGGTCAAGCGTGACGGCAGGTGGACACACAGTAGCCCTGAAGAAAGACGGAAGCCTTTGGGCTTGGGGTTGGGGATATAACGAATATGGACAGCTTGGTGACGGTACATATACTAACAGATACTCTCCAGTACAAATAGGCACAGCTACACCTTGACGGTATCCTCGCCTACCCGAGGGGGGCGAATTTCGTTAGAAGTTTGCCCCCCTCGGCGCGGTCGATTACCGTCAACGAAGCAAGCAAGGAGGAACTGTGTTGACCGATTGTAAAATTTTCGCAAGAAAAATTTATAATCGGGACACACAGGAAAATCCTTGCACCCATAGTCACCATTATTGCCCCCGGAGGTCGCACTCTCGGGTGCGTATCCCGACAAAAGGCTTTTTGCTATTGTAAAAATGTTTTTTAAGGAGTACAGAATTTGCGGGCGATAATTTTTAGCAAATGACGGATTTGCGTTAAGAAAATTTTCACCCACAGAAATTTTGTACGACTATAAAAAACGACGCTACATATGGAATCAAAACGGCTTGTAAATTATCACCCTGCTGTGAAAATGATTGTCCTTTGATAACAATATCCCTTGCCCTGTTTTCAGCACCTTTATATCGTCAGGGTGATAAAAATATTCTCTAACCCTTTTTGCACTGCCGAATCCCGTTTCTGCTGTGTTCAGTCCCTTTTGCTGTAATTGATAGGTCACTTCCATTGCGTTTCTTGTGCCTAAGATATTAGCCCAATGTTCGGCATTGATACTGCTGTTTTGTCGCATGACAATGTAATTATTGCAGTTCTCTATTATTTGCTCCTTAAAAGCTTCATTTACAGCATAATCTAAATCAGAAAGGCTCTGCGTTGCTAAAATACAAGTGATATTAGCACTTCTGCTCTTGTTTACTAGGTCAATTAGCACAGGAGAAGCATAAGAATTGATTTCGTCCATAATGAAAAATGTTCTGCTGTTATTGTTACCAAACATATTGCTTAACGCTTTTTTGCTGTCAATCAATATCAATCTCCCGATTAATGGTGACAGTTCGGGAAAAATCAGGGGATTGAGGATAAATAATATTATAGCTTTCTCTTTTAATGCTGTGTAAATATCTATCCCTGTTTCATTGAATATGTACCCTAATTCGCTTTCAGCAATCAAGCTAAATCGTGCAAAAGCACTCTCAGCAATTCTGCCGCTGCCCTTACTCATTGCTATGTTGTCTAAGTGTTCATCTTTGGTTATTATGCCTTTTTTTGACAGTTCCCCGCTTAGCTTGGAAAACTTTTCAATGCTCATATTTTTGATAATGCTCCTGAAAGATAATGGAGCTTCATTTAATACAAGCAATTGCAACAGCCTTTGCAAATATCGCTCGGTATTTAATTTATAATGCTCCTCGCTCCAATCCGTGAGATTGATTAGCATATCTTTGGCTATTGTTGCCGTTGCTCCCTGAAAAGGGTTGTAAAAGTCCGATTTTAGTGGGTTCGTCATATTTACCACATACAGCCTTTTGTTTCCCTTTAGTCTTTTGACGATATCATAAATAGAACCGTCTCCGGTATCACCTTTACCGTCTATAATCATCATGGGGTAATCTTTTTCGACTCCGCTTTTAATATAATTTGAAAGTGCAACAGTCTTGCCACTGCCTGTAGTACCGCATATAAAAATATGCTTGGCGTCATCGGGCGTGTAAATCGGCTTTCTTCCCGATGTTGTGCCAATAAAGGTTTTGCCCTGAACAATATTGTTTTCGCTGTTTTTGCTTATTTTCTTCTGTTTATCTTTTTTCAGCATTTTTAGCTCCCTGCGAAAGTTGTATATTTTTTTGATTAGATATTTTTTCCTTGTTTCTGTTATAACTATTGGCATAAATAATATTGATATTACTGTAAGAGAAATTACAGGGTGCTTACTCATACCGCTGTGCTATTTTATATATTAAATCGAAATTCATTGTTTTTTACCTCCTCAACATTTGTTATTTTCATATTAGGGTACTGTGCCTTGAAGTCCTCTAAAATTCGGACAAGCTTTGTTTTATCTTCATCAGTAACCCATATTTGTATATCATAAGCCAAAAAATTTGACCTGATATTTTTCTCTAGCCTTGTTTTAGCTTTCAAAGAAAGTTCCACCTCAACACAATATGTCTGATTATCTTTGCTGAAAACAAAATCGGGTTGGTGCTGTCGCTCTCCGAAGCCGTCCGTTTGGTGTAGCTGTTTTTCGGTTTTTATCTCGTTTGGTTTTAGCCCTAAAAACTTTATAAAACATATAGCAACATCAAGCACAGTTATATCGTGCATTATTTGGTCTAGCTTTATTTTTTCCTCTCGCTGATTGGCGTATATCAGGCTCCTGGATTTTCTCGTCAGCATATACACACTTGGCACACCGTATAAAATCAGCTTCCTCTCCAAAAAGCCCTCGTCTAATAATTTCCTAAGTCTCCTGTCACAAGTCCTCTGCGATGAAAACCCCGCCAAAAACTGAATATGCCTGCCCAAACAAAAACGCCAACGCTCAACCTCTCGAAACACTCTAAAATCTCGCTCTGATAACTCCATTGATACCTCCAAAAACTACCTTACTACTTAACTTCTCTTACTCACTCTACCTCTATCTATACTTACTACTTCCACTTTCTTTACTTCTTCTCTTACTACAACTTCTTTCTACTTCACTTACTACCTAGCCCCGCCCACGTCCAAACTACTAACTTCATTTATTTACATATATATTGAAAATATATATCATGTAGTAGGTGTGTGGTCTCGGGTTATTTTATTAAAATCAGCCGAGACCACACACCTACTACATAGTAAAAAATGCAGTGTTTAGTAGGCTTTGGACGTGGGCGGGGCGTTTGCGTTTAATATATGGGGTGTCTGATGTGATTAGTACTTTTCGGGCATAGGGGGTATTGGGGTAATTTTATCTTTTGTATAGTTTTTTTCGTCGGTTATGCCAAGGCAAATGATAACATCAGGAATATACTAACTTGCCAAATTATGCGGATAACGCATAAAAAAGCAGATATTGCTTTTTATGTGCAGTATCTGTTTTTTTGTATAATTATTAAACCTTGCCAAATTCTACATTTGTAACCTTAACAACGCCCTCACGTTTTCCTTTTTCTTTTTCGTTTATAACTTCTATTTTTTCAACAAAATCAATCAAAAACTGTCTTTTTTCTGTGTTGTTTAAATGCTCCCAATTTTCTTTTAGGTTTTTTATGATATGTTCTTTCTTAATAGTCACCTCCTCGTCAACGCAATCTTGAACACTTTCTATTGTTCCTAAAATCTGCTTTTTCTCTTTATCAATCGTTGTTTTTATAAGATTGAAATTATCAAGCTCAATATCTTCTTGTATGTAGCTTTGTACTAATTCTCTTTCCCTGCGTTCCAATTTTTCTAGTTGTTTTCTTAGTCCGTCTATAAGGTCAAGATTTTGGTTTTTAATTTCATGTTTCATGTTTTGCTGTACTTCGTTAATTGTATCAAAATCGGGCAAGCTGTTTATATATTCAATAAATGCTTCTTCAATCTTTGGATGGCGAGAACTACTTGCAGTACACGTTTTTTTATAACGGTTCTGACAAGTATAAATTACAGGAGTTATACGAGTACCGTTTTCGTCTTTTTTATAATCTCCACCTGCTAACATTTTACCGCCACATACAGAGCAGAACATAATCCCTGCAAAATAGCTATCTTCTTCTGGATGTTTTTTAAATACTTTAGTGGATATTTTGTTGATTGCTTCTTGTGTCTTATCAAATAATTCTTCTGAAATGATAGCTTCATGTACACCTTTAATCTCAAAATATCTTTTTTCATCGCCCATTGCATATCTGACATAGCCTTTATAGTTACAATTAGTTAAAAGGTCTTTTATTGTTCTTCCTCTCCAAATTGAATTTCCTTTTGTTGGTATATTTCTGCTGTTTAAGTTTTTGGCTATATAATGATATGACATAACTTTATTTAAGAACATATCAAATATATCTCTTACAATGACCGCTTCTTTTTCGTTTATTGTCTGTATTTTTTCTCCGTTTGGTCTATCATAACCATAGCTCTTTCTATGTGAACATAAGGAAAAACCCTCTTTAGCTTTTCTTTCAAAGCCAAGCCTTACTCTTTCGGCAATATTTTCTCGTTCAAATTCCGCAAAGATACCCAGTATCTTAATGAACATTCTGCCTGTAGCAGATTGTGTGTCTATGCTTTCATTCAAAGAATTAAAGGCACAGTCATGCTCATTAAATAAGTCAATAAGACTTATTAAATCTGCTACACTACGGGTTAGCCTGTCTAGTTTAAACACCAGAACATTTTTTACAAGCCCTTTCTTAATGTCCGCAATCATTTCATTGATTGCGGGACGCTCTGTAATGTTCTTTCCGCTGATACCCTCGTCCATG
Organism: Oscillospiraceae bacterium; assembly: GCA_009777895.1. GTDB lineage: Bacteria > Bacillota > Clostridia > Oscillospirales > Acutalibacteraceae > WRKY01. The sequence goes on from WRKY01000003.1 coordinate 4,647, forward strand.
TAAAATTTGTAGATGTGCCATTCCTTAATTTTTGCATAGTCCCTTAGTTTTTGTTCTTGCCCTCGAATTGAAAACCCCTCTTGTGCCTGCTCTTCTGTGCTGACACGGACATAAATCGCTGTTTCTAACATAATAAATCGCTCCTATCAATTTTTTTTGATAGACGATTTGTCGCTGTTACGCTTTTCTCGTTCTTCTCGCATTTTTCTCGGTATGGACGTTTTCATAAAAAAATTTAGCATTTCTATTTGTAATTCTCTTGGCAATGCTTCTTTTTTGTTCTGATTTTCCATTTCACTTCACCCCAACAATCAAATACACATATATATTGACCGTGGCTTAAAGATATGAGATAATGCGAAAACCGCATAACTTTCAGTGTTTTCACTTAGGTTATGCCATACTGGTATTTTATATTGCTAGCGAACACAAAGAATTTGCTTATGATAATAAACCTAAGAGAATATCTTAATAGCAAAAACGCAAAATATGATTCTTCAGGTTTTGTGATGCAAGAATCAAATTACAATGATTTGAATTCAACCTTCCTAATTATAGTCTCCTAACTTGAAAATCAACTATACTATAGAAAAATGCTTGATTTCTCACTGTTTTTATGGTATAACTGTAGACGATGTTGAAAAACTAGATTTTGTTTTTATTATCAAGAGACTTTTTGTCAGATTAAACAAAAAACACAGGGATTGTTTGTTCGTTTCGAGTATTTTTAAGGAAGCTTGGCAGATAAAGCGCCAAAATGAGATTGTTTCAAGCTACTGAATACAGGTTCTAAAATATGACGGAAAAATATCCGATAATAAAAATGAGAGATAGATTTTCAACAAGCCCCTATCTAGAGAGTGCGCCTTAAAATAACAAAACAGGAGTTAACATATGCATACCACCAAAACAGAAAAGGTCAGGCGTTCGCCGCTTATTACTACGGTCATAGCGCTGTTTACACTCGTTTGCGCTAGCGCGCCCATCATCAACTACACCTTCCGTATCGGATACGTATTCATTGACAATGAGGTCTTTCCAGGATTTGCGCAGCTTTTGTTCTACCTCATGATAATCAACGCCCTGTATTCGATATATTTCCTGTACCGATGTGCCGCCGGGAAGCCGAAAAAGACCGCGCTGAACGTGCTGTTCGTTTTGTCCTGCCTTTTCGGTGCGCTATTTGCGCTAGTGAATTATGTCAGCTCAACCATTGCCAAAACAGGCGTCATGCTGCAAACATTACAAGATATGCTGCCATATCTTGCGGCGCTTTTGGGCGTACCGCTTATTCTGCTCGTTCTTCCAAAGCTGAAAGCAAGGAAAATGATTTCGGCTGTGTTGTGCATCGTGTTTATGCTTGCAATGCTGCTGCCCGTTTTTGTGAGTTTTCCCCTGCGCTTTTCGTTTGCGTCCGAGCCGGTTGTGCTTGACGTCGGTAGCGATTACTATTCTGTGGTGTTTTCAACAAATGCCGACTCACACGGATTTGTGAGCTATAAAGCGCCAGACGGCAGCGAGAAAACGGCATATTCGAACGACGAGGGAGTGCGCCGAATCGGACGAATACACGCGGTGTTAATTCCAAGAGAAGAGCTTGAAAACAACAGCTATACCATCCACGCCACCCGTGTGCCCCATGTTACCGCATACCAAAACAGACAAGCCCTCGGAAAAACCATAGACGGTAAAACATATCACTTCAAGGGGGAGCGCAACATCGCAGAGCCGCGTGTTATTTCGGTTTCTGATTGGCATTGGCGCATGAAAGAGCTTGAAAACGCGGTGTCATCATTCGAGCAGCCGGATTTGGTTTTTCTGATGGGCGACTACGCAGATTTTTACGCGAACGATGAGGAAGTCATCGCCTATGTACTCAAGGGCGCTGCTGCCGTCACAAAAAGCGAAATCCCTGCAATATTTGTTCGCGGTAACCACGAAGTCCGGGGTAACTTTGATATGTCCGACCTTTGGCGAAAGTTGGGATTACCGGGCTACTATTATCAAGTGGAGCGCGGGGAATATATGTTCACCGTATTGGACTGCGCCGAGAGCGCGAGCTATGACTGGGAGCATGACGGATTTTATGATATGCTTCCATATCTTTCAACGCAACTGGCATGGCTTGAGTCCCTACCCGAAAACGGCAAGTACAATATCACCCTTATCCACGATTCAAACTTCAACACCGAGGAGTTCGGTCTTCGCGGACGTTTTGAGGAAGCACTTAACGAAAACAATACAAAGTTTGTCGTAAGCGGACACTCCCATGCCCTGAGGGTATATCAAAATGAGGGGAAGAGTTACTCCGTCATAGAGGACGGCGGATATGGCAGAATAAACGGACCGAAAAACATTCTCGATATATTCCACATCGGTACTTATACCTACAAATGCGCGGAAATCAGGTTTGAGGGAGAAAACGTAATCGTTACCGGAAAAGACCATCAGGGGAGTATCGTTGACGACTTTAGCTTCAAGAAGTAAAGAGCAATCAATATAGTCGATTAACTTGAAAATCGGCTATATTTTAAAGCATGAGCAAGCACTGATATACTAATAGTCGAGATGTATCAATAAAAAACAAGTACGTGTATCATTGATACACCTCGAATATTAGTATATTTAGTGGTGCTTAATCTTTACAAGCCCCTAAAATATTATCATCCAGGGATTTTTTTCATCAATAAAATCAGAAATCTCCCTGCCAAATTTCTAATTTGTAAAAATAAATCCACAAAACTGTGTTATAATATCGACGGTGAAGCTTCTTGGCATAGGCTAACACCTTATTTCTTAAAGAAAGGAGTTGTCAAAAATGGAACTGCAAAGTATTGTTGGTTTTCTGATTGATTATGTGCAGAAACAGATTGATGCAGACGCCTATGGTTGGTCCACTTTCCTTAAGGATTTTATTACATTGCTTTTGTCTAATGCTGTAGAGATTCTTGAGTATAGCTATGCTAACAGTGGAAGCGAAGGCGTTGACATTGCGGTTGGTGGCTAACACTAGCACAAAGGTTGGTATGGTAGCGTAAGTTGCTGTATCTTTCGATTACCCAGTAACAAAAAGCTAAGACGCGTTTCACGTCTTGGTTTTTTGTGTTGTTTAATTTGCGCATTCCGTGATGACATTCCCACACTCCCCCTTGTATAACCCCAGAAACTCTGCGCAAACTATGAGGGAATCAGGGGCGAGCGGAGCTAGAACTGCACAAAGACCTCTGAAATCCCAACTTAAGGAGTTTCGTTATGACAAAAATGCAATCACGTAAAATCGCGCGGGGAGTCGGTATCGGTCTGGCAGTGGCAGGCACGGCGGCGGCAGTCGGCGGTCTTGTTTGGGGGAGCGGCAACAAGCGGCGTGTAAAGAGCAAGGCGCGGCAATTTGCCCGAACTGTGGGGCATATTGTTGACAATGTGCAACGAGTTGTTCAGTAAATTTGTAGTCGCCTAATTTGAAAATCAACTCGTCTTTGCGCCCTATTTTCCATCTGACTTCGTCAAAAATGCTCGCAATACAAAAGTATTACCGCGCTTTTTTCCTTGCCAGACGAAAAATATTCTCGCAAATCCTGAGCCGATTTTCAAGTTAATCGACTATAGTTACAAAAGAATGAGGATACAGGGGTTAGGGGAATGTAGGATTCAGAAATGTATCAATTCCAACCCTCACCACTGTGTCCTCAAACCTCCTTAAGCATATCCAGTACATAAGAGCTCTGGTGCTTATCGGTGACCAAAATACCCTCGTCGCTGACCACCACCACCATGTCCTTTGCCCCCATGACAATCACAGGCTTGTCCGTGGTGTTGATAACCTGGGTGTTTTCACAGTGACTATCCTGCCGCGCGTTACCGTAGCTGTTCTTGCCGATTACGTCGGCGAGGGTGTTCCACGTTCCCACGTCCATCCACGAACCACCGTAAGGCAGAACCCTTGCCCGAGCTTTGTTTTCCAACAAAACGCGGTCGATGCTGTCCTTTTCCAACGCACCGTATTGCTCCAAAACCGCCGGATAAGACGTGACGGCAATTCTGCGGCACAGCTCGTCAAACACATAGCGCAGCTTGAAAGCGAACACACCGCAATTCCATAGTGCCCCCTGCTCAATTAGCCGCGCCGCTTGTTGTTCGTCGGGCTTTTCGCGGAAGCTTTGCACCGCCTGTGAGTGACTGGGCGGGTGCTTCTGCGCCTTTGGCAGGATATAGCCGTACTTATGGGAGGGGTAGATGGGCTTTGCGCCCGCCAAAATCACGTCGGCGGCGGGGTATTTCTCAAGCTCGTCACCCATTGTCGCCAAAAGGCGGAAATAATCGTCTGAAACATAGGAATCCACAGGCATAACAAGCACGGGTTCCTCAAGAGAACAGCCCTTTTCCAGGCGCAAATAGGCGCAAGCGAGGGCAATCGCGGGGAAGGTGTTGCGCCGTTCAGGCTCGGCGATGACGTTTATTTCGTTGTCATTGGGCAGTTCGCTACTGAGTTGAGAGAGGACAATATCCCGTTGCATCGCCCCCGTGATTATGGTGAGATTGCGGGATAGGGACACCGTCCCCAACTGGCGGATAATGCGCTCCAACATGGACTCTGCGCCGTTATCTCGCGGCAAAATCCGCAAAAACTGCTTGGCGTTCTGCTCCCCTGTGATGGGCCACAATCGCTTCCCAGAGCCACCCGACAATAAAACTAACTGCATTATTCGCACCGTCTGCGAGAAATTTCCCACACAAAAGTTTCGTGAAAACTCTTGCGCTTAATTCCCGCATCCCTACTTTTGATTTTTTTCAAGCATCTGCTCCGCTCCAATTGTGATAGACCTCCTGCACGTCGTCGTTGTCCTCTAGCATATCCAACAGCCGCTCCATTTTTTTGATATCGCCCTCATCTGTTAAGGCGATTTGCGTGGAGGGGATGTAGGCGACTTGTGCGGACAAAAAGCTATATCCCTTTTCGGAGAGCACCTGCTGTACGCTAAGAAAATCCGCGGGTTCAGTGCGGATGTCAAAGACCTCATCATCGGTGATAAAATCTGCCGCTCCCGCCTCAAGAGCCTCCTCCATGACGGCGTTTTCGGCGAGATTGTCGCGCTCTACAATTAGCTGTCCTTGACGCGAAAACAGAAACGCCACACAGCCGTTTTGTCCCAGATTACCGCCGTTTTTATCAAAAAAGTGACGCAAATCCGCCGCCGTGCGGTTACGGTTGTCTGTCAAGGTTTCAACAATCACCGCGACGCCGGAGGGACCATAGCCCTCGTAAACAAGCTCTTCAAAGACCGCGCCGCCGGTTTCCCCCGCAACTTTTTTGATTACCCGCTCGATATTTTCGTTGGGGACGTTGTTCGCCTTTGCTTTGGCGATGATGGCGGCGAGTTTGCTGTTTGACGATGGATCCGCTCCGCTCTCACGCACAGCGGTCATAATCTCCCGCCCCATTTTGGTGAAAATTTTCGCCCGCTGGCTGTCAGTTTTTTCCTTTTTGCGCTTGATGGTACTCCATTTTGAGTGTCCGGACATATGTTGCTCCTTTTGTGGGTGTTTTGACTTAGATAATTATTCACAAAAGTGTTATTTTGCTAGCCGTTGCTTGTTAGGGAACGCATCACTCCACTAAATAAACCCGCCCATCAACTCCATCCAAGCGCACGCCTGATCCCGTCTGAAGTTCCTCGCCGTTCCAAAGGTCAATAAGGCTTGCGTTTTTGTCGATAGGAAGAGAAAAATGCCTGTTCTCATCGTCGAAGTTGAAGACAGCAAAATACACCTTGCCGTCAATTTCGGCGGTATAGACATTTGCGGCGTAAGAAGCGAAGTCCACAGGTGTGAACAGGGTTTTGCTCTTGATGAGCTTGATTATTTCGGGATTGCGCAGAAGCTCCTTGTAGCGTTTCTGTGCCGCCTCGTTCTCCAAAATTGCGTCATCGGTGAACCAGTCACCCGCGAGGAATGATGCCATAATCGCGCCGCTTAACACTCTCGCCCGCGCCTCGCCTTCACTGGCAGTGCCGTAGCGCATCGAGTAAACTAAAATGTGATCGGGATCAGGGAAAGGATAAATTTCCCGTTGCCAAAAACCGTATGTGAGGGAGTTCAACATATATTGGGTGTCTTGGATGCTGAAAAACGTGTCGCAGGCAATGCGCCGCCCGTTGGCGTATTGGTGGGGGAAAATCGGCGCGATTGAGTGGTTGATGAACATCTGCCCGTCAATTTTGTCCGCGATGTACTTCATGCCAAAATTGTACGCTTGAATACCCGTCTGAATCTCTTGGCGGTAATGCTTTCCCTCCATCGCACCATGACTGACAAAGTCTAGCTTTATATACCCGACTCCTGCATCAATATATCTCTGTAAATCTCTATCAAATTTTTCCAATATCAGGGGATGAGTTGGGTCAAAGGGGATTGCGCCGTCCCAAGAGGGCAAAATATTCCCGTCGTTGTCCCGTAACAGTGCATCAAAAAATGGATCGCCGTCCATATCCAGTTCCCGTTTCCAACAGGCGAACGGCGTGTAATAAACCCCCGCTTTTTGCCCGTTTTCCGCGCAGTGGTCAACGAATTTTTTCAGTTCATCGTCCGGCAGTGCATTCCCCCAACCCGCGTCAAGGTTGATGTAGATTACCTCGTCGTCCTCCTGCCAATAGGGTTGGATATGCTCTTTATAGTAGTCGGAAATTTCATAGGCAATTTCCCGCGTCAAGTCAGACTGCACCGCTCCCCAACTACTCCAACCCATTGGTGAATACTTGCTATCCCACTGGAGTGGTGGAGCAAATTGGGCGTTGACACGACCATAGCTCTCCAAAGCGTCCTGCCATTTGTCATAGGCACCGATCATAATCGTGGGTGAGGTGACGTCTCCGCTGACAACACCGTGGTGGATGGTGTCGCGGGTAAACATATCCGCTGCGCCACCAAAGACGCTGAAGCGGCGCAATCCCTCGGAGGTGCCCTCCCACTGGATGCCCGTTTTCCATGTGTCGTGGGTTACTGAGCCGATAACCACACCGTCGCCTTTCTCGGCATTGATAAGTGCAGTCATCTCGTAACTGCCGCTAACGCTGTCAACGGTAGTGGGGTTGAATGAGGCGTAATCGTCGTTATCAAAAGGCACTTCCAAAAAATGGGTGCCGTGCAAAAGGCTGAATGCGCTGTAGGTTTCAACAGGGGCGATACGGTTGGCGGAAATGCCTTTGGCGGCCACCTTGGTGAGTAGATAGTCGCCGTGGAGGGTGAAGGTCTGTACAAGAGTGGGGAATCCCGCTTTTTCGTGGATAAAGCGAATTTCGCCGTCTACATCCTCCGCGGTGTGGGTGCTGTACATGGTGCTGCTCAGGTCATTTTCTTCGCTGTTGGTGGTGTCGCTGACAGTCACATAAGCGTCGTCCAGGATTAAACGCTCTTTGTGGTAAATGGAATAAACCCCGTTTGCGGTATCCAATTCTAGGGTTATCTCGCCATCCTTGAATTTTTTCAGTACGGGGGTTTTCTCAAGGACGCTGTGAGCCGCGCCGTCCGTATATATGCCGATGCTGATGCTGTCCAAATTTGGTGCATACCAGTCCGCATTGCCGAAAACAAGCTCATTTTGTCCCTCAACAAGCTCCACGCGAACCCGCTTTGTGTAGATGCGATCCCAGTTTGTGCCGGGGCAAGGCACTTTCATGGTAACGCCGTTGACACTTAAGTCAAAGTATCGATCTGAACTCCCCGAAGCGTAGGTGATATAGAGATAAAAATCCCCGCCCTGCTGCATTTTCGGGCGGAAAGTCACCGTGGCGTTCTCTTTGTTTTTGCCGTCTGATCCGATGTTGTTGACCACGTGGAACATAGAGGCTTTGGGGTTAAAACCAACGCCAGTGCCGCTGTCCCGCCGTGTGAAGCTCCCGACCCGCGACCAATACATTTCGGGCTGTGTGCGCATAGCGAAATACATCACCCCCAAAGCGACGAGCAAAATTACCGCCGCGATACAAAACAAGAGGACATACAGGATTTTTTTTGGTTTTGGAGACATGGTGTTACCTTCTAATTGGTGAGATATGGTTATTAGCGGTGCTAAATATTCATTATTTGGTTTATAGAATACGGATAGTTGTTTGTTATTAAATTTCCTTTTTACCGCCGTCTTTGAGTGTTTCTCCCCGTCTGCTTACCATTCCTCGGGTGCACGGATCTGATCACTCGGTCGGTGAATAAAATGCCGTTCATGTGGTCGATTTCGTGGCAAAATGCACGTGCCTTAATATCTTTACCGCTGTAAATATGCCAATTGCCGTGCCTGTCCTGAGCCTTCAGCTGCACTGCGGCGGGACGGCGGGTAATGCCCCGTTCCTCGGGAACGGACAGACAGCCCTCCTCGTTCTCCTGTTGCCCATCCTCCTTGACGATTTCAGGGTTCACAAGCTCCAAAAACTCCCGCGCCGACGTGTTTTCTTTGCACAGCGAATCTACAATACACACACGGCGCAGCACACCAACCTGCACGGCGGCAAGCCCTGCGCCGTCCGCCTGGATCAGCGTTTCTTTCATATCATCAATAAGCTGCCCCAAGCGCTCGTCAAACTTCTCGACGGGGCGGCTTTTTTTTTGCAGTATGAGATCGCCCCGTTGGACGATGTTGCGTACAGCCATTTTTTCTCCAATAGTTATAGTTGAAAACTTGTAAAAATCAACCAAAACGAGCGAAGCTCTCGCACTATTTTCAACTATAGTCGATTAACTTGAAAATCGGCTCAGGATTTGCGAGAATATTTTTCGTCCGACAAGGAAAAAATTGCAAGAATACGTCCGTATTGCGAACATTTTTGACAAGGGCAGACGGCAAATATACTGCAAAGACGAGTTGATTTTTAAGTTAGGCAACTATAAAGATACCCTCTGTGTCTTGATTTCCCGAAACCTTAAATGGGGTGAATGATCGGAATCGAACCGACGACCTCCAGGGCCACAACCTGGCGCTCTAACCGACTGAGCTACACCCACCATGGCAGTAATATTATATCACAAAGACGGAGTCTTGTCAATTTTGACAGAAGCAAGCAATGAGTAAACAGCTCGCAATTTGCGCCGCTGAATACTCATTGCTCCATACTGGTTGTTATTTAATCTCAACCTTTGCGCCAATGGCTTCCAACTTCTCCTTGAGTTCCTCAGCGGACTCCTTGGAAATTGCCTCTTTGATTGCTTTCGGCACTGCCTCAACCATCGCTTTTGCGTCGGCAAGACCCACTCCTAACGCGCCTTTGAGGGCTATGATGAGCTTGGCTTTGCTAGCTCCAGCGTCTGTGAGGATGACGTCAAACTCAGTCTTCTCCTCAACTTCTGCGGCTGCGGCGGGACCTGCTGCCACTGCCACTGCAGCTGCGGCGGATACGCCGAATTCGTCCTCCACGGCGTGTACCAGTTCAGACAGTTCCAGTACAGTCAAGCCTTTGAGAATTTCAATGATGTCAATGATTTTTTGATTTTCGCTTGCCATTTTTAATGACCTCCATATTTAATATTTAGATGTTAGACACAAGATCCCGGATTGTCCCGCGTAAGGTGCTGACTATAGTCTTTACCTGCACATGGGAGCGTCTCTCCTGTCTATTGCCTGTGATGCCGCCTTATTCAGCGGGTTCAGGTGTTTCGGTAGCCGGCGGGGCTTCCTCAGCGGGAGTCTCCGCAGGAGCTTCTGCAGGAGCGTCCGCCACTGAAGCGGTTTCCTCCGCAGACGTTTCCGCGGCGGGGGCGGCTTCTCCGCCTTTGTCCACAACTGCTTGCATAGCGCGTGCGAACGCGGCAATCGGCGCTTGGAAAGCGTTGCAGACTGTCGCCAACAGGACTTCGCGAGTAGGCAATTTCGCAAGACTTTCCACCATGTCAAGGCTAATGACCTTGCCGTCTAAAAAGCCTGCTTTTAGCTTAAATGTCTTGCTTTTGCTCTTCTCGATGTAGCCGTTGAGAATACGTGCGGCGGCGGTGTGGTCGTCAGGGGACATGGCAACTGCCGTTGTACCCACGAGATGCTCCGCCAATTCACCCAACCCCGCGTCCTCGGTAGCGCGCAGTAGGATGGAGTTTTTTATGACGCTGTACTGGATATTTGCCTCACGCAGTTCACGGCGTAATTTGGTGTCGTCAGAAACGCTGATACCACGATAATCCACCAGTACACCCGCAACGGAGCTACTGAGAACCTTTGAGAGCTCAGCAACAGCTTGCTTCTTCTTTTCTAAAATTGCGGTGCTTGGCATCCTTTTTCCTCCTTTGTTACTTACTTGTGCAAAACAAAAGCCCTTCTGCCAAAAGACAAAAAGGGCGGTAACATACAAACGTATGCGCAGTCCTCGGCAGGCGTTTTTAAGCTTCAGCGCGGACGATTTTCCACAAAACTCCCGCCCAATCGGCACCTGCTGTCTTTGGTTTGGCACAGCGAGAGGTATTATAGCATATTTTGGCGGTGTTGTCAAGTTTTTTTACTTTCAGGCTGTGGACAAATACATTGAATCACAAAAAATCCAACACAGAGAAAGGCAATTCGCGGGAATTAGGGTCACGATCGAGCCGATATTTCGCTTTCGCAACACCAAACCGATTGTAAGCGTCGGCAAAAACTTCCATAACGGCTTTTAGGGTTTTGAGTTTTCGAGGAAAACGACGACTTCGCCGCTGCAATCCTGCGATGAAGCAGCGCAAATCGGCGTTTACACTCTCAACGCCGCAGGTATCTTTTTTATCGCGAATATTTCGTATATGGTTGCCCGGATAAACCACATCAATATAGCCCAGATAGCCGTCCGAACAGTAAAATTCGGACTCCGGCGCATTGTCCACAATCTCCTGAATGCGCTCCGGTGATTTGTCATACGCCACGTCAAAACCAACGATTTGACGTGGCTCACGGCTCACCATCGTCATTAAATACACGTTTTCACGAGTCTCTTTTTGCGATTTTTGACCCACAAACCAATAAAGCTCATCCAATTCCAAATATTGGTAATTGCTTTCAAGGATTTTCGTCGTTTTTTTAATCCAGTTATACACATTTGTTTTGCTCATGCCCAAAATCTTACCGATTCTTCAACCAGTAAGATGAACAGCTATGAAAGCGGTGTAAATTCTAACTACATTTCTGTACCTCAGTAAAAGCTTTCAACCACCCACTTTACTCCACATTCCACAAAACGACCGTACCCGCCGCAAGGGACTTTGCCACATCAATCACTCGTTGATTTTTCGAGCCGCGCAGAGGCAGGGACAAACTGCGCTGAGCAAGGACAAACTGCCCGTCCACCAACACGTCGCTCAAGCGCAAAAGCATCAGTTTATTTTCGTCGCCGCTAGCAAGAATTTCTTCAAAGGTGTAGCCCGAATAGCAAAAAATATCAAGCCCCTTTGCCCGCACATTTTTCGCCAATACACAAAGGGCAGCAGCTTGCTCAAAAGGCTCTCCCCCACTAAAAGTTACCCCGCGCAAAAGAGGATTTTTGGTAATTTCTGCCGTTATGTCCTCCACAGAGCAGTTCTTACCTCCCCCGAAGTCGTGGGTGCTAGGGTTGTGGCAGCCCTCGCAATTGTGCGGGCATCCCTGCACAAAAACAACGTAGCGAATTCCCGGTCCGTTGGCGATTGATTCGTGATAAACCTCCGCCACGCGCAACATCTCCATATTTTTACACGCCCCTCACCCTTGAAATTTTTGAAAAAATCCTGTATAATTATAGCATGATTTACAGGAAAAAAAAAGTCTTTTCACTTTAGAGGTAAAATCTTAAAATTTTTAGTGTAAAATGTACGGGCAATTGAAAGACATATCGGGGATCAACAAATGGAAATACATAAACATAAAAAAATAACACGTTGGTTGGCGGTTTTTATGGCGGCGATTGTGCTTTACGCCATGCCGTCTTTTGACGCGTTGGCGAACCAACAATTTATTTTGAATTATTACGCCCGTGTCACCCTGCCCGCATTTGCACAGATGAAAAAGACTTTTGGGCGTTTATATCTCGGCAGTGAACCGCTACCCAAAATTGGGATTTCCGCCGGTCACGGCGGCAATACAGGAGCCTCGGTGATGGTCAACGGCAAGCGCGTTTATGAGGACACGCTGAATCTTGATGTCGCTCTCGCGGCAAATAAGGCGTTCACTGCCAAGGGATACCCCACGCTGATGAACCGTATGGACAACTCCGCCTCTCCAAAGGACGAGAAGCTCGCACTGTTTCGCCCCTGGAAACCTGAGGTTTACCTTGAGTTTCACTTCAATATCGGCGGAACATCCTCTAACCCCGCCACAGGGCTTGAGGTGTGGTACAAGGAGGGCGACGCCGAGGGCAAACGTCTTGCGGAGATTTTAGCGAGAAAACTTTCCGCCTCTGTGGGCATCAAAAATCGCGGTGCGAAAACAGGCATTAATTTCTATATCTGCAATGCTTTTCCCCTGGGCGTGCTGATTGAGTGCGGATTTTTGAACAACGCAAACGACCGCGCAAAGTTCAACAGTGCCCTTGCCCGCCAAAAATTTGCTCAGGCAACATTGGAAGCGGTGGAGGAATTTTTGAACGTTCAAAATGCAAAATTGGCGCATAAATAGTTCTAACGTATCTATAAATCCAGAAACACCTAAGCAAAAATTGCCACCCGATTTTATGGTAAAAGGAAGAAAAAATGAAAAAGCCTCTCCTCAACAAGCAAACCCCTTCCTGCCTATATTGCCGCCTTGCTAAACTTGCGCCGGACGGCAAAAGTTTGCTGTGCCCAAAGCGCGGTATCACTAACGGCGCAATGTCATGCCGCAGTTTCAAGTATGACCCGCTGCGCCGACTGCCGGTGGAGGAGCCTGTTTTGCCAAAATTTGACTTTGAGGATTTCCGAATATAAAAATCTCCTGTACAGCGCCCCATAGACAAGCCCAATTTTTTGGCATATAATATAAGCAAGATACAGAACAATTTTTCTGCATTCCTAAATTACGTTGACAGGAGATTTTTATGGTCTACCTAGACAACAGCGCGACCACGCCGCCCTGTGAAGCGGCGCGGCAAGCGTTGCTCAAGACCTTGGACGAGAACTGGGGCAATCCCTCCTCTCGCCACACCTTAGGTGTGGACGCAGACAACCTTTTGGAGTACTCTCGCTCCGTGGTGGCGAGGAAATTGATGGCAAATCACGACGAAATCGTCTTCACCTCCGGCGGAACGGAAGCAAACAACCTCGCCGTTTTCGGCACTGCAGCGGCACGGCGCAAGGGCAGACAAATTCCCCGCATTGTTACCTGCGCCACGGAGCATCCAAGTGTTGAGGAGTCGGCAAAACGCCTTGGCGATATTGGCTTTGAGGTGGTTTTTCTGCCGGTGGACAAGTATGGACGAGTTCTCGAAAGTCAGTTGGCGCGGGCGATTACCCCAAACACGGTTTTGGTGAGCCTTATGCTTGTCAACAACGAAACAGGGACATTTCAGCCCGTCAAGCAGGTAAAACGCTATATCCACGCCGCCAGGTCAAACGCCCTTTTCCACGTGGACGCGGTGCAGGCATTCGGCAAAATCGCCGTATTTCCCGGAGAATATGACGCAGATTTACTGACGATCAGCGCACACAAAATCCACGGTGTCAAGGGCGCAGGGGCATTGTACGTGCGCAAGGGAGTAACAATTTCACCCCGCGTTTTCGGCGGCGGACAGGAGCAAAAAATCCGACCCGGCACAGAGAATCTCCCTGCTATCGCGGCATTTGCGGCGGCAGTGGAGCAGTTACCCGATTACAGGGAAGTGGAAAAAATAACCGCCCTTCGTAACCGCCTGGTAACAGGACTTCACGCTATAAAAGCAGTTATAAACTCCCCTGAGGACGCCCTGCCCTATATTGTCAACTTTTCCCTTTTGGGACAAAAGAGCGAGGTTCTCCTCAATTTCCTTTCAGCCCGTGAAATTTATGTTTCCAGTGGCTCCGCGTGTAAAAAGGGCTTGCCCAGTCACGTGCTCAAAGCCATGAATTTACCACAAAAGACCCTTGACGGGGCTATTCGCGTAAGTTTTTCCCATACTAACACTGAGACGGACGTGGACACGCTGCTTGTTGCTCTGGAGGAAGCGGTCACTAGCCTGTACGGGAATTAGCGCGAAAGGATAGGAATGAAAAAAAAAATTCAGCAACGCACGGATTTAGCGTTGGAATTACACGAGCGATTAACCGAGCACACAGATTATATTACTAAGGAAGAAGAAACTCACGGGGATTGCAAGGTGACGCGGATTGTCGTTCACAAGGAAACGCCAGAATTTCCTAGACCCCCGGGGCAGTATGTCACCCTGCGCCTGCCCTCCCTGGCTCAACTGCCCCCTGAACCCGCCCACATCGTCCTATTGGCGCGAGAAATAAATAAACTCATCCCCCCGTTCCTGAAACCCGAATCCTCAATCCTCATCTGCGGTTTGGGGAATGAGGAGATCACCCCCGACTCACTGGGACCGCAAGGGGCGAGGTGTATTTTGGCGACGCGGGGGCAGTATGAGGGCATGGGATTGCGCAATGTTTGCGCCATCGCTCCGGGAGTTTTTGCCAAGACGGGAATTGAGGCGTTAGAGGTTTTAGAAGGACTAATTGAACAGCTGAAGCCTGGAGCAATAATTGCGATTGACGCGTTGGCGGCGGAGGATTTTTCCCGCCTTGGTAACACGATACAGCTGTGTGACACGGGGATTTCCCCTGGCAGCGGCGTTGAAAACGCCCGCCCTGAGTTGAGCGGGAACACTTTGGGTGTGCCGGTAATTGCTATTGGAATGCCCACGGTGGTGGACAGCAGTGACTTGACAGCGGCGAGTAAAGATATAACAAGCCCCAACGGTTTTGTCACTCCCAGGGGCATTGATTTATTGTGTAAACGCGGGGCGAAAATGATCGGGTTGGCATTGAATCTTGCCCTACAACCCAGTTTAGAGCTTGAGGATTTGCTTAGTCTGCAAGAGTAGCTTCCGCGAATATTTTTTTACTGGAATTACGTGGCTAACTCCATGCAAAACAGCACATAGACCACACTGCTGAGCCTGTTCAGGGCGGTGATTATATCTTCTCGAACGTTATCAGTGCCTGGGCAAAACGCCCGCACAGCGGCGAGCTCCGCGCGGCGTGTTTGGGCGCGCATTGTGTTCAGGCACAGAGCGGCGGCATTCATTTTTTCGTTGGGTATGGGGTGGTCTATACCAAAAAAATTCTTGGGGTTGTGGGACATTTTGCGGTACTCGTCCAAATCCCGCCCCAAAAGTGCCGACAGCTCAAAGGGTTTTTGTGTGACCTCACAGAGCAAAATTTTCCGAGCGAAGTCAAGGAGTTCTGACAACTCTTGGCGCAGCTGTTCCCGCCGTGATGGCATGGCGATATTCTCGGCAATTAGGGCAAACAGACAGTCCATCTCACCGCGAAAGGCGATGACGGGATGGGTTTTTGCCACGAGGATATCACCGCGCAGATGGGTTTTGTATTCGGGCTTTGCCCCACCGCGCTTTTCTGGGGCGGTGTTGGATACCACAAGGGTGATGTTCCGGGCGGCGAGAAAATCCAATGCGCTAGGGGTGCAGACTGTTTCAGGTGCGACAACTAATTCCCGCTGTGAGGCGGGCAGCTTCATCGAACGCAGGGATTCCTCTGTTAGAATGTTCATGGGTTCTTCTTTCGGCGCGGTTGATATGTAGATAGTCACTCAATTGCACTATGATACCATTATAGCGCAAAGTTGCGGGAATGTCAAATTAGGGAACAGGATTCAGGTTACAGGATTTAGGAGGAGAATTATACTATTCCCTCAACTCTCACAGCAATAGATCTCATCGAAAACTATAAACACGAGCAGATTTCCTAGAAGGTCAAATTTACTCGTCTGCCACAACAGGCACAGCAAACAGCTCAAAAGCCGCTTGAACCTGGGCATCTTCCTCCAAGGGGACAATTGGCAGCTTCGCCTTGTTGGCATCGCTGAGGGCGACGGCATGGTCGGGGATCAATCCATCGGCATAGCTCTCGGTGCGGTATGGGCGCACGCGGGCGACGGTGAGCAAAATCGCGCCGCCGTCTTTCAGGGGGAAAATCTCCTGGGTGGTATCATTTCCCGCAGTTTGTCCGCCCACCAATACCGCCTTGCCAAAGTCCCGCAGCACCACGGCAAAAAGTTCCGCCGGACCGTCGGTTTTTCCGTCAACAATCACCGCCATGTCCATAGAAATTTGGTCGGCATCCGAAGAAAATGTGCGCATAACATCTCCGCGCTTGTCGATAAGACTGGCGGTTGCACTGGTGTAGTCACTGGGGATGGGACAGAGGATATCCAACGCGGCAGCGGCTGATTCAACAGTGCCCTCGCTCACGCCGCGCACGTCAAACACAAGAGAATTCGCCCCTTTACGGCGCAGATCGTCGATTGCTGTTTCCATTTCTGACGCGGTTTTTTCGTACAAAGCGTAGATGCGCAAATAGCCGATTTCGTCGTGGATTTCGGAGTAAACAGTGGGGTTGGAAAAACTGAGCATCACGTTTGCCACGTTCTCCTTGTCCTTGCGAATGTATTGCAAATCAAGGCTTTTCAGAGTCCCGCCCTCACTGAAACGAGCCATTAGAGAGGAGGTGTTGGAGGCAGTCACCCGCGTGTCATCCACCTGGGTGATGATGTCACCTGCCCGCAGCCCAGACTTTGATGCGGGGGACGAGGGGAACACATGGGTGATGAGCAGGTTGCCGCCGGAAAACTCCATAAGCATCCCCGCTCCGGGCTCGTTGCCCCGCATTCGCTGTTGATACGCCCTGTATTCCGCTGTGGTGAGATAGCGGCTGCGAGGGTCGTTAAGACCCTTCATGAAACCGATTTCCAGTTGAGTTATATGGGCAAGATTGTCCACTTCTTTATAAAAATTGTGGCTGACAATCTCGTCCAATTCCTGAATCGCGCTGTAACGAACAGCACGGGGCGAGAGGGATGGGATTAACGCGCCGAAAATGGATTCCGCGTATGTCATGGTGATTGCAAAAGTCGCCGCGATTGCCGCTAAAATCAGAGCAATCGCCGCCCCCAAAAGTATCCGCGCGGGCTCTTTTTGTTTTTTGCCGCCGCTTTTTGCTGCCGGCTTTTTAGTATCATTTACAATTTTTTCGTCATTTTCGTGAAACATTCTCACATCACATATGGGCGATAATCCTCCGCGCCCGTCCTTTCTTTATGCTTGTCGTCAATTTACGCAACAGCCCTATTATACACCAAAACGCGCCTAAAGTCAAAAACGGTGTCAGATTTTTTTGGGGGGCAGAATGTTTTTCAATTTGTAGCCAACTTTTATCGTCTTTTCGAGATTTTTATCAAAATTGATTCCCCTCTCCCGAAAACAAGCAGTTCTATTTTTGAAAGCCAACATTTCCCTAATTTGCTAATGTCTATTTTTGTCACAAAAATAGAAGCGCTTACCCCGAAAAATCACAATTGAAAAACTCCTGAAAATATGCTATAATAGATCTGACAAACCGAGAAAAGGAGATGAGGTAGACAAACCTCAGAAAAAGCTGTCTGCCCCTCAAAAAGAGTTCATGAAAAAAGCACTCGCAATTATTCTAAGCGCAATAATATTGATTTTGCCCGCCGCCTGCAACTCCGAAAAACCGCAGGGACATATTTATGACGCCATTCAAGAGGTCACCTCACCCATCACTAATCCTGTGCTTCATGCCGCACCGTCGAACTTAAGTACCCTGCAAAAAGTTGCTTCTAGCGGCATCATTGAGCTTTACAGCGACCCCAAAACCCACGCCGTCAGTGTCCGTGAAACCATGAGCGGACAGTATTGGCACTCCTTGCCGCCTTACGTCAGCGGTTACAGCGACACCCTAGCGCCAATAACCCTCACAGTGCTGTACGAGGGGACGCGCTATCACTGGAATGTTCAGGAAAATTCCGTGGCATTCGGCAGAGCGAGTACAACCAAGCTCCCCGACGATACAGGTATTGAAGTGGTCTATAACTGCTACCTCAGCGCCGAGGAGGCAGCGAATCCCATGCCCTCCATCATCATTCGTGTCACTGTACGTTATTTGATGCTAGACGGCAGTTTTATTGTCCGTGTGGGATATGAAAACCTCACCCCTTGGGTCAACGCTGTTGTTGAGGAAATCGGCGTTCTCGAGAGTTTTGGCGCCTACGGCAACAGCACAAGCGGCGACTTCATCCTTGTCCCCGACGGTTCCGGCGCGATAATCAACACCGCCCGTAAGGACTCGACTTTCGCTGCTCCCCTGTCATTTAAAGTCTACGGTGCTGATCCTGCAATTCCCCAAACCAACTATTCCCACAGAGCAATTTTGCCAGTATTTGGTATCCGCTACAACAAGAGCGGTTTTGCGGCATACATCGAGGAGGGTGACGCTCTAGCGACAATCACCGCCGACAGACAGCGGGAGGGCGGCGGACTGAACCGTGTCGGCGCAAGATTCGTCATCACCCCCACCGTCGTCAAAGAACATAATAAAAACGTTGAAGTATTCTACTCTCAGTTGAGCTACGATGGGGAAATCCTGATCCGTTACCGCTTTCTCTCTGCAGGAGCGGCGGACTATTCAGGCATGGCAGGTGCCTTGCGGGAGCAGCTCTCGCGGGCGTATCTAATCCCCACACAGGCAATACAAAAACAGGATCAACTGCCCCTTAGCATAACAATGACCGCCACGGCGCGGGTAAAAAATACCTTTGAACGCAGCCACGTTATGACCGATGCGGCGCAGATGCAGGAGTTTTTGAGTATGCTCAAGGGCAAGGGCATTGACAACGCGATTTTACAATATATGGGAGCGACAACTCGCTCTCCCAGATTGGCTATGCTCTACCGCGTGGGCGGAGCTGCAGAATTCGGGAAGTTGCAAGACATGGTACGGGCTCAGAATATGCAGTTGGCACTTGATATTCCCTACCTCACAGGGACGGGGAATCCACGCGCGGAAGATATTTTCAACAAGGAAGTCCATATTCCCCAACTAGATAAGGTAAGCGAGATGTTCGGCGCGACTGTTAGGGAATCCACACTGCGAGGCATCGCCAGTTTGGACAGCGAGAAAAATCGCGGCAATGTCACCCAACGCATTGTGCTGAGTTTGCGCGACATTTCTCCTATGGCGCTGTCTCTGAGCGACCTGAACACCGCGTTGAGCTCTGACCACAACCACACTGGGATTTACAACCGCCAACAAGCCGCCAACGAAATTCGCGAACAGCTCTATGCCCTCTCAACGGGGCGAAAGCTCACTGTGCCTGGTGGGAATTTTTACCTGCTGCACAACGCGTCAATGGTCACCGATTTGCCTAGCCGCGCTTTTGCCCACTCCGAAAGCAAGGCGTATGTGAGTGTGCCTTTGGTGCAGATGCTGCTTCACGGGGTTGTGGATTATTCCTTTGCTCCGCTGAATTTTGAGGAGAACCCCGACGCTGCCTTCCTTAAAGCGATTGAGTACGGCGCGTTGCCGGCTTTCAGTTGGATTTCCGATGTATCACTGGCGAGTGAGGATGTCGCCGACAGGCTCGATTACCACAGGCATTTGAACTATGCCGCTCAGTGCTCCGAGCGGGCAACCCACGCCTTGGCGGATCTTCGCGGTTCCCGCATTCGCCGCCACACAATCCACTCCGACGGCGTAACTAGCACGGAGTACGAAGGCGGTGAGATTATTTACGTCAACGTCACCAATAAGAACGTGAAGTTGGATAATTTGACTATTCCTGCTATGGATTTTTTGAGGATTAATTAAGGGTGGTATAGCTATTGTATTTGTTGGGCGGAAAAGTATTCGCTCAGAATCAGTCCGAAAACGAGAAGTAAAAGAAAATCCCGCTATCAAGTAAGTAGCGGGATTTTCTATTAGGCAACACACCATCATGGACGATTTGAGATGTGCACCTGAGATAACGAATTCTAGCAAACACCCATCAGGTTATTTCATGATTTTTGTTGATCAAACCAACATTTCACCGACGAATCGCGTATCGATTTTGTTCAGGTCAGGGAAGATCATTTTGCCGAAAGCCAACACGCTGCGGCGTATGTTTGAGACGGTGTTGTATATCGCTTGTCTTTCTTTGACTTGTTCATAGAAGATCTTATGTCATATTATTAGCTTCTTTGTAAGCGTTTTGGTGTGTTTTATTGGAAGTTGAATGACTTCTCGGAAGTGGACAAAAGGCATTGTGCTTTACCGTAAAAAGCTAGTATTTTCTTGGCTTTTTCACCTTTTCAGACGCTTTTGTGAAATCATGGGCTTAATACGGACGCCAAGGAAGGACCATTGTTCCACCAAGCCGACACCCATCAATAAACCTGAGGTCGCTCGTCCAGATATTTCTTGACCATCAAAGCCACCTTGAACACAATTGCGTCATCGAACTCACGCAGATCGAGCCCCGTTAGTTTTTTGATTTTCTCTAGACGATAGACCAAGGTGTTGCGGTGGATAAAGAGCTTGCGAGAGGTTTCGGAAACGTTGAGATTGTTCTCGAAGAAGCGCAAAATCGTGAAGTTTGTTTCCATGTCAAGGCTGTCGATACTTCCCTTTTTGAACACTTCATTGAGGAACATATTACACAGCGTCAAAGGCAGTTGATAAATTAGCCGCGCAATGCCCAATGCCTCATAGCGGATAATCGTCTTTTCGTGGTCAAAAATCTTACCCACCTCAAGGGAAATCTGTGCCTCCTTGAACGAGCGAATCAGATCCTTGACAGAGGTAACGGTGGTGCCGATACCCACATAAGGCGTGGTGTAAAGCTCCTTGCCCAGGTAGTCGGAGATGGCACGGGCGAGCTTTTCAAGATCCTTGGGTACTATTTTTTGGCGGATTTCTTTTACAACGGCGATGTCGTTTTCGTTGAGATTCACAACAAAATCCGTATCCTTAACGGTGAACAGGGACTGCACCATGGAGTAGGCGTTAGTCTCAACATGGTTGTTGACACGCACCAACAATACCACCCGTTCAACCTCGTCGTCAAACTTCAGTTCCCGAGAGCGCATATAGAGGTCGCCGGGCAGGACGTTGTCCATCAAAACGTTTTTAACGAACTCACTGCGGTCGAATTGTTGGTCGTGGAACTGTTTGGCATTGTTCAAGGTGACAGTACACATCTGTGCAATCAGCGTAGCGCTGTCGTCCTCACCCTCAACAAAGACGGTGTACTCACCGCCAAAGCATTGGTAGGTAAAGCCGCTGATTGGTGTTGGCGCAATCGCACTGTTCAGGGCGGTGCCGTAAGCCAACGTTTCGCCGATTCTACCCATATCGCTGCAAGAAATGACCAAAGCGCTGTCGTCAACAACGCCGATTTGCCGCCCTGTGGCGTCCCGCAGTTGGTGGACGAGATTTTGAAAAACTCTGTTTGACATAATTATTCCCCATTTTTCGGTATACTGTGGTGTGATGTTCGGTGTTCTAACTATATATATTTTAGCAAATTCGACGAAAAATTGCAAGGGTTTTTACACGTATTTACGAAAAGTTAACAAAATCATCCCCAGTCATTACTATAATCCCAACTCGTCCTCCTAGTGTTACATCCCACGCTTGGCGCATACAATACTTCTAGTGGTCTTGCGACCCGAATACATATACAAGGAGCGTTATATGGAAAATACATTCCCACAATTCATGCCGCCTCAACAAAGCCGCGGCGCGGGGGCGGCAATGCCTGTGGTCATCGATGCCGCGCCATATCCCGAGGTCACCGGCTCCCCCGACCACGCCACTGTAGCCATGCTCAAGGAGGATTACGCCGGCGCAAAGGGCGAGTTGACCGCGATTACACAGTACGTCTTTCAAACTAGCCGCATACATGACAACGACAGCTATGCCAACGCGATTTTGCAGATTGCCATCGTGGAGATGACCCACTTGGATATGTTAGGAGACGCCATTGTGGCTCTGGGCGGCAACCCCAGTTATGACGACGGCAAGTTCTACTGGAACGCCAGTAACGTGAACTACGCTGAAAACTTTGAAGATATGCTGAAGGCGAACATTGCTGCGGAAAAAGCGGGAATTGCTAGCTACAAAAGTCACGCCACCGCCACTAAAAACCCCAGTGTCAAGGCGTTGTTGGAGCGTATTATCAAGGATGAGCAGCTGCATTTGCAGTTTTTTGAGGGCTTGCTTTAAAGAACTTGTTTAAAGACAGCAAGCAATGCGTTAGTTGAAAATAGAAAGCGTGGAATTTGTGGGGAGGATGAGTCTCCACCCTTACATTTCTGCGCTTTTATTTTTGCATTAATCCAATTTCCCGATCCCTGCTTCCTCACTCTCCAGTCCCCCTGCCTTAAGCGTTTTTTCCAACAAATCAGGGCGCTTTTGCGCCGTACGCAAAATGGATTGCTCCTTTTGCCAAGCTACAATATTTGCGTGGTGTCCGCTGCGCAAAATCTCGGGAGGTGTAAGGATTTTACCCTCATGCTCATACTCAAAAGGGCGGGTGTATTGGGGGTGCTCAAGCAAGCCGTTGTAGTGGCTCTCTTGGCTGTAGGCATCCTCATTGCGCAGCGTACCGGGAAGCAGACGGGTTATGGCGTCGGTGAGCATGAGGGCGGGCAGCTCGCCCCCCGTCACCACGAAGTCACCCACAGACAACTCCTCGTTAACGATCAACTCCAACACCCGCTCATCCACACCCTCATAATGCCCGCACAAAATCACAATGTGGGGCAGCTGCGCCAACTCTTTCACCCGCTCTTGGGTCAGTGGCTTACCCTGGGGAGACATATAAATCACGTGGGGCGGGATTTCACAGCCGCTTTTTATTGCATCGAAACAGGACAAAATCGGTTGTACCTGCATGACAAGCCCTGTGCCGCCGCCAAAAGGCGCGTCGTCAACCCGACCCTGCTTGCTGTGGGTGTAATCACGTATATTGCGGCACTCAAACTGCGCCACGCCCTTTGCTCTCGCCCGCCCGATGATACTCTCGTTAAGAAATTTCTCACACATATCGGGAAACAGTACGCCCGTCCTTGCGCTTGTGAATATTTTCCCCTCGTCTTGGCATGAAGTGTCCTCCTAATAATTTTGACCATGGAATTGACCATTAATGGCTTTTATTGGTTAGTTTTTTATCATAGAAAGCCTTGATAATTCCCTGTTATTGTAAACTATTGTATAATATTCTGTCAAAAACTTGACTTTTCGCTTAAATTTATGTAAAATATAATACAATAGTTTACATTTTGCAAATCGCAAATGGTGAAGCTTTGCGGACGGTAGGGCAATAGCTTTTGATTAGGCTATTGCCTTTTTCATTTTATGCGGAAATAGCAAAAAGATGATGTGAAAAATAATCCGCAAAAATGCTAACCATTTTTACGGATTATTTTGTTATTATGCTCTAATAAGCTATTGATTTTTTAAGGGACAGACTGCATAATATATCTCAATGATAGAGGGTTTTATCGTGATACTGGCATTTTATAACGCAGACTGAACCCTTGCCTCTTTGTTTTTTAAAATTTTCGGTGTAGGGGGTTGCATTTTTTCTGTTTTAGTGTATAATATTGGGCAATAACTCACCGTTGCACATAAACCTAAAGGAGAACCCCATGACCGCAAAAGAACTTCGCCGGCTTTATCTTGACTTTTTCACACAGCATGGTCACGCCCAAACGCCATCATCGTCGCTGATTCCGGACAACGATCCCTCTGTGCTCTTCACCACGGCGGGGATGCACCCCCTCGTGCCATACCTGTTGGGAGAGAAACATCCTGGGGGAAAGCGGCTTTGCGACTGCCAGAAATGCTTGCGTACCGACGACATCGACGAGGTGGGCGACAGCTGTCACCTGACGTTTTTTGAGATGTTGGGCAACTGGTCCTTTGGGGATTATTTCAAGCGTGAGTCCATCGTTTTGAGCCACGAATTCCTCACAAAAGTGCTGAAAATACCCCAGGAGAAAATCAGTATCAGCGTCTTTGCGGGGGAGGGCGATATACCCGCTGACGAGGAAAGTCCCGCAATTTGGGAGTCTTTGGGATACCCCAAGGAGCGGATTCATGCCTTTGGCAAAAAGGAGAACTTCTGGAGCATGGCGGGGGCGGGTCCCTGCGGTCCTGACACGGAAATTTTCTATGATACGGGGAAAGAACCTTGCGGCGCGGACTGCTCCCCCGCCTGTTCCTGCGGAAAATACATCGAGATTTGGAACAACGTTTTTTTGGAGTACAACCGCGACAGCGAGGGAAAAGTCACGCCCTTGGCGGTGAAAAATGTGGACACGGGACTGGGGCTTGAGCGGGTGCTGTGCCTGTTGAACAACAAGGAAACAGTGTTTGAAACAGAGCTTTTTGCTCCCGTCTTGGAGGAAATTTCCGCACTTTCAGGGCAGAAATACGAGGATAACAAGCGGACGTTCCGCATCATCTCCGACCATCTGCGCGCAGCAGTGTTCATCCTGGGCGACGACAAGGCTGTCGCTCCCTCAAACGTTGACCAGGGCTACGTCCTGCGCCGCCTGATTCGCCGCGCTTACCGCTATCTCTCCAACCTGAACGCCCCGGATGAAGCCACGGTGTCAATCGCAAAAAAAATCGTGGAGCTTTACGGCGAGGACTACCCTGAACTTGTGCGAAATAGTGAGTTTATTTACGAAAAACTGGAAAAAGAGACAAAAGCTTTCCGCAAAGCATTGGCTCATGGGCTAAAAAAAGCGGAGAAATTTTTGGCGAATCTCCCCAAGGGCGGAACGTTGTCCGCAGAAAAGGCGTTCAAACTTTACGACACTTTCGGCTTCCCTGTGGAATTTACCCAGGAGCTTTGTGCGGAGAGAGGTTTTGGCGTGGATATGGAGGGTTTCCGCGAACTTTTCGCACAGCACCAGGCGAAATCCCGCCAGGGGGCAGCGCAGAAATTCAAGGGAGGTCTTGCCGACAGCGGCGAGATGACCACCAAACTCCATACGGCAACACACCTGCTAGGCGCGGCGTTGCGGCGCGTTTTAGGGGAGGACGTTTTTCAGCGGGGCAGCAACATCACCCCCGAAAGGTTACGCTTTGACTTCTCCTTTGATCGGAAAATGACCCCAGAGGAAATTGCGGAAACAGAAAAAATTGTCAACGACGCCATAGCCCAAAAACTCCCTGTTAACTGCAGCGAAATGAGCGTTGAGGAGGCGAGAGTTGGCGGCGCAATCGGCGTTTTCGGCGACCGCTACGGCGAGCGCGTGAAAATCTACACCATAGAGGGTATTTCCAACGAAATTTGCGGCGGTCCTCATGTTGATAACACAGGGGAGTTGGGCAAATTTGTAATTAAAAAAGAAAGCGCGTCTTCAGCAGGGGTTCGGCGTATTAAAGCGGTTTTGGAGTAGGCTTGGAATGGACTTGTTGAAATTGTTGACTACACATATATGAAAGATAGATTTTCAAAAATCTATTAGACCTGCTCAGAAACAGTGAACACGAGCGGATGCTTGCAAATTCCCACCAAAACGTGGTATAATTCTCTGCACTGGAATATAATACTATCCAGTGACAGTGCGGAGGGAGAAATTGCAGAAAAACATCAACGGCATAACAGTGGAATACACACAGCGGGGTGAGGGCACACCCGTTTTTTTGCTGCACGGTTGGGGTTGTAGCGGCAGGACTTTAGAGAGTGCAGCCAAGATCATTGCGGGTAAATATTGCGCAATTTCCCCTGATTTTCCGGGATTTGGGGCTAGCCCTGAACCTCCCGAACCCTGGGATGTGGCCGCCTACGCCCAACTGACGCGGGACTTCATCGCATCTTTTGGCTGCGACAAGGTGCTTTTGCTAGGTCACTCTTTCGGCGGGAGAGTCATCCTCAAACTTGTGAACATAGACTTACCTTTCACTGTGGAAAAAATCATCCTCACAGGGGCGGCGGGGATACGCCGCCAACCCGGTAAAAAAGCACAGCGGCGCGTGAAAATCTATAAGACGTCCAAGGCGGTGCTGTCGGCGGTTTACCCAAAGGCGTTGCCCGCCCTGCAACAGCGTTTCGGCTCGGCGGATTACAACGCCGCATCGCCCTTAATGCGGCAAATTTTGGTAAAAACCGTGAATGAGGATTTGCGCGATTGTATGCCTGCCCTGACCATGCCAACACTGTTAATATGGGGTGAAAACGACGACGCTACCCCCCTTGCTGACGGACGTGAGATGGAAAAACTCATGCCGGGCGCCGGGCTTGCGGTGTTGCCTAACGCGGGGCACTATGCCTTTTTGGACGCCCCTGCCCATTTTGGTGCTGTAATAAAATCATTTTTGGAGATTGCTTGATGGACATTTTTTTTGACTATATTTTGGTTGCTCTCGTCTACAGCGGGACTGCACTGGCGTTTTTGCGGGGGCTTCATATGTTCCAACTCAACGGCTACAAAATCGACAAACACCTAAAATGGCTCGTAAAAAACCCCGCAAAATCCTGGTCACAAATAGCCATGTTTATATTTCTCTACACGATTTTACTGTGGCGTTACTTGGACAGCAGAATTCTCGATTCTCTTCAGGGCATACCGCCCATAGGTTTCCCAAAAGACAACCTGGCGTTTATCTCTCAACCCGCCGCCTCCCAGATTTTTGTCTGGCTATTTCAAGCTTGCTTTTTCGCGGCGTTTGTTATCGGCGCAATCTCGCCCTTCATAAATCTGCCCTTGTTTAAAGCTAAAAAGCCCCTGCTCTACACTCCCCGCGTTTGGCGTATGGTCGCCGCATTTTCTCTGATTTTGCTAGGCTTTACCGTTCACGCTGTCCTCTCGGCTGAAAAAACCGCTAGCTTTTTGATATGGATTCTCTTCCTCTATATCTTCACCCCTCTCCTGCCCATCGTTGTAAGCTTCATCAACCTGCCAATTGAGGAGTTAATACGCCGATGGTTCAAAAAAGACGCCCAAAGATTATTACAAAGCTGCGGTCATTTGGAAATTATTGGTATCACAGGCAGCTACGGCAAGACCAGTGTCAAATTCTTTTTGACCGAGCTTTTAAACAGCCGCTACGAAACTCTCATGACCCCAGAAAGCTACAACACGCCTATGGGCATCTGCAAGACGATAAGGGGAGAGCTGCGAGGTATCCACCAGTTTTTTGTCTGTGAGATGGGGCTTTCCCATGTG
The DNA here is from genome assembly GCA_009777895.1 of Oscillospiraceae bacterium. Classification (GTDB taxonomy): domain Bacteria; phylum Bacillota; class Clostridia; order Oscillospirales; family Acutalibacteraceae; genus WRKY01. The sequence goes on from WRKY01000003.1 coordinate 31,772, forward strand.
GGGGATATTGAGGAGCTGTGTGATTTCGTGAAGCCAAAGCACGGCATAATCACAGCCGTGGGGGATCAGCATCTTGCCACGATGAAAACCCGCGAGAATATCCTGTGCGAAAAGCTTGCCCTTGCCCGCGCGGTGACGCACGGTATGCTTTTTGTCAACGGTGACTGCGATAAACTTTTTGAAAACAAGCCACTCAACGCCAAAAGCTACGGCTTGGGTGAGAGTAACGATTGCTTTGCTTACGCAATTTCTGTGAGTCTGAAAGGCACGGTGTTCAGCGTAAACCTGGGCGGTGAGGTCTTTGAGAACCTGTCCACGCCCCTCATAGGCTCACACAATGTGTGTAATTTAGTGGGGGCGATAGCCATGGCACGAGCCTTTGGTGTGAGTGAAAAGGACATACGCGCCCGCCTGAAGCGCCTGTCACCGCCGCCGCACAGGCTTGAACTCAAGGGCGGCGGCAACGCGGTTATTATCGACGACGCTTTCAACTCCAACCCCGAGGGGGCAAAGGCGGCGCTTGAAACCCTTGCTATGTTCGGCGGCTGTAAAATCCTTATCACACCCGGCATGGTGGAGTTGGGAGCAGCCCAATACAGCGCGAATTTTGAACTGGGGAAGCAGGCGGCGGCAGTGTGCGATTACGTCTTTGCCGTAGGGGAAAAACAGGCACAGCCCATCTTGGCGGGCTTGCAAGCGGCGGGCTATCCTCCCGAAAAGACTTTCAGCGCGAAAACTTTCAACGAGGCAATCGCCAAGGCGCAAGAAATCCCCTGTCAAGGTGAAAAGATAATTCTGTTGGAAAACGATTTGCCGGACAATTACTAAGGAGGATAACCCCATGAAACAAAATATCGCCGTGATTTTGGGCGGAAAGAGTGTTGAGCATGAGATTTCCGTCATCTCTGCTGTACAGGCAATGGCGGCACTGGACGGGAATAAATATGATGTTTATCCTGTATATATCGCCAAAGAGGGCGGTTTTTATTACAGCGAGTGCCTGAAAGACATCGCCCAATACAGGGACATCCGCGAGCTGCTGTACAGATGTCAGCAGGTGGATTTTGTTGGGCGCGAGGGCAAGGTGTACCTAGTCCCTGCGGAGCAAAAAATACTGGGAAAAACGCAGCCCATTGCCCTCTTGGACGCGGCATTGCCCATCGTACACGGTACAAACGTGGAGGACGGCGCGCTGCAGGGTTACCTCAAAACTCTGGGATTGCCCTTTGCGGGCTGTGACGTGTTGTCATCGGCGGTTTGTATGGACAAATTCGTGATGAAAACTCTGCTCAACGCGGGGGGATTCCCCGTGTTGGAGGGACTGCGGATACAGGCGGCGCAGGGACTTTCTGTTGAGGACATGATTGCCAAGTGCGAGGGAAAATTTACCTATCCCCTGATAGTCAAACCCGTGAATTTAGGATCTAGCGTGGGCATTGGAAGAGCTAAAAACGCCGAAGAACTTGCCGATGCACTGGAAACAGCCTTCACTTTTGCCGATACCGTCCTGATTGAACCCTGTGTACAGAATCTGCGGGAGATTAACTGCGCTGTTTTGGGCGACAGCGAATACGCACAGGCATCGGAATGCGAAGAACCCATCGGAAATGCCGAGGGGTGGCTTGATTACTCCGCCAAGTACGAGGGTGGCGGCAAACAGGCGTCACTTGGCAGTAAACACTCGGGAGCCGGCGGAAAAAGCGGCGGAGGAATGGCTAGCCTTTCCCGCAAAATTCCCGCTGACATTGACTCTGAAACACGCACGGCAATACAGACTTGCGCCGTCAATGCTTTTCGCTTTTTGGACTGCGCGGGCGTTGCGCGAATAGACTTTCTCATGGACGCGGAAACCGGAGAGTTTTGGCTTAATGAGTTGAACACAATTCCAGGTTCACTGTCCTTCTATCTGTGGGAGCCTGTGGGAATGAAATACTCCGCCCTCCTGGATGCAATGCTTGCCCTCGCACTTAAAGCGGCGCGAAAACGACGTGAACTGGTCTTTAGCTTTGATACCAATGTGTTGGCAAATCAAGGCAATTTGGGCGGGAATAAGGGAACGAAATAAGGGAGCGTTGACACTCCCTCGTGTCTAGCCTCTGCCGCGCGCAAAATAATCGTCCGTTCATCAAAAGGCACGTTTTCCCCCTTGATGAGCTGATATTTTTCATGCCCCTTGCCCGCCAAAAGAATTGTGTCACCCTGCTGCGCATGGGCGATTGCATACTCAATAGCTGCCTCTCTGTCAGGGATTTTCACCCGGGGGATGTCCCGGGTCATCCCCGCCTCGATGTCATTGATAATGTCCATGGGGTTCTCATGGTTGGGGTTGTCTGAGGTCAAAACGCAAAAGTCCGCAAGCTCCGACGCAACCCGCCCCAAAGCGGCGCGGCGCATCTGGGATCGCCCTCCCACCGAGCCGAAAACCACGACCAACCGCCCTGTACGGTAAGCCTTGAGGGTACGCAAAATGCTATCCATGCTCAGTTCGTTATGGGCATAGTCGATGATGACGCTACAGTAGGGCAGGGCGTCCACAAGCTCGGCGCGTCCCGCCACACGGGCGCTCATCAGTCCCCTGTGTATAGCCTCGGCATCAAACCCGAAACACTGCGCCGCCCATATCACCGCCAGGGCGTTGTAGGCGCTGAAAAGCCCTGGCTGACACAGCTCCACAGGGAAAACGCCCTGCGGCGTATGACACTGAAAACTGATACCCAAAAACCCCTCTTTTTGGAGGAGCAGGATGTTTTCCGCGCTGAAATCCGCAGGATTTTTCACTCCGAAAGTTTCTAATTTTAGAGGTGAATTGGACAAAATATATGGCAACTGCTCGTCGTCAGCGTTCATCAATCCCCGCTGACACTGTCTGAACATGGCAGTTTTACACGCCAAATAGTCATCAAAACTCCCGTGTTCCCCTGAACCGATGTGGTCTGGAGAGATGTTTGTGAAAATCCCTAACTCGAACGGTATGCCAAAGGTTCTGTACATCTTCACAGCGATGGAGGACACCTCGATAGCGGCGGCTTTCAGCCCTGCATCCGCCATTTCGCGGAAAATTTTGTGCAGTTCGTAAGATTCAGGAGTGGTGTTCACAAGTTCCCTGTACTGTCCCGCGAAAAACGCGCCGTTCGTGCCAATTGTGCCAGTGGGTACGCCGCCGCTCTGCAGCACCTGTTGTAGGGTGGAGACCACGGTAGACTTGCCTTTTGTCCCCGTCACTCCTATGAGCCTGAGCTGTTTCGCGGGGAAGCCGAACCACCGTGCGGAAATCAGCGCAAGAGCCTTGCGGGTGTTCCCTGTCAGCACGATTGTGCAGTTTTCCGGCAGAGTGTCAGGAACTCTTTCGCATAAAAAACACCTCGCGCCGCGTTCATAGGCACTGCTCGCCCAATCATGTCCGTCGCTCTGCTGCCCTGCAAGACAGACGAACAACCCCCCCGTCTGTGCCTTGCGGGAGTCGTAGGCAATGTCCGTGACATGGCGATCCATCCTCCCCCTTGCGTGGGAATATTCAATATCTTGCAGTAAGTTTTCCAGGGTCATGGCGCCGCCTTTTTTATTTATTGCAATAATATTAGCATAAACGAAAAAAAAAAACAAGAGGGGTTGACATCTTTTGCATATTGTGATATAATATGGGGCGTTGCCGTTTTTCGGCATCAAATGGCTTTGACACGGGAGATGGCTGTCTTGAATTTCGCAGTTCAAGACGGGGAACTCGCGGAGAGCTAGGTCCAATTAGACCGATATTTGGGCGACTGTCCCCGAAAACGGGGGATAGCACTACTGCGAGCTTGGAATCTTCCTGCCCTTTATTGAGTGGTAGTCCTAGCTTTGGCAGCCGAGAAAACTCGGTCTTTTTTACGGGGACGAGAGTAAACGCCCGGCAAGGTAGCTAAAAAGTTGGCTCAAAAACACCACTACCCCTTGGGACTTGTAAGTGCAAGACAAATTAAGCCGCGCGGAGCAATGTAAATCGTTGTGCGGAAGTGTGGAAACCCCGCACGGAAAAACCCAAGGCGTTCATCAAAATTCAGGAGGAAACTTACATGGCAAAGAAAGTAAGAATCAGAATCAAGGGCTATGACCACAACCTAGTGGACAAAGCCGCTGAACAAATTGTTGAGGCGGCAAAGCGCGGTAACGCCCAAGTGGCAGGTCCTATCCCGCTACCCACGGAGAAAGAAATCATCACAATCCTGCGTGCGGTGCACAAATACAAGGATTCAAGAGAGCAGTTCGAACAGAGAACTCACAAAAGGCTCATCGACGTGATTTCGCCCACCCAGAAGACTGTGGAGGCTCTCACGGGTCTGCAGCTGCCCGCAGGTGTAGACATTGAAATCAAGCTGTAAGAACGTGAAAGCGTTTCGGCAGATAAAGCTCATGTTGAGTTTGCTTATCCTTATATAATGGTAAGCGCGGCTCAACCAATAAGCAAGGAGGAAAAGATGTCAAAAGGAATTATCGGCAAAAAGCTCGGCATGACTCAGCTTTTTGACCCAAGCGGCAATGTGATCCCCGTGACGGTTGTTCAGGCGGGACCTTGCCCTGTGACCCAGATCAAAACCCTTGAGAACGACGGCTATGATGCTGTGCAGTTGGGTTTTGAGTTCATGAAGGCAACGCGTGTGAAGAAGCCTCAGGCAGGACACTTTAAGAAAGCGGACGTCGCCGCGACAAAGACTCTGAGGGAGTTTCGCCTGAACGGCGCCGCGAATTGGCTGCCTGAAGACGGCAAGCCTGTAACAGCGGAAATCTTTGAAACCGGCGAAATCGTCGACGTGACCGGCACAAGCAAGGGTAAGGGTACAGCAGGCGCGATTAAGCGTTGGAACTTCAGCCGCATCAAGGAAACCCACGGTTCAGGTCCTGTGCACCGCCATGCGGGTTCAATGGGTGCCTGCTCAGATCCCTCAAGGGTGTTTAAAGGCAAGAAGAACGCGGGCAGAATGGGTAACGAGAGGGTTACAATCCAAAATCTCACCATCGTAAAAATCGACAGTGAGCATAATCTAATCGCTGTGAAAGGTGCTGTTCCCGGTCCGAAAAACGGTGTGGTGCTTATCCGCGCGGCTATCAAGAAAGGAGGCGGGAAATAATGGCAACAGTAAAACTACTTGACCAAGCAGGCAAAGAATTGGGCGACATTGCCCTAAACGATGCTGTGTTCGGAATCGAGCCGAGCGTCCCCGCCATGCACCTTTGCGTAGTTGCCCATCTTGCCAACCGCAGACAGGGCACACAGTCCACAAAAACACGCGCTGAAGTACGCGGCGGCGGCAGAAAGCCCTGGCGGCAAAAGGGTACAGGCAGGGCGAGGCAGGGTTCAACCCGCTCCCCCCAGTGGACACACGGCGGTGTGGCTCATGGTCCGAAACCCCGCAGCTACAGCAAGGACGTAAATCGGAAAGTTCGCCGTTTGGCAATCCGTAGCGCGTTATCTAGCAAAGTGGCGTCAGAAAATCTCATCGTCCTTGACAGTCTTTCCCTTGAGGAGATTAAGACCAAGGAAATTGTGAAAATAATCGCTGCAATCAATGCGGGCAAAAAGGTACTGTTCGTCCTTGCCGAGGATAGCAACATCATCTACCGTTCCGCACGCAATATCCCGGGCGTCAAGGTGAGCAAAGCTCCGGGCGTGAGCGTCTATGACGTCCTCAATGCGGACACAGTGGTGTTGGTTAAGGCGGCGGTCGAAAAACTCGAGGAGGTGTACGCATGAGTTTTGCACAGGACATCATAATCCGTCCAATCATCAGTGAAGAATCCATGGACGGCATCGCGTTCAACAAGTACACCTTTGTTGTGGCTAAGAACGCCAACAAAATCGAGATCGCGAAAGCGGTTGAGGAATTGTTCAATGTGGACGTGGCGAGCGTCAACACAATGCGTGTTAAAGGCAAGCTGCGCCGTTACGGCAGATTCCAAGGCTATAAACCCTCTTGGAAGAAAGCCATAGTAACCCTTGCGGAGGGCTCGGACACCATCGAGTTCTTCGAGGGAATGATATAAGGAGCGTATAATGGCGATTCGTTTTTACAACCCGACGACTCCCGGACGCCGCGGAATGTCCGTTATGGACTACTCCGGACTGTCCAAAGTCGCACCAGAAAAAAGCTTGCTTGCGCCCCTGAAGAAGAACAGCGGGCGAAACAGCTATGGACGTATTACAGTACGTCATCGCGGAGGCGGCAACCGCCGCAAGTACCGCATCATTGACTTCAAGCGCAACAAAACGGACATCCCCGCACAAGTCAAAACACTGGAATACGACCCAAATCGCTCGGCACACATTGCCCTTGTGCAATACGCCGACGGCGAGAAGAGTTACATCCTTGCTCCCGTCGGACTGAAAGTCGGCGACACTGTAATCAGCGGTGAGGGCGCGGACATCAAACCCGGCAACGCGTTGCCCCTCTCCAACATCCCGACAGGTACTTTTATCCACAATGTGGAGATGTCTGTGGGACGTGGCGGACAGCTTGCGAGAGCTGCGGGAACAAGTGCTCAGCTCATGGCGAAAGAAGGCAAGTACGCACTCTTGAGAATGCCGTCCGGGGAACTGCGCAACGTGCCTGTCAACTGCTGTGCCAGTATCGGACAGGTTGGTAACGTGGATCACGAGAACGTGAAAATCGGCAAGGCGGGGCGCAAACGCCATATGGGTTGGAGACCTACCGTACGTGGCAGTGTCATGAACCCATGCGACCACCCCCACGGCGGCGGTGAGGGCAAAAGCCCGATCGGTCGTCCCGGACCGGTCACCCCCTGGGGCAAACCTGCCCTCGGTTACAAGACCCGTTCTAAGAAAAAGGCTTCGGATAAGATGATTGTCCGTCGCCGCAACGTGAAATAACAGGAAAGGAGCACACATATGAGTAGAAGTCTGAAAAAAGGACCTTTTGTAGCGCCAAGACTGCTTGCAAAGGTTCAGGCAATGAACGAAAGCGGACAAAAACAGGTGCTCAAGACCTGGAGCCGCGCTTCCACAATCTTCCCGGATTTTGTCGGACACACCTTTGCGGTGCATGACGGCAAAAAGCACGTCCCTGTTTACGTTACGGAGGACATGGTAGGACACAAACTGGGCGAATTCGCCCCGACGAGAATCTATCGCGGTCACGCGGGTTCAAAGACCACTAGGGGTCGCTAAGAAAGGAGTATGTTGAAATGGCATCAGCAAAAGCTAGCGCAACATACATCCGTATGAGCCCGCGCAAAGTAAAAATCGTCCTGGATTTAATACGCAATCTGCCCTGTGAAAAGGCTCTTGCGGTATTAAAATTTACTCCCAACATCGCCGCAGAGCCGGTACTGAAAGTTCTGGTTTCCGCAATGGCAAACGCGGAGGAAAATCACAATATGTTCCCCGAGGATTTGTATGTATCCGAATGCTTTGTGGGACAAGGACCGACCCTCAAGAGAGTCCATGCAAGGGCAAGGGGACGTTCAGACCGCATTTTAAAGAAAACAAGCCACATTTATCTTGCCGTCAGCGACGGTGAAGAATAGTCTTAAAGGAGGAGAACATGGGTCAGAAAATTAACCCAACAGGTCTGCGTACAGGCGTTATTCACAACTGGGAATCCCGTTGGTTCGCGCCGAAAAAAGACTTCGGTTCCTTCCTTGTGGAGGACTACGAACTGCGCGAATACCTACTAAAGCTTCTCAAGCCTGCGGGAGTACCAAAGATTGAGATTGAACGCACTGCACAGCGTGTGAACATCACAATTCACTGTGCAAAGCCGGGTCTTGTCATCGGCAGACAGGGCGCAGACATCGAAAAGCTCAAAGCAATCTGCAAAAAGCGTTTGGGGGGCAAGATGGTTCATCTGAACATCGTTGAAATTGCCAACCCCGACATGAACGCAACACTGGTTGCAAGTTCCATCGCCTCATCACTGGAGCGCCGTGTCAGCTTCCGCCGCGCGTTGAAACTGGCAATGGGACGCACCATGAAGCTCGGCGCAAAGGGCATCAAAACTCAGGTGAGCGGTCGTTTGGGCGGCGCGGAAATCGCACGCACAGAGCATTACCACGAGGGTACGATACCTCTGCAAACTCTGCGCGCGGACATCGATTACGGCACTGCTGAAGCACACACCACCTACGGCGTTATCGGCGTGAAGGTGTGGATTTATAGAGGAGAAGTTCTCAACATCAAGAACGCCCTCGCTCCGCGTACTTTTGAAGAACCCCGCAGAGGCGGCAGACGTCAGGGCGGCAACGACAGACGCGACAATCGTCGTCAAGGCGACAGACGTCAGGGCGATAGGCGTCCCCAGGGCGACCGCCGCCAAGGCGGTCCAAGAGGTGACAGACCACCAAGACAAGGAGGTGCAGGGTAATGCTAATGCCAAAACGCGTCAAGCGTCGCAAGCAACACCGCGGACGCATGAAGGGCAAGGCACTGCGCGGAAATACCGTAAGCTACGGTGATTTCGGGTTGGTTGCCCTCGAACCTTCATGGATAACCGCAAACCAAATCGAATCGGCTCGTATTGCCATGACCCGCTCCATCAAGCGCGGCGGACAGGTTTGGATTAAGATTTTCCCCGACAAGCCCATCACAGAGAAACCCGCCGAAACCCGAATGGGTTCCGGTAAAGGTTCGCCCGAATACTGGGTAGCCGTTGTTAAGCCCGGCAGAGTGATGTTTGAAATTGCGGGCGTTGACAAAGAACTGGCTCGTGAAGCAATGCGCCTTGCTGCTAACAAGCTGCCTATTAAGTGCAAGTTTGTTGCCAAGGAAGAAACGGAGGCTGCGAAATGAAAGCAATAGATTTACGCAAGCTCTCGGATGCTGAATTGAGCGAACAAATTAAAGAGTTAAAAGATGAGCTGTTTAAGCTCAGATTTCAAGCGGCAGTCAATCAACTGGAAAACCCAATGCGCATCAGCGCAGTTAAGAAAGACATTGCCCGCGTCATGACCGTTCAGCGCGACCGCGCGCTACACGGCGCAGAAGTTTAGCAGGAGGGACATGACAAATGGATAGAAATCTACGAAAAACGCGGGTCGGCACTGTGGTCAGCGACAAGATGGATAAAACCGTCGTCGTCGCCGTAAAAGACAAGGTGCGTCATCCGCTCTACAAGAAAATCGTCAACCGTACAGTGAAATTCAAGGCGCACGACGCCGAGAACGTCTGCGGTATCGGCGACCGTGTTGAAATTATGGAAACCCGCCCCATCTCCAAAGACAAGAATTGGCGCGTTGTTACCGTAATCGAAAAAGCTAAGTAAGGAGGTCGGCAGAAATGATACAACAAGAAAGTCTATTAAAAGTTGCCGACAATACGGGTGCAAAAGAGATCAAATGTATCCGGGTGCTTGGCGGCACAGGACGGCGTTATGCTAACGTTGGGGACGTAATCGTCGCCTCCGTGAAAAAGGCGACGCCGGGCGGCACAGCGAAAAAGGGCGAAGTAGTCCGCGCAGTGGTCGTACGCACTGCCTTTGGCGTGGGTCGCGACGACGGCACTTACATCCGCTTTGACGAAAACGCCGCAGTGATTATCAAAGAAGACAAAAACCCAAGGGGCACGCGCATCTTTGGACCTGTCGCGAGAGAACTTCGCGAAAAAGAGTATCTAAAGATTTTGTCGCTTGCGCCAGAGGTCCTGTAAGGAGGAACCGGAATGAATAAATTACACGTTAAGTCCGGGGATACCGTAGAGGTTCTCACGGGCAAATACCGCGGACAACGCGGTAAGGTACTGGAGGTTAGCCCCACAGAAGAAAAAGTGATTGTTGAAGGTATCAATATCATCACCAAGCACGTAAAACCTCGTAAACAGGGCGAGCCGGGCGGAATTATCAAAGCGGAGGGCGCTATGTATGCCTGTAAGGTTCAGCTTGTTTGCGGCAAGTGCGGCAAGGCAACAAGGACGGGCAAGAGCGTCAACGACAGCGGTAAAAAGACCCGCGTCTGCAAAAAATGCGGCGCGGAGATAGCATAAGGGGGGGGCGCGAAATGGCAAGATTAAAAACACTTTATCAAGAGCAGATTGCGCCTGCCATGATGAAAAAGTTCGGCTACAGCTCCGTCATGGAGATTCCAAAGCTCGATAAGATTGTTCTCAATGTGGGTTGCGGCGAAGCGAGGGACAACGCAAAAATCCTCGAGGCGGTTCTCTCTGACCTGAGGCAAATCACAGGCCAAAAGGCCGTGGTCTGTAAGGCGAAGAAGTCCGTTGCAAACTTCAAGCTCCGCGACGGCATGAACATCGGCGCAAAAGTCACACTGCGCGGCGCGCGTATGTATGAGTTCCTTGACCGCTTTTTCAATCTGGCGCTTCCCCGTGTCCGCGACTTCCGCGGCATCAATCCCAACAGCTTTGACGGACGCGGAAACTACTCCATGGGAGTTAAGGAACAACTGATTTTCCCTGAGATTGATTACGATAAAATCGACAAAATCAGAGGAATGGACGTCATCTTTGTCACCACGGCAAAGACCGACGAAGAAGCGAAAGAACTGCTCACCCTCTTCGGTGCGCCGTTCAGTCAGCAGTAAGGGAGGGAAAAATGGCTAAGACATCAATGAAAATCAAACAGCAGCGTCCCGCCAAATATTCCTCTCGGGAATATAATCGCTGCAAAATCTGCGGAAGGCCTCACGCTTACCTGCGCAAATACGCAATATGCCGTATCTGTTTCCGTGAGTTGGCACACGCCGGGCAAATCCCCGGTGTCCGCAAGGCAAGCTGGTAAAGGAGGGGCAAACAGATGCAAATAACAGACGCAATCGGCGATATGCTCACGAGAATCCGTAACGCAAACGCCGCAAAGCATGAAATCGTTAAGGTTCCCGCCTCCAACATTAAAAAGCAGATTGCCCAGATTCTGCAAAGTGAAGGCTATATCAAGCACTTCCGTGTTGAGGACGACGGCAAACAGGGAATCATCACAATTACGCTGAAATACGGTGACAACAAATCCCGCACAATCACGGGACTGCGCCGTATCAGCAAACCAGGTCTGCGTATCTACACAGACTGCGAAAGTATGCCCAAGGTCATGCGCGGGTTGGGAATTGCAATCCTCTCAACAAGCCAGGGTCTCATGACAGGCAAGGAAGCCGCACAGAAAAATATCGGCGGTGAAGTTCTCGCCTACGTTTGGTAAGGAGAAACAGATGTCACGAATTGGAAGAAAACCAATCCCCGTGCCTGCGGGCGTTACCGTTGAGATTAAGGGCAACGACGTAACGGTCAAAGGCAAAAATGGGATATTGACGCAATCATTCCACAAGAAAATGCAGATTTCTCAAGAGGGCACGGAGTTAATCGTAACCCGTCCCGACGACGAGAAGGAAAACCGTTCACTTCACGGGCTTACCCGCACTCTGCTATCTAACATGGTCGTTGGCGTCAACGAGGGCTTCAAGAAGGAGCTAGAGGTCAACGGCGTGGGCTACAGAGCCATCAAGGACGGCAAAAAATTAGTCCTGAACATCGGCTACAGCCACCAGGTCATTGTTGACGAAATCGATGGAATCACCATCGAGGTACCCACCCCCAACAAAGTTGTGGTGTTGGGCGCGGATAAACAACTCGTTGGTGAGTTTGCCGCAAACATCAGAAAAAAACGTCCCCCTGAGCCGTATAAGGGCAAGGGTATCAAGTATGCCGACGAGCGCATTAGGCGCAAGGAAGGCAAATCTGGTAAGGCTTAAGAAAGGAGTGAAACCATGGTAGTCCGACAGGATAAAAACAAGGCGCGGAAAAAGCGCCACCTGAGGGTTCGCGCCAAGGTCAAGGGTACAGCAGCAGTCCCGCGCCTTAACGTGTTTCGCTCTTTGAAAAACATCTATGCTCAGCTTATTGACGATGTGGCAGGAGTCACGATTGTCTCAGCGTCCACAATGGAAAAGGATATGGGATACGGCGGCAATAAGACGGCGGCTCGCGAGGTCGGTAAAAAAATCGCCGAATACGCCAAAGAAAAGGGCATCGAAAAGGTCGTGTTCGACCGCGGCGGCTATATCTACCACGGGCGTGTGCAAGAACTTGCTGAAGGTGCCCGTGAAGGCGGTCTAAAATTCTAACGAAAGAGAGGAAAACCCAATGGCTAGAGAACAACGCTTTGAAGCACCCCAGAGTGAATTCGTCGAACGCATTGTTGCAATTAATCGCGTCAGCAAAACCGTTAAGGGCGGACGCATCTTCAAGTTTTCCGCTCTTGTTGTAGTTGGAGACGGAAAAGGCACAGTGGGCTTTGGTTTGGGCAAATCCGGCGAGGTGCCGGACGCAATCCGCAAGGGTATTGAGGATGCCAAGAAAAACATGGTGCAAATTTCCCTTAAGGGAACAACCATCCCACACGAAATCATGGGCAAGTTCGGCGCGGCACTGGTAGTGCTCAAGCCTGCCGCCCCTGGTACCGGTGTTATCGCAGGCGGCGCGGTTCGCGCGGTTGTTGAGGCAGTGGGCATCAAAGATATCCGCTCCAAATCACTGCGTTCCAACAACGCCTGTAACGTGGTTCGCGCAACCATGCAGGGGTTACTGCAACTGCGCGGCGTGGAAGAAGTTGCGGTAATTCGCGGCAAGACTCCCGCAGATATTTTAGGTTAAGGAGGTTGCGATTGTGATTAAGTTAACTCTCGTAAAAAGCACGATTGGCTGCAACAAAAAGCAACTCGCTACGGCAGAGGCTTTGGGCTTGCGCAAAATCGGCGATACAACGGAGCAACCGGACAATTCCGCCACACTTGGTAAAATACGAGTGTTGGAACACCTCCTGTGCGTTGAAAAGGAGGTCACGGCATGAAGCTTCATGAACTTTCCCCAAATCCAGGCTCAACAAAAGAGCGCAAGCGCATAGGTCGCGGACCGGCTAGCGGTCAAGGTAAGACCGCCGGTAAGGGACACAAGGGACAGCGGGCAAGAGCGGGTCGCGGAATGCGCATCGGCTTTGAGGGCGGTCAAATGCCCCTGCAAAGGCGCGTGCCAAAGCGCGGTTTTAACAACATCTTCCGCACTGAGTACGCCGTGGTCAACTTATCCGCTCTTGAGGAAGCCTATGAAAACGGCGCGGTTGTTACCGCCGAGGATTTGTTGGCGCGCCGTATTGTCCGCAAGGAGCTTGACGGCATCAAGGTTCTCGGTGAGGGCGAGCTTACCAAAAAGCTAACAATTCAACTCAAGGCTTTCTCAAAATCCGCAAAAGAGAAAATCGAGGCTGCAGGCGGGAAAGCTGAGGTGATTTGACGTGCTTCAAACCATTGCAAACGCGTTCAAAATCGCCGATTTGCGCAAGAAAATCCTTTTCACCGCGCTAATTTTGCTGATTTTCCGCATCGGTTCGGCAATACCTGTACCATTTCTGGATACCGAAAACTTTGGTCTTTTGGTTGGACAGGGCTTGGTTGACGCTAGCGAAAACAACATCCTCAACTACCTGAACATGATGACAGGCGATGCCTTTAACTACGGCACCATCTTCGCCATGGGCATCACACCCTACATCAACAGTTCGATCATCATGCAGTTGCTCACCGTGGCAATTCCCGCCCTTGAGCGTCTGCAAAAAGAGGGTGAAGAGGGTCGCAAGAAGATCGCCTCTATCACGCGCTTTGTGACTATCGGACTTGCCATTGTACAAAGCACAGCGTATTACTTCTATGTCCGCAGTCAGGGCTACCTGGCAGTTGACGCAGAGGGTCAGGCGTTCACAGGCTTCTTCGGAATATTCCAAGCTGTGATCATCGTCATGTGTTTTACAGCCGGTACAGCACTCATAATGTGGTTGGGCGAACAGATTAACGACAAGGGCATCGGCAACGGCATTTCCCTGATACTTTTCGTGGGTATCATTGCCCGTTTCCCCACAACTCTTTCAGCCCTGTTCAGCCTTGACCCCACAATCGGTTATCTCGGTCGCGGCGGACCCTATACTTTCCTCTCACCGCTCGCGGGTATAATCATGCTGCTGATGATCGCCTATATCGTATTTATGGACAACGGGCAGCGGCGCATTCCCGTCCAATACGCAAAGCGCGTTGTAGGACGGAAAATGTACGGTGGGCAGTCCACTCATATACCAATCAAGGTCAACATGAGCGGTGTTATGCCAATCATCTTCGCAAGCTCAATTCTGAGCCTGCCGCCCACGATCCAAATGTTCACCGCCAACAGAATCCCAGAGGACAGCAGTTGGAACACATTTTTCGGAATTTTCCAACAGACCCATTGGGTCTACGCCATAATCTACTTCCTGTTGATTATCGGTTTTGCATATTTCTACGCCTCAATCCAATACAACCCCGTGGAGATGAGCAACAATATTCGTAGGCAGTCCGGAACAATCCCGGGCATCCGTCCCGGTGAGCCAACAGCCAACTTCATCCGCAAAATCCTCAGCAAAATCACACTCCTTGGCGCGTTGATGATTAGCGTTGTGGCAATATTCCCAATCATATTCACACAGGTTACAACACTCATTTTGGATGCCTATTTCGCGGCGGATTCCGTGGGCATGAACATCGCTCTTGGCGGCACATCAATAATCATTGTCGTGGGCGTGGCTCTGGAAACCGTCAAACAGATGGAAAGCCAAATGATGATGCGGCACTATCGAGGCTTCCTTGATTAAAAACAAGGAAAGCCGGAAGTGAGGATATAGGATTGAGGTGCGCGGAGTATGGCTTTTGCGTAATGAACACCGAAAATTCTCACATTGAATTCGAGGAATTACAGATTAGGGGGAATTTTCCCCCCTTCTGTATCCGAAAGGAAATGGCATGATTGTGCTTAAAACGTCGAAAGAGCTTGTTCTAATGAAAGAAGCTTGTAAAATTTCGGCAGAGGCACTAAGATTGGCAGGGGAAATGGTAAAACCCGGGGTTGCCACTGAAGAGATAGATAGACTCGTCAGCAAGGTAATCAAACAGCACGGCGCAACGCCAGTGTTTCTGGGCTATAAAGGCTTCCCCGCCGCAACGTGTATTTCCATAAACAACGAGGTCATTCACGGTATCCCAAGTAAAAAGCGTGTCATTCAAGAGGGCGATTTGGTCAGCATTGACCTTGGCGCAAGTAAGAATGGCTATGTCGGCGACAATGCCGCCACTTTTGCAGCTGGATCTATCTGTCCAGAGGCGAAGCGGCTGAGCGAAACCACGCGAGAGGCTCTATATGCGGGCATCTCAAAGGCGGTAGCAGGCGGGAGAGTGGGCGATATAAGCGCGGCAATTCAGGACTACTGTGAAACTCGCGGCTATTCCCTGGTGCGTGACTACACAGGTCACGGCGTGGGGAAAAAGCTCCATGAGGATCCAAGCGTTCCCAACTTCGGCACGGCGGGACGCGGCGCAAGGTTAACTCCTGGCATGACCCTAGCCATTGAGCCTATGGTAAACCAAGGCGGCTATGAGGTGAATGTCCTAGGGGATGACTGGACAGTCGTGACTGCTGACGGCAAGCTATCGGCACATTTTGAACACACCGTTGCCATCACGGCAAACGGACCGGTCATTCTCACAAAGGAGGACTGAGTTGCGGTGAAAAATGTCATTATTGGCTGTGAGGACACCAAGGAATTGGCGAAAACCACAGCGAAAAGCCGCGATGGCTGTGAACACAGCAAGCCTTGCTTTGCAAGGGGCGATGTGGTGAGGTCCATAGCGGGTCGCGACACGGGCAGACTGCTCGTTGTCATCGGGGTTGAAGGCGAACGCGTCGTTGTGATTGACGGCAAGGAACGGATCATCAGCCGCCCAAAGCGCAAGAATCTGCGGCACATCGTCAAGACGGGGAAAACTCTGTCGGAGGAGATGCTCAGGTTCAACAATCCATTGCGCAAGGCACTGAACCGTTTACGCGCAGAACATTGAAGTATAGGCGGTATATCCGCAGAAAGGTGAGAGCAAAATGGCTAAGGAAGACATGATTGAAATTGAGGGCACAGTGCTAGAAGCCCTGCCCAATGCTACTTTCAAAGTAGAGCTTAGCAATGGTCATCAGATTTTGGCGCACATCTCCGGCAAGCTGCGTATGCACTACATCCGCATTTTGCCCGGCGACAAAGTCACCGTTGAGCTCTCCCCATATGACCTTACACGCGGACGAATCACGTGGAGGTCGAAATAATATCTAAAACAAGGAGTGTTTCGCAATGAAAGTCAGACCTTCTGTAAAGAAAATCTGCGAAAAATGCAAAATCATCAAGCGCAAGGGGAAAGTCATGGTCATCTGCGAAAACCCCAAGCACAAACAGCGTCAAGGCTGATTTTGGAGGTAATTTATGGCACGCATTTCAGGTGTTGACCTGCCGAGAGAGAAAAGGATTGAAATCGGTCTAACCTATATCTTCGGCATCGGGCTGAAAACGTCCCGCGACGTTTTGGCGGCAACCGGAATTGACCCCGATACCCGCGTTAAGAATCTAACG
>WRKY01000004.1 GCA_009777895.1 Oscillospiraceae bacterium
AAAGAAAATCACCATGACCGCTCCGGCGAACACGACCTTGTACTACACCACCAACGGAACAACGCCGAAAAGAGCAAGCAAAACCTATGTAAAACCGGGCAAGACAAAGCCAATCAGCATAAGCAAGAAAACAACGCTGAAAGTCATGGCTGTGAAGAATGGCTGCAGCAGAAGCGATGTGGTGACGAGGGTGTATGGGGTGAAGTAAATATTGAAACTGTTGTAGATGACAAGTTTTCAAGCCTAGGCTATAAGAATCACAATAACGTTAATACGTCCGCCATGTGCAACGTTCTAACATTGTTCGCGAACCTCTTGGTTTTGCCCAATAGATACTGTGCAATATATGAAACCTTAGAAAACAAAATTACAGATAAAAAAACAACCCACTTTTCGCACAACGCAAAAAGCGGGTTGTTTTAATGAATTACCATACTATTGAATTTTTCTCGGATCTACCTCACGATATGTCCTAATGACAAAGGGGTTTATCGTGATACTGGCATTTTATAGCACTAGCTAAAGCTAGCCCTGCCAAACTATTCAGTTCAGCCGCCCAAACCGCCAAGTCCGCCAAAGAGGGAGTCAAAAGGAATTTCGCGGAGTTTTCCCAAGATACTCACAGCGTCAAGCTCGACTTTTGGCAGCTTGAGTGTGCCAAAGGATATGCCGATTATTGGGAATAGGAAACGGCTGAGATTCTCAAGGAAGTTGGCGATGAAGTTGGAAAATCCACTAGTTTCCGGGTCAAAACTCAAGCCTGCACCAGAGTAGGTAATTTGTGATGCTCTCACAAGCCTGTCTGTTGCGTTTATTATCTGTTGCGCGTCGTTAACTGCCCCCGAAGTCGTGCCGGTTGAAAGGCTGCCGTCCAAGAGAAGGTTTGTGGCGACATCAAAGGCGTGACGCAAATTTGCCCACGTTTGAGGTGAGTAACGATTTTCGCGGAACATGGATGCGGCAATCATAGCCTCAAGGAGTTCCTCTTTATAGTCGAGGGGAAGGCGCGGGTATAGAGTAAACAGCTGCGAATACTCCGTACTGGTTGTACTGCCGAGTGTCACAACAACGGAGATAGTGAAGTCTGTCGGCTCTGTGATGAGTTGGGGAGGCTCAAAGCCGAAATAGTTCTTGCTTGTGTCGTTAAAACACAGGTGCGTTATGTCCGTACCGCTTTCGTTTCTAACACTCCACTCATAGACTGCCATAGGGTCGAGCCATGTCGCTTTAAAGCGGTAGTAGTTGTTATTAATGAACGGGATAAGCTCCTGGGTACGCTCAATAGTCACGGTAAACGGACCGCTCGCCGTCGCGCCAAAAGCAAACACAGACACAAGCATTACCGCCGCCAGGACGATGCTCAATACTCGTTTTTTCATGCCTTACTCCTTATCCGAACATACTACCGAGCAGGGCATCTCTCAACTCCGCGAAAATATCGCCGATTGTCCTGTCGCGGTTTACGTTCATAATGAATTGGAAAATCTCCAGTATGAGGGAGAAAAAGCTTGCGGGCGTTACAGGGATAGTATCATTGAGCACCACAAGTGCATCATACGCCGCCTGCAAATCGGTAATCATTGCAGCAATTTCGGTGGGACCGGAGAAATAATTCGCAACCATATCCTTAGCGGCATCCAACGTATCTGCAAAGGTAATCCATGTAGGCTCGGTAGTGTCATATTGATGGGAGCGGTTGCGCAAAACCATTGCCTTAGTGACAAGGGCGTTCAAATCCGCCCTATTTACAGCAGGCAGAGGAATCGGGAATAACTGAGGTGGAAAGTTGCGTGATACGGGTATGCCGCCGATGTCTTGATAGTACATGGAGACGAAATAGTAACCGGGATAGAGGTTGCGCGTGAAGGAGTTGAGTTCCTGCACCATGCTGCCGCCAGGGTTAGGTACCTGTTGACCGCTGTCGTAATAGATAACGCCGTTGAACAGAACGGCGGCTACGCCATTGTTGTGATAATCCGCCAAAGTTTTGCCGGTTTCGCCGGGCAAAGCCTTTGTGAAATTCCAGTCCCACTGGGCAGTCTGGGTTAAGAACTCCGTGGGGACAACCGCCTCAAAGCGAAAGCGACCATGGGTAACCTCGCCAGTTGGCGGCGAAGTGAGGGGCTCACCGATGCCAATTAATCGAATTTCGTAAATAAGGGAAGGGGAAT
The DNA here is from genome assembly GCA_009777895.1 of Oscillospiraceae bacterium. Taxonomy (GTDB): domain Bacteria; phylum Bacillota; class Clostridia; order Oscillospirales; family Acutalibacteraceae; genus WRKY01. The sequence continues at coordinate 2,172 of WRKY01000004.1, forward strand.
TTGCTGTAGCGGCAACGCCGAATGTGCCGAGGAGAAAAATCAGCGCGAGCAGCAAACTGAGGGACTTTTGTAACCTTTTCATGGGGTTTTTACCTCCTAAAATTATACTGGAATTATCGGAATACGGAAGTATCCTATTCCTTCCCTGTAATTATATCAAATGCGCGGAAAAATTGCAAGAGGTTTCGAGAATTTTTACAAAATGTTTTTATTTGACAGTAAAAATTTTGAATGGGCATGAATTTTAGAGGGAGAAAATTTGCAGTTTTTCCTAATTTGTGATATAATTGTGTGTCGAAAGCGGAAAATTGCAAAAAAGAGGAAAATGTAAATTTGAAAAAGTCAAAAAAGTCAAAAACTTTGCGTCACTTTGAAAAGGTAGTAATTGTAAACTTCCTCGCTTTCTATCCAGACAGTAAAACGAAATGAGAATGCCCATGAAACGACTCCCTATCCTCAAATCCCACAGCAATAAACACCTATGGATAATATTCTTCGTCGTGCTGCCATTGACGGTTGCGGCTCGTTTTCACCACATCAAAAACCTCCTTGAGCCGGCTTTCGGCTTCTATGCTTCACGGGACTGGACAGTTACTGCTCTAGGCGTGCTTTTAACGTTGACGAGCGGCTTTTACCTGTGCTACAGTTTCATCAACCGTAAGAGCGAAACGGGCGCCCTGATATACAAAAAAGGCAAGGTAAAAAGCCGCGTGACGGTCGTTCTTTCATTCTTTTTAGCACTGATGTTACTGTCGGACGTCTACGCCTGCTACCAAATCATCATGGACAATTTCCAAGATTTTCAATACTCCATGCGCCTTTCCGATGACACAGGAATTTTCGCTGAGGGAATGTTCACAAACCTGATGAAAACAGGGATTTTCCCCGCACTTATGGAGGGGCTGTTTGCCGTCCCATCGGCGGTTTTCGCAGTTGTATTCGGCGTACAGCACATGAAAAAAACATCACACAAGCCCATGCGGCTTTTGGCAATATTTCCCTCGCTGTGGCTTGTCATGCGTACTATCTACCACTTCACCAACACCTTGAGTTTCATGCGGGTTTCTGAACTATTTTACGAGCTTGCGGCGATGGCGTTCACCCTGATTTTCCTCATAAATTTCGCACAGGCTTACAGCTCCATCAACGAAAACCGCGACGACTGGGCGTTGACCGGCGTGGGTTTCCCCGCCGCTCTGTTCGCCCTGATGGGCTTCCTCTCCCGCCTGTTGATTTTCGTCACAGGCAACAGCGAAAATCTTACGGCGCAAGCCCCCTTGGATTTCATGGAGCTTGCTTTGGCGTTGTTTATCCTCAGCGTTTTGCGCGTGCGCGTGCGCGAAAAGAAAGGTTTTCTTACATGAAAAGTCCGTACAGCAAAAAGGAATTTATTCCCATGACCGAGTACGAAAATTCCGGCAGTGAGGTCAAGGCGCGTTACGATGAGCAGATTGAAACTCACGGGAGAATCACAAACATGAAGCGTACCATGCTTCACGCGCCGAAAGTTTTTGATGTGTATATGGAGTGGTACGCCCTACGGGATATGTTGGCGGAGTTTTTGAGCGACCGCGCTGTGAGTCTGTTCGCTTACGCTATCTCCAACGGTACAAATTGCCTGGTTTGCGGTACGTTTTTCCGCAAAATCCTTATCGACAACGGCGAGAACCCCGATAATCCTGAGCTTTCTGAAACCGAGCGTTTCCTCATGTCCTTTGGGCAGGAGTTGGCGAAAAGCCCTCACAACATCCCCCAAAATCTCTACCAATACCTGGAAAACCACTTCACCCGCGAGCAGCAGGTTTTACTCATAGGCTTTGCGGGGCAAATGGTCGCTACGAATTTGTTCAATACAGTGGCTAAGGTGCCGTTGGATGAAGTGCTATATTCCTATAAAAAATAGAGGGCGGTGTACGCACCATCCCCCTATAGAATTTCACTACGCTACTGCCCAAGTTTATTCATCGCCTCAAGGGGGTCAACAATCTTGCCGTTGACACGAATTTCTAGGTGAAGGTGGGGAGTGTCCATCGCCTCGGCGGGGATTTTCCCCAGTTTACCGATGATATCCTCCCGTTTGACGCTCTTGCCCTCCTTGATGATGCCGTCCTTTGCAAGTCCGCAATATCGGGCGGCAAGACCGTTGCCGTGATCAATCTCCACAACATAACCCCACAGGTCGTCCTCAACGACGCTGACGACTTTTCCTGCCTGTACGGCAATAACCTCATTGCTGATCGCCCCTGCGAAATCCACGCCGTCATGACTGCGCCAGTCGTCCAGTGTGGGGACATAAACCAATTCACCATTTGAAAAATCCCGCAGAATTTCCGTGCCAAAGGGCAGGGTATACTCCCCGGTGAAAGGCGTGTTGGGGTTCTGGGTGGTGCTTTCGGTTGGTTTCGTTGTGGTACTTTTCTCGTCGGTTCGCTCGTCGGGAACGTCCGTGGCGGGCAGGTTCACCTGGGTGTCTTCGGTGTTGGGTACCTGCCAGTTGATGGTTGGCGTCTGTGTGGGGGGCTGTGTGAGCGGCGGATCGGTATTGGTCTGTTGAGCAGCAAAAACTCCTGTGCCAACTGCCACAAGGCACAGTCCCGCAATGGCGTAAAAGCCCTTATTTTTCAGCAAACCTCTGATACCCCGCTTCTCCGGCTCATGATATACCATATATATACCCTCTTTCCTAAATAGTTGCTCACATAGTTTGGACAACATTGGAGGATATTATACAGTTGGAAGGGGAAACGGGAGTGAAGATATGGCACTTAATATGTTGTAACATTACGTACGAAAGATAAAAAAGAAATCTTGCGGCGCAAGTGTCCTAACTGCGGCAGAGTAGAAAATCAGATTTTAGTTGGGAAAAATCGCTCGGGATCTATGCAGCGCTTTTGCGCGATATGCAAAAAATACTACACTCTTGCCCCGAAAACGCGAGAAATTCCTGACGAAATCAAATAGCAAGCCACCAAAGTGTACTTTGAAGGGCTGAGCGTCCGAGCTGTGGGGCGACTTTTCGCGCCGAGACGCCCGCTAATATAGGTTTTAATGGCGTTATTGCGTATCTCCTCTGAATACGCTTTTGTTTTTGAACTTGGCGTGTACTTTTTGCCGCATTTGTGGCATTTGCACCGTTGTGACCCTGAGCGATTTAAGCCCTGTTTTGTTTGACATTTCATCTGTCCACAATGCGCACAACGTTTCTCTTCGCTGATTGTTTGTTTTCTCATACTTATTATTATATCATTAACTCTGCTGCTTGTCCACTCCCCCTTTGTAAAAGGGTTGAATTTTTGTATATTTTGTGGTAGAATGATATCTGTACAACTGTATCTTGAAACTATAGAATCAATCAGAGGTATTTATGAAGATGAAATATTACCTAAAACGTTGTGGAAATCAAGAACTCGGCAGCATGAGAAATGGCGTTCCTCAAAGAGGGCGGTATCTGCTCACCTCTATGAAGACACTGGATTTCTTCCCGCCGCTTTCAAAATCACAACTTAACGATTCGGCGTTATTGCCGATAATACCTCTATATTCCGGTAACAAGGTTTACTGCTCCTATGTCTACTATAATGATAAATTTCACGGTTCAACAGCGACGCATCCGAGAAATGAATACCGAATTTACTTAAATAAACAAATAGAAAATAATAGATACCTGTTCGAAACCGATGATATTGTTATCATACGGACAGAAATAATCACCCATAATGATGAGAAACAGACGGTTTTTTTTCTGGACCTTGTTCAAGATAAACAATCTGCTCTTTATCGTGAGCTTAACGCTATGATTAATTCTTCTTCTATAGGCGGCGCATACGCTGTTTATGAGGGTGTTATTTCCGAGTTTGAACAAAAAGTCAACACCTTGAAAACGAAGCCTGAAGTCCCCGTTGTAATCGACCATACCATAATGGAACGCATAGAAAAGACCGATGAAAACGCAATCGCAGGCTTGTTTAATTCCGCTTCATTCAGAGATTTCGTTATGGTTGGTTACGAAGGTCTTTGTGCCATTACAGGAACAGTTATACGTTACGAGAATTATTCCAACCTTGAAGCCGCTCATATTAAGCCTAAGAGCCATGGTGGATTATTCCTGCCCAATAACGGTATGGCGTTGAGCCGTGATATGCACTGGGCTTTTGACAAAGGTTTTATTACATTAAATGCGCATTACAATGTCGTTGTACACCCTAAAACAACAAGCGAATGGTTACTATCCTTTGATAAAAAGCCTATTGCGATTCCAAAAGATCCTTTTTTCCGTCCTGCATTCGAAAATATAGAGTATCACAGTAAAAATGTCTATGGGCTCTTCTTAACTTCGGGGAGGTTATAGCGGCTTATGGGGAAATTATGTGCTATTGATTTATTTGCAGGGTGCGGTGGACTTTCAAAGGGACTTATGGATGCAGGGTATGAAATCCTTGTAGGTATTGATAACGACAAAGCCTCTTTAGATACTTTTGCGTTAAACCATAATGGCGCAGTTGCTTTGAACGCAGACCTATTTGACCGTGAGACTTTCAAAGTTGTTGATAAAATCGTTGGCGAACGGACTATTGATGTTGTTATAGCCGGACCGCCTTGTCAAGGGTTTTCACTTACCGGTCCGAGAAACTTCGATGATGAGCGTAACAAGTTATATTTAGCGGTTTTTGAAACGGTTAAAAAGTATAAACCCAAGGCGGTAATTATAGAAAATGTCCCCGGCATGGCCGCTTTATATAAAGGCGAAATTCAAGCGGAAATAATTAAACGATTTAATAAACTCGGTTATAACATAGAAAGCAACGTGCTTTGCGCCGCTGATTATGGCGTACCGCAGATGCGTAAGCGCTTGATATTTATGGGAATTCGCAAAGATGTTGGCAAACCGTCTATTCCTAAATCAACAAATGCTTCGAAAAACTATGTGACGTGCAGACAAGCTATCGGCGATTTGCCCCCGCGAATAAACGAAATCGGTATAGGTGAGGACATTTATACAACAGAGCCGTTTACTGAATATCAAAGAAAAATGCGCGGCGATTGCAACATCTTATATAATCACGTAGCGACGCAGCATAAACAATTTGTCATAGATGTCATTTCACAAGTGCCGGAGGGTTGTAATTATAAATCACTCCCTAAGGGTGTCGGCGAAAGTCGCAAGTTTAACGAGGCGTGGACACGTTATCATGGCGATAAACCCTCGAAAACCATTGATACAGGGCATAGAAATCACTTTCATTATGAATATAACCGTGTTCCGACGATAAGAGAAAATGCAAGATTGCAGTCTTTCCCCGATGATTTTGTTTTTTGCGGAAACAAAACACAGCAAAATAGGCAGGTCGGAAACGCCGTTCCGCCCTTGCTTGGCTACCATTTAGGCAAACATATTCAAAAAATCTTATTGAAAAGTGGTGAAAAAGGCGATGGTTAACACTATTGACCTATTCGCAGGGTGCGGAGGTCTTACAGAGGGGTTCAAGCAAAACGGCAATTATAATACCATTGCTTGTGTTGAGTGGGATAAGTTGGCGTGTGATGCCCTTCGCCACAGATTCAAGACCAAATACGGTTATTCTGATGTTGAAAAATATGTTATGCGTTTCGATATTCAACGTGTTTCGGAGTTGTTGAATGGTTGGAGCGATAACGAGTATGGACAATCCGAGGGGTTGGATGCGCTTGTAAAAGAAAATGGCGGAACAGTCGATTTGATTATCGGCGGTCCACCTTGTCAAGCATATTCTGTCGCAGGTAGAATCCGTGACGAAAACGGTATGCGTAACGATTATCGCAATTACCTTTTTGAAAAATATATAGAAGTGATTACGCATTATAAGCCTAAAGCATTTGTATTCGAGAATGTTCCCGGCATATTAAGTGCGGCTCCAGGTGATGGTAGCGAAAAAATTATTGATGTTATACGTCGCCAGGTTTCCGAAGCGGGCTATATATTACTCGAAAATTTAGAAGATACCATAATTGATTTCACCGAGTATGGAGTTCCGCAAACCCGCAAGAGAATAATCCTTTTAGGGTTGAGCCGTGAAGTATACGGCAAAAAAGGCGCAGAGATTTTGAAGCGGTTTTACAGCGAATTGTTACCAAAGCATAAAATAAAACAGAAAAAGACGGTCAGAGAGGCTATCGGGGATTTACCGAAACTCTATCCCCTAAATGAACCTTTTAAGGTCGGTGGCAAAAAATACGCTCACTCATTCCACGATGATCCGACCGTACTAAATCACAAAGCGAGATATAACAGCGAACGTGAAATAAAGACTTTTCGCTTACTTACAGAAGATATAGCAAGCGGACGTAACGAATATACCTCAACACAAAAATTAAAAGAGTTATATACCTCGCTCACAGGACGGCAGTCAAATGTCCATAAGTATTATGTTCTGCGTTGGGACAATCCAAGTAATACCATTCCTGCACACCTTTATAAGGACGGCTTACGGCATATCCACCCTGACCCTGAACAGGCGCGGACAATAACTGTTCGTGAAGCGGCGAGATTGCAGACATTTCCGGATGATTATGAGTTTATTTCAAATACTGCTATGGATTTTAAGATTATAGGCAATGCTGTGCCGCCACTTTTTTCAGAGGTTTTGGCGAAAACGCTTCTCCATGTGTTATGTTACGGCAAAAATAAGCCGCAGACACAACATACTAAAATACATAAGGAGTTCACGTAAGATGTATAGTCGATTAACTTGAAAATCGGCTGAGGATTTGGGAAAATTTTACACGCGTTCCGTTCACACCTCATTCATAATTAATTCACGAGGGCCTCCCTAATAATCCCAATTCAAAGGAATTTTCTGTTAATTATGAAAAATTTCTAAAAAGGGCTTGACATTTGGGTGAAAAAAGTGTTTAATATAGGGGAGACTTTGCGCCGTATAAAAAATGGCGTGAATCGATTAAATTAACCTAAGGAGAAACCGTATGAAAAAGCTTCTTTCCGTACTACTGGTGTTGGCGCTGATTGTCCTGCCGCTAGCTGCAGTGGTCACCTCAGCCTCGGCGGTCATTGCCGCCACAACTGTGTTGCGAATGAGCAGCGAATCAAACCCAGCACCGCCTGTCGGTCCCGCAACCCAACCACCTTCAGGAGAGACCACAACCGAACCGCCCTCAGGAGAGACCACAACCGAACCGCCTATCGAGAATCCCGTAAGCGAAGTGCCTTCAGAAAGTGACCCAACTGATGACTCAACTGTTGCGCCAACTCCTCCTCCATCCCCCACTCCATCCTCACCTGGCGGCACCACTCCTACCCAACCCACGACAAAGGCGTCAGCAACAACCGCCAAAACCGACCCCACCAAAGCAGGCGCGCTCAACGACACTGCGTCTATCGTCAAGGCTTACAACGATGCTGTTGACAAGATGCTCGCTAGCAACAAGCAAATCTCAAAGACCCAGGTAACCAACATGCAGCCATTTGACGGCGATGCCGACATGATTAAGCTCACCTCTATGAACTTTGATCGCATCGTTCCTGGTTTAGGCACTGTGGGTGACATCGTTAAGACTTTCTTAGGCAATGGTACACAGGAGTTTGGTCCTGGTCCCGCGAAAGACCACCTCAATAAATCCACGCTTACTGCCGCTGACGTGAAAAGCGCGACAGCTACTGCAAAGGGCGGCGGAAACAGCCTTACAATCAACATCGTCAACAAGGTCAACCCAACCCCAGGCACTGGCGCAATCGGTAACGTAACTCGCGACTTCCCCTATGAGGCTGATGTGCGCGACCAAATCGCCGTTGCCGTTAAGGATGAGCTGAAGGGTTTGGCGAACGTTAATATCGCTACAATGCGCTTTGAAGCCTCCAATGTTGTTCTCAAAGCAGACATCAGCGCGGGTGGCGACCTCACCGCTCTGTCACTCTCTTTCGACTTTGCGGGTCGTCTTGAGGACGTTAACATCAAAATCCTTAACGTGGTTCCCCTCGGCAAGGGTGCATGGGGAGAAACCACTGGTAAGCGGACACTTACTTACAAGTTCTAATTTTAGACCGTTTCTGTTCATAAGAACTTCCTTTGGGCAAAAAACCGCTCCTTTTTGTGGCGGTTTTTTGCTTTTTTGAGGGTTTGGGATTCCAAGTCAAACTTGAAAAGAAAAGAAAATATATACAAAAGGATAAAAAAATAAAAAGAAAAATAAAATCTTTGTAAACTGGAGTAAAAACGCTTGACATTTGAAACAATGATGTGGTAGAATAGTGTCACGTAGGTCAGAGAGCTTGTAAAAAGCGATAAAAGCCCCGGCGTCATGGAAATAAGTGGTAGACGGCAGAGGGAAGAGAAACGGAAAAAACTGAGAAAGGAAACAAAAGATTTACCCCACGAAGAAAGCGAAAGGTAAGCGGCTTGCTATGAAAACACTAGAACAATTGCAGGAAGAATTTACCTTTATGGCTGAACCCGAAGCGCAAGAGGTCTCAAAAGGCATTTTAAACCGAGCGGTCGCGTACTATAAGAGATGTGCGATTCTCAGAGTATTACTCACGGTTTTGTTTTGCGCTTTACCCGTTGTCGTTGCGTTTTTCTTTCTACCAAGAGATCTGTGTTGGTTCAACGTAAGCGGCGAAAGTATGCAACGGGAAATCCCGAAAGGTTCGCTGATTTTTGTAAAAAAAATCGAGGCAGAAAAGATACAAATTGGCGACACCATAACCTTTCACCACAGCTCAGGCGACGTCGTAACCCACAAGGTCGTCGATATCGAGGACAACTATGCCAACGACGGCTCGAAAGGCTTTCGTACCCAAGGCAGTGAAAGCTTGGAGGTTGACGAGGAAGTTGTCTTGAGCCACAGGGTCATCGGAGTGGTGGTAAAGCACTTCCCGAAGATCGGCAAAGCGTTTGCCTTTTTGGGCAAATTGGTTCCTGTGTTGCTAGTTACTGTCTATTTGGTCTTTTCTATATGCTTCAAAATGAAGGGTCACCTAAGGTCAATTAGAAAATACAAGCTAGTAAAGGAGAACGCATGAGAGAACACGAAAAAATGATGGTGTTAGCTCAGTTAAGAAAGAGGTGATGAGAGATACAATTAAATGTGACGACCGATTATGCGATAAGAATTGTGTTACACCTTGCAGCCAAAAAAGATTATGCGAACAGCAACGAGATTTCCAAAGAAATGGGAATACCGCGTACGTACATTCTGAAACAGACCAAGGTACTAAAGGAGGCAGGCATCATAGACGAAAAGCGCGGAGTTAATGGCGGATTCATATTGAAAGCAGACCCTAATAAGTTGACCCTGCTTGATGTTTCGCTCAAATTTGAAAAGACAATGATAATCAACAGATGCCTTGAGGAAGATCAGCATTGCAGCAGACACGCCGCCTCTTATTGTAAAGTGAGAAAGCTGTTGGGAAAAGCTCAAAGTGAATTGAGTACCCTGTTAAGCGTAAAAATTTCAGAATTCCTGTGAGTTTGTTTTTTCAGGACGATATATATCAAACAAAGTCAGGAATTATTAAGACAAAGAACGGATGATATTGCAGACCGTAGGCGAGTACCGCGAAAAATACCTACCTAGGAAAGGTTTTGATAAACGCAGCGACAGCGTTCAATAAAAAGAATTTCAAGAAGGAGGAAAACACGATGAACTTTAACATTGCAGGCAGCGCATACGGCAAAACGCAAGCGGATGATTATGTTGAGCGCATTTGCGAAGCATATAAAAAGACGCACGAAAACTACAATCAATTAGAAAATACAAGCTAAATAAAGGAGAGCGTATGATAGAACACGATGAGCTTCTAGAAAACTTTTTGGATCTCGATTTTTCCACTGATGCCGCAGGCACTACCAATTCTAGCGCACAAAATATTGTTCCAGAACCTGCCGGCATCCCACCCGTGTTCGACATCTTCGAATCATTTGATATCCAGTTGGAACCCCAGGCACCGCCCTCTGCGGTCTCCCCGTCTGCCCCCGCCGCTCCGATACCTGCGCCGCCGTCTATTCCCCAGGACAACAGCTTTGGCGGCATTGATGATTTCCTGAACTTGGATTTTGATTTCACAGTACCCCCCTCACAAGAACCCGGACAACTTGATCTTGGCTTAGAGCCACTAGAACCCACGCTAGTTTCTTTTCCTCAGGAAGAATCCTTGGAGGATGAAGAAATAGAATATAAGAAACCGAACAAATTGGTTGAGCTCATAATGGATATAGTTACGTACGGTTTCGCAATAACTATACTCCTGGGAGCCGTTGTCTTTAACTTCAACAACAGTCAAGACAAACACATTTTCGGCTTCCGATTCTACAACATCCTGTCGCCGTCAATGCAGCCCGTCTACGATCCGGGAGACATGGTCATCGTAAAGATAGCCACCTTGGACGAGGTTGAGGCGCGGGACGAAGAAAACGGAATAGAAGGCGATGTTGTAACCTTTGTTCCCGGCAACAACCCAAACACGTTTTTGACCCACAGACTCATCATGAAAGGCGATTGGGAAACAGCGGGGCAGACAATGCGGCGCTTCGTGACCCAAGGTGACAACAACAACGCGCCGGATCCCTCAATTTCCGAGGAACAACTGATAGGAAAAGTTGTTTTCCACATCCCCAAGTTAGGCATGGCTATCAACTTAGTTCGTCAAAACCTGATAGTTATGTGCATATGCTTTGCCGCTGTTTTCGTGTTAATCATAGTTCTGCGCTCGATGTTTACGAAACCTCAGCCCATAGAACAAAAAAGCGGCAAAATTGAAGAAAAGAGCGAGAAAAACAAGCGCAAGAAATCCTGAACCCGCCGTTTTTCCCCTCCCGCCTCCAAAGAGGCGCAGCCGTGTCCCAACCACACCGTTTCCAACGCGGACACCTACATTTCAGAGTGCATAAGCTAGTTAATGTATGTCATAGCTATGTGTACTCAACACTTTGCTTAATAAATGTCCGCAGCATGATAGGCAAAGTGTCCCTGTTTTGGTAAAGCCTAGAAATAGACTTTATAAATTTTGAGAAGGGAGTTTTTATTAATGAAAACTCGCAAAATGAGCCGTAAGGCATCGGTCGTGATCGCTCTTCTCCTTGCAGTAGTGATTGCGGCATCCGCAACCTGGGCGTGGAATACGTCCAAACAAAACCTCATCAACCCTGTTGATAACAAGGGTTATGATGTAAGTGATGGCATAAGTGTCATCGAAAAGTTCAACCCACCAGATGATGAAGACGGCGGATTCACCTACAACACAACAGTGGAAAAAGAGGTTGGAGTTCTGAATGCCGCTAACGGAGCTGTATTTGTCCGCGTCACCTTTGAGGAATACCTCAACCTGACAGCGCCGGGTACACCTGACCCGACAAAAGCGACAATTTGGGCACCGGTAGACGCTCCCCCAACACCAGCAGGCGATTATGTTGAATCCAGAACAAAAATCGACATCTACGATTCTACCTGGACAGCAGTTGCTCTTTCTGACTTCGAACTTGAGAATTGTGTCGCTAGCGACTTTGCAGGGATGACAATCTACCGTAAGAACGGAACTGACCTTTTCCGTGCTTTCAAAACCGTTAACCCCGGCACTGATCAGTTCTATCAAGCTTCAAGAATCAGCGTAGCTATCACCAAGGATGCCGACGGCGATGATCTGGAACTTACCTTGACCGGAAAACCTGACCTCGGTTGGATGAAGTGGAAAGCTCGCGATGCCGCGGAAAGCGCATGGAACAACACCCTGTTCAAGTCTTGGAACGGCAAAAACAATGTTGATGCCGCGAATCCTGGTCGTAACGTTGTTACCGGCGAGTTGGAGGATTGGTCCGATCTCTACACAGCAACAGGCACCGCTCCTTTCAATGCTGACTTCACCAAATCCTACATTGCTCCTGATGACATCACCTTTAGGTATGGTCCTGCCGTGAGCGCCACTATAACCGCAGACGAGTGGTTCTACAATTCCGCTGACGGCTACTTCTACTACATTGGCGTTCTTGCAGGCGGTGCTAGCACACCTCAACTGTTTAGCGCATATCACCTAGAAGCAAACGCAAGAGTTGCGCTGTTCGATAAGAACGAGTACGCTCTGGCAGTTTCTGCCGAAGCGATCCAAGCTACAGCAGAAGCTCTAAGCGATGCCGCTGGTTGGAATCTCTCTGAAGGCGCTTTGCTGACCGCACTGCTAGCCGCTCTCTAAGCAAAACTTAAGGGGCTATGGTTCATAGCCTCCAAGGCAAAACAACTGTGGGGAGCCGAGGGCTTCCCACAGTTGGCAACTCAAAAAATTACCCATGAATAAGGAGGGGAGTGCGCGTGACGTTGATTCGCAGAATTTGTGGTATCCTGCTTGCGCTGACTTTATTTGCTTGTCTGTTTTTGACAGCGTTCGCGGAGGTTAGCCGTCTCCCTGAGGGCTTTTTGATCGGTGACGCCGGCGGACTTAATGTCAGCGATGAGGGCAAAGTCTTCATTTCCGCAGACTCCGTTAAGCCCGGCGATATTATCACAAAGACGTTGTCCATGGCAAACTACCAGGACGATGGTACATACCACCTCTATTTGCAGACGACCGACATAGAAAAAGAGGGTCTTATTGACTGGTCCGCCGAATGTTTCCTGAAGCTTTGGCTTGATGATGAACTGATTTATCAGGGACGCTTCAGCGGAGACGGCGGGGACACCGCGAAATATAACGGCGACGGTCAGGAGTTTGACCAGACGCCCTTGTATTTGGGCAGCTATGTTCCGGGACAGCAGCGCCGCTTGGACGCGGAACTGACTGTTGACGGCAGCAAATTGGATTATTGGACCCTTGCGGAGGTGAGCAAGGCGATAGTGACATGGGAGTTCACAGCGACGCAAGAACCCCCGCAGACAACAACTACCACGACGACAACCACCACGACCACCACCACTACCACAACAACAGGCAGCGACACCACAACCACCACAACAACTAAGGTGCCGACAACGACGACAACAACAACCGAGACGCCGACAACAACAACGACGACGACACTGCCTGGAGGCAAACCAGGTCCTAGTACCGGCGGACCTCTGCGCACAGGTCTGTACATTTTTTTAGGCGTCATATTTGGGTTGATAGTTTTTCTCCTAATCTATAAACGCAAACTTAAGGATGAGGAAGAAGAAGCTGCCAACAAAGCCCAGAGTTAACAATAGAGTTCCAACTTAAGCTGAAGAGCGCTCGTTTGAGTAAATCGAGTACGGAGAGGCAGAACTATGATTGATAAGCTAAAATATTACCTGTTTCACAGATATACTGCTTTGGCGATAGTGTTCCTTTATGCTGTACTTTCAATAGTAAGCACAACATTTTCATGGTCCACCGCAAAAGATGCTTTAATTAACCCCGTCGACGGCGAAGGCTATTTCCATGTGGAGATAGCGGAGAACTTTGCGCCCGTGACGGCTTGGGAGCTTGGGACAGATGTTGAAAATGAGATAAGAGCGGTAAACGAAGGCTCATTTGACGCCCTTGTGCGGATTTCTTTTGAGGAAGTTTCAAGCTATATTACAGGAGCGCCCCATCTGGAGTCAACGGACGACCTGACAGGCTTTGTTCCCGAGCTCATTGACATGAGCCGCTACACAACAGCCAACGGTTGGTATCCTCCCGACCACTTTTCGTCGGATTCCCCCGCGCTGAGTACTGTGACATTGCCCGCCGGAACGCCGTCAACGGTGTTTGTCCTCGCGCGCAAATCAACAGGCGCGCCCTTGGGATACAACTTCGTTTTTTATAACAGACTGAACAGAAATATGATGCAGCGCGTCGCGGTAAACGACAGCGACCTGAGCCTTTCGGGAGGAACTCTCACTGTGAACGCGTTGAAGTATTCCGTCTATGGCGGAGCTTCCATCGATGTCCATCGCGCCGCTTGGGGTAAGATTGTCAATTCCGGCGCCGCAACTGTCACACCGCCGCTGTCAGCGGATATAGACAAGCTAATCACCAATCCTAGCGGCGAAATCACCTTGAACTATGCGAGCGCAAATGTGATCACTGCCTTGGATCCAGTCCATGCCAACAACGAGGGCAAATGGTATTACGAAAACGGTTGGTTCTATTATATCGGCTTGCTTCCGGCGAATGAAATATCGCCGGTGCTGCTTAAATCCTTTAGCCTTGACGCCGCCGCTCCGCCTGAGTTTTCCGGGATGGAGCTTCGGTTCATCATGTACCTTGAGGGACAAATTAACGAGGCTGAAGCGCTGACCTCAAGATGGGGTATCCCAAACACAGACCCGCTTTACGATGCCCTCAGCGGATATTGTCAATAGCCCCCCGCCCCCCGCGTGCCCAGTTCTCGAGCGGATCCAATAAAAAATTAAGCTGACATAAATGGAGGTAGCGCCCAATGGAAAAAATGAAAAAAACAAGCAAAAAGACGTTGATTATCGCAGTTTCCACGTTTTTGGTTTTGGTGATTGCGTTTGTTGGCGCGATGGGAAGTTCCTCCGCGTTTTTGGAAGGAACGGACATCAAAGAGCATCTGATGCGGGTCAAGGCATTTTTCTTCCAACATCTGATTGTGGAGAATTTTCCAACGCCGATAGCGCCGTCTCCGGGCGGAACATACGAAAAAGAGCCTTGGGTGGAGAACGAATCCGTAACGCCCGCCTTTGTGCGTGTTATGGTGCTGCCGGTGCTTTCATACGAAAAGGTGCACGTTCAGACGACCCTTGGAGATCAGGTTCAGCTTGTGGGCTTCAACTCCGCCGATTGGATTGACGGCGGCGACGGTTATTTTTACTACAACAAGATTTTGCCCGGAAAAAGCGGCGGAGTGAACGGAGCTACCTCCTCGCTGTTCACCGACGTGGAGCTTAGCGAGGATTTTGGCGGCGAATACCGCGGCGCGAATCTGACAATAAAGCTAATAAGCGAGGTTGTTGACACGAACAAGTGGAACTACCGCATGGCGTGGTGGAATACCTACAACTCATCGGGACTCAGCGGCGCCATTGCCACCGTCGACGCGGCTCTTGCCGCCCTTGCGACGGGCTGAACACGGACTTGTTGAAAATCTATCTCTCATTTTTATTACCGGATAGCTTTTCAACATCGCCGACATAAAACGAAAAACTGAAAGGAACGCGCGGAAGAAAAGTTGTGAAAGTTGGGCATTCGCCTATGTCCATACGCTAAATTTCGCGCATGGGTGAGACAAGATGGAAAAGATTAGAGGCAGAAAAACAATTAAGGTGGCGTTGCTTTCCCTTGCCGCCTTGGCTTTTATTGTATGTGCGGCGTTGGTTTTCAACACAGGGGTTACCGAAGCCTTGCCCGATCCCCTTGATCCTTTGGCGTACGACGACGGCTTGCCGGGTTCCGGCTATTCATATAACCAGAAAATCGACTTTGACGGCAACTATGTGTTCGACAGCTCGAGCAACCCCGTTATGGAACACGTTTGGTACGTCAGTAACTGGGCGGAATTTGTTGCCGCTTGGAATATCAACACCCCCGCCAACGACCCCCAGGGACTGGGCAGGGGCTGCGACAAGATAGTGATGCTCAACCATTGTATCCAGAGCGGCAACGCCGACCCTTACCACTTCACCACGTCTTTCAGCGGCGGCAGCGGGTCAACCGGACTTACAACGCGTACACGCTCTATCGAAATAAACGGTCAGGGTTATGTCTTGAATTTGGGTCAGCGTTGGCTGAGGCTTCGCGGCGGCGGCTCGTCGGCAGGAAGCAACAGAGCGCAGCATATAGCTAATTTGCTCGCGGATATGGGGCTTTCAAGTCCCAGTGACTACAACGATTGTTTTGTTCGTGATGTAATCCTGATACAGCACGGCTCACAAGCCCCGGGAACTCTCCTCGGCACAGAGACGATGTTCATCGAAGGGAACGCCACTGGCGGACACCACAGTATAGGTCCTGCGGATAATGGCACTGGAGGCACTGATAATACTGATGTAAGCCGGGCATCAGACTTGCACGGCAAATGGAATTATACCTTTAAAAATATAACCATTCCCCCAATCAATAACCTCGGCGCAGGCAGGCATTTGATCAAAGCAAACAACTCTAATGTGGACTTTATGGGGATGAACGATATCACTCTCGTCGAAGAGGTTGGACACGTCGGCTCAATCCGTTTCAGGACAGGTTCTTCTTCAATCTTTAAGCGCCGCGCCAACACGAACGTAAGTATGTTTTGGATGACAAGCGCCGGCCGTCTGTCGGTTCAAACAACAAACATTAACAATAGCAGCTATACAACGCAGGGTACCTCTTTGAATATCGGGGCACATGGGGTCACAGTTGAGGATGGAGCGGATTGCGTAATCTATTTTGACCCGACTACCGGCAGTGGTGCGTCCTCATTCCCCGCTTTCTATCAAGAACCAAAGTTCGTTAAAGTCGGCGACGACGCCAGGTTAGCCGTTACGATGCGCGGAAACGCTGTGCGCTTCCAAAACAACTTTGCGTATTTGGAGGTGGGTGAAAACTCGGTGTTCTCTGCTACTAGCACCACCACAGGTAGCGCCGCCGTGAATTTTTCAAACGCCCACGGATGCAGGATTGAAGGGAAGCCGGGCAGTGAGTTTTATATCGTAGGTCGACTTTCCGACGTTAGCGGTGGCTATACAACTACGGGCTTGGTTGACTTTCACTCAGGCACAGGCGCTCAAGGGGGCGTTACACCGTCGGCAACGGTTAGGCAGCAGTTTATCATGGATAGCCCCAAGGCTTTCGACTTGCGCCACGCCGTCAGTAACAGCAGCGGCGCTAGACTAGTATTCACAGGCTTTAATAACTTTACCGATGTAATAATTAAAAACAGCGATATTGACTTTTGGAACACAACTAAT
Source organism: Oscillospiraceae bacterium (assembly GCA_009777895.1). Classification (GTDB taxonomy): domain Bacteria; phylum Bacillota; class Clostridia; order Oscillospirales; family Acutalibacteraceae; genus WRKY01. Next base: position 19,002 of record WRKY01000004.1, read on the forward strand.
ATTAGCAGTCAAGCCACTTTTTCCTTCCCGGAGGTAGGTATCTATCAACTCACAGGAGCTCCCGGAACTGGCACTAGCACTTCTCAAATCCAACCCAATACAGATCCGGATTTGATAATAGTGGGAACACGCAGCAACAACTATAGACGCATCGTGGGCTTTTCCCAGACCCCGGAGGTTATGTGGTTGGACGAAACAGACCCCGACAGCTTGTTGCGTCCCGTTACAGATGCCGACAAGCACTTAGTTTGCCGCGTAATCCGCGGTTGGGTTGCCGACGAAGTGGGCGTTGATGAGTACGGCAACTTGGGCTATTTGCCTGTATATGCCACCCTCAACCCCAATCAGCCAATGACAGTGACCTTCTTCAACGAGGACGGCACGGTTTTGGAAAACGGCGGCGTGCAGGGGCTTAACGTACCGATGAACGCAAACGGATACGTGTATTTCCCAACGGGCTACAACCACAGCGTACCCTCCTCCTACCTGCCCGAGTTCTGGGTGGCGGGCAGCAGCATTACAGCCGTCGCCAGTCAGGGGGCGCGCTCAGGGGAAGGAATCGCAACCGTTGTACTGGACAGGCGGCCGCCGGAGCCCGCAACACCCGTAGGCGGCATAATCGCCGAAGACACCACAGCGAACTTCATAAACTGTGAACGGGGCGCGACAGTAACCGCCACACTGAACGGTCAGCCAATCACAACCGACGGCACAACGCCGTGGACAGCCACAGTGGATAACGTGGGTGAGTTCCAGTTGGAATTGCCGGCATACTACGAAAATCTGCCTAGCAGTAACCCATTTTACAGACCCCAAGGCTTCAATATGGGGGATGTGGTTCAGATCTTCTTAGAGGACGCTGCATCGAACAAAAATCCCGCGGCGACCCAGACATTCCTGACGACCGCTGAGGGTTGGTTAACGGATTACCGTCCCAATCCCGAGGGTACAAAGCTCATAGTAAGCGACTATGCAGCCAAGTTTAAGCTGCGCCAAATTGTGCTGAATCCAGGCGACAGCACACTCCCGGAGGCGGGCTATGCCACAGCCACCCTACAGGACGACTGGTTGGTGAACTCTCCCGCGCCTATAGGCGACATCAACTCCGTATTCGCCTCAGGCTTGGACGACAGCACTGCTTGGACCGACGTTTGGCTCGCCCCAAATCCGGACGCTCTCAGCGTCAAGCTGCAGCCAATAATCCCGCAATATTTTGAGTATGTGGGGTACAAGGTGAGCTCCACGCCTGCTGCGAATGAAGCGGCGTCTCTGACCGCCGCGCCCGCGATTTTTCAGCAAAACAGCTCCTCTGCAGAGCTTTGCATAACGATCTATATCCAACCCACAGACCGTTTTACAAACCTGCACGCACGTGATTGGAAAGACAACGAATTCGGTCCTGTCAGGCGTCCGATTCCGCTGTCAGTACGCGCTTCTGAAACCGCTGTCCCCGCTAGCCAAGCGGATCCCGATTTTGAAATAGACGAATTTTTCAACGGCGAGGTACGGCAGTTCACAACATCGGCAAGCCCCCGTACAATCACGATTTACTCAAAAGTAGCCGGCGACGGCAGCTCCACAAACGACTGCACATGGACAGTCACAGGCAACAACTGGAGCTCAGGCGGCTCAAGCAATAACCAGGTGGCGTCTAGCTACACGATTACCATACCCGCAAACGCGACGACGGGCAGCATCCGCCTTACGGCGACCACTCTTGACATCGTTGACGGCAAGCGCGCTGCGATAACCGTGACGATTTCGGTGACCTCAGTGGTGGTGCGCCATGACGGCGCCCGCATTCCAAACAACGTCGTCATAACCAAGAAGCGCGATACCGCAATGGATCAAATCTTGTCGTTCACCAGTGAGGGCGACCCCGCGATGACTTGGAACATTTACCTCCAAACAGGTCGCGGCGCAAGCTTTACACCCTCAACAGGAAACAGCGCAAATCTCCTTATCCCGAAAAACTACGTCGGTACAATTTACGTCCGCGTAAGGCTCGGCAATGTCGAATTGATTCGCTTCAGAGTTAATGTTGTGAGGTAAGGGGGGTGAAAAGACCGCCACGCTTCCATGGATAAATTTTCACAAAAAGTCCGTTATAATTAAAAAAACAAGTCGCTTTGCAATTGCTAAAAGCGGCTTGTTTGTTTTTTATTGCGTATCCCCTCCCAAATACAATTTGTGTTTCTCAAATAAATGTGCTATAATTTCCTTAGTAAATAAAAACAAGGGGCAAACAAATGTCATTCATCAGCGACTTTTTACAGCGCAAAATCGTCACCAAGGATACGGGGGAGGAAACCTACCTGACGTGGAAGGAAACTCTGGGATACGGCATGGGAAGAGGAGCCCAGGGGATGTCCACCAGTATCATGAACGGCGGACCTGCCAACTTTTTTATCACCAATGTCTTTGGCATTGAGCCTGGAACGGCGGCGAAAATCAAGCTCTTTACAGGGTTTTGGGACGCTTTAAACGACCCGATTCTCGGCTCAATTGTCGACCGCACACGCACAAAATATGGTAAAATGCGTCCATATATCAAGTGGGCACCTTTCATCTCCGCGTTCTTTACATCACTGTATTTTTCAGGACAAGCCGATTGGGATGCCGCTTTCAAAGCGCTGTTCATGGTCGTCGCATTCGTTGGTTGGGATATGTCCTACACCGCCGTAGACGTACCCATGGGTGCGTTGGCTTTTTCAATCACCCCTAACGGCATCGAGCGGGTTAAGCTCTTTGGGATATCCAACATTATGCGGATGATTTTAGGCTCAATCGCAGGGGGTATCGTCAGTGTGGCTGTCCTTTTTGAACGCTTCAAAGGGAACCCTGCACCTGCCTATTTCTTGGCGGCAATCGTCGCTAGCGCGGGGATGATACTCCTCACACGCCCCGCTTTTTACTGGACTCGAGAGCGGGCAAAATACTCCGACGACACGCCAAAGCTCTTGGAGCAACTCTCATTGCTTTTCCAAAATAAACCGCTTTTTATGTTGGTAATCTCAAACATTTTGTTTATTTTCGTCACATTACCCTCTGCAATGCAGATGTATTTCGCCGTGGATATGATGGGTGACGGCAAATTTACCGTGCCGTTGACCATGGCGACTGCCCCCGCAGGCTTTTTGTCGGGCATTATCTTCCCCATGATTGCCGAGCGTATGGGTAAGCGCATGGATTTCCGCAAGTTTTATATGCTGTGCTGCGCCGCTGCGGCTGGGGCGCATCTCACCCTCCTCATCACCTCATACAACCCCATAATGAAAAACACTGGCGTGGTAAGTTGGGGTGTGGCTATCTTGGTGTGTTTCCAAATTATGCTCACGGTGATACCTCTGGAATTCAAAAATATTTGCGCCAAACAGATGGAGGCGATGACCGTTGATTACATTGAACGCAAGACAACACAGCGGGCAGAGGGCGTCATGCTTTCAGTGATGTCATTTACAGGCAAACTCCAGAACTCTGCGGCATCAGCTGTGGTACTTTGGCTGCTTGAATTGTCAAATTACGTCACCCACACGGACACCGTGCGCACCGAGCAGCCCGAAAGTGCGCGGCTTGCCCTCTTTGCTATGTACACCGTCATCCCTGCCGCCGCCTGGCTGTTGATGATGATCCCCATTTGGTTTTTTAACGTGGATAACGACAAGGAAAAATCGGATAAAAACCTTCAAGCAGTGGTGTGAGATCGGCGGAATACGCAGGTTTTAAACATAAAAACCTGCATTCATTAGCTTGAAACGGTCACTTTTTGCCTCGTTTGGCAAATAAATCGCTCAAAAATTGTCTGTTTAATCTACTGAATACAGGTTCTAAAAAATCAAGCACTTGGAGTCAATTATGTATCGTGTACTTTACCGCCAATACCGCCCCGTCACCTTTAGCGAGGTCGCCGGACAAAACCATGTGACCGATGCCCTCAGCGCGGAGCTGACAGGGGGGCGCTTGGGTCACGCCTACCTGTTCACGGGCAGCCGGGGCACGGGGAAAACCACCTGCGCCAAAATCCTCTCCCGCGCCGTTAATTGCGAAAATCCTGCCCAAAACGGCGACCCCTGCAACCAATGCGCCATCTGCAAGGGCATTTTGGACGGAACTATCCTCGACGTCGCCGAAATCGATGCCGCCAGTAACAACAGCGTGGACAACATCCGCGAACTGAAAGACGAGGCGGATTTTCCCCCTGTGAGAGCGAAATACCGCGTCTATATCATCGATGAAGTTCATATGCTCTCTATCGGCGCTTTCAACGCCCTGCTTAAAGTACTGGAAGAACCGCCCGCCCACGTCATCTTCATCCTTGCCACCACTGAAGTCCACAAAATCCCCGCCACTATTTTGTCCCGCTGTCAACGATTCGATTTCCGGCGCATATTGCCCGAGGAAATTGCCGCGCGGCTCACTGAAGTCGCCCGGGCGGAGGAGGTCTCAATCACCCCTGAAGCGGCGTTGCTCATCGCCCGTATCGCCGATGGCGCGTTGCGCGATGCCCTCTCTCTATTGGACAGCGCAATCGCAATCTCCACCGAAGTCACTGAGAAAACGGTGAGCGACGCAGCGGGAGTCGCCGACAAATCCTATCTTTTTGCGCTCACCGACGCCATTGCCAGGCGGGACACTGCTGCTGCCCTGCGCTTGCTCCACACCCTCTATTCGGGAGCCTGTGATATGGAGAGGCTTTGCTCCGAGCTACTCTACCACTTCCGCCACCTCATGTTGGCGGGGGCGTTGAAAGGCTCGCGGGACTTGATTGTCTGTACCGACGGCGAGTACGAGGAAATTGTGCGCCAGAGCAGCGCATTCGGGCTTGCAGACTGCATCCGCGCTATTCGCCAGTTGGAGCAGACCCTGGGCGGGATGAAATTCGACAGCGGAAAACGCCTGCTCATGGAGCTTGCCGTCATTAAGCTTTGCATGGACGATGATGCCTCTGCCCCGCGCAAGAGCACTCCGCCGCCATCCGCACCGGCGGTGCAGGCTCCGCCGGTACAGACGCCTCAAACACAGTCTGTGTATGACACGCCGCCGGAGCCCCCCTCTAGCCCCGCACCTGAGCCGGTACTCTGTGCAAATCCTACCGATAGCGAGATAAATCCCGCCTTTTGGGAACGGACTATCGAGATACTCAATCAGAAAAATCCTGCTCTAATACTCTCCCTCAAAGATTCTCGAGCGGAGATTGTTGGGAATATCTGCCAAATCACTCCTGGCAATCACAATTTCGAGGTAGTCGCGAAAATACCCATCAATGCCATGGGGCTTGAGTCCGCCTTGGAGGAAGCCTGCGGACGGGCGGTGAAGTTTTCAGTTTTACCCGCAGTGGTAACACACAGCGGAAAAAAACTCCCTGAAATGCCCCCGGCAACAACCCCAAACCCCGAGCTTGATGAGCTTGAGGCGGGATTATTTGGTTAATCCACTGAATACAGGTTCTAAAACTTACAAACTTCCCGATCGAAAGTCAGCAAACCGTTCGTTTCATCCTCAACGTCAGAAACCTGCGTATAGACCGCCGCGCTCATTCCCGCGTCAATCATGGGCTTGAGTTGCTCATCCATCAGTTCGCGATAGGCTTTTTGGAACTCCTCCAAGGCGGCAAATTTCTTGTAGCCAAAGACCCGTCCCGGATTATAAACATGACCGGGCGTGTGGTAAGAATATCCGCCGTATTCGGAAAGCACCATAGCGCGGGGCTTTTGTGGCGGCAACATGGCTTTGCTCACTGCCCACTTCATGGTTTTCGAATCCCATTTCGGGAGCGGTAACTTGACAAAATAGACGTGTATGCTCTCCATATCCCCGCCGCCTTGGTCATACCAACCGCTAGCGTGGTCAATAGAGCGGGAAGTGTCTCGGTCGGCAATAAATTTCGCCGCCTTGTTGGCATCAAACTGCCCCCACGCCTCGTTGAAAGGCACCCAGACATTCAGTGAAACACAGGGTTGCAGGTGCTTGAGCATCGCCTCTAGCTCCTCATAATACTCTTTGCGTCCCTCGGCATCCTGCCGCCCCAAACGCTTGTAATATTTCTCCCCGTCATTGTGTATTCTTCCGATAAACGGCAATATCGCCACCACAGAGGGCTTGTAAACCCGCCCGCCATTCACTGCGTCCTGCCAAACCAACATACCCAGTCTATCGCAGTGATAATACCACCGCAGCGGCTCGATTTTGATGTGCTTGCGCAACATATTAAAGCCCAGTTCTTTCATCTTCACGATGTCGTAAATAAGTGCCTCATCGCTAGGCGCTGTGAGCAAGCCGTCGGACCAGTATCCTTGGTCAAGCAGACCGTTTTGGAAGTATGGCTTGTTGTTCAAAAACAGGCGAGGAACGCCGTTTTCGTCCTGTGTCATATTAAATTTGCGCATACCAAAATAGCTCTTCACCTTGTCGTCACCTGCCGTGATACACAAATCATAGAGGAAAGGCGACTCGGGACTCCAGAGTTTGGCATCAGGTATGGCAAGCTCTCCCTGTACTCCCGACTGGAGTGAAACGGCGGCGATTTCCCTGTCGCCGTCCAATGCGGCAACGTTCACGCCGCAGCCAACTGAACAGTCCACGCGCAGTTTCAAAACACCCCTATCGATGTCAGGCTCAAGCCAGAGATACTGTACGTGCGCCGTGGGGACACTCTCCAACCATACTGTTTGCCAGATGCCCGATTGGGGTGTGTACCAGATGCCCCCCGCCTTGCGGGATTGCTTGCCGCGACTGATGTAAGAGCTGTCTGTGGGATCGGTAACGCGGACACAAAGCTCGTTTTCGTCGGTACGCACTGCTCCTGTGATATCTAGCGTGAATGGCAAAAAGCCGCCCCTGTGACTGCCCACCTCAACACCGTTTAAGGTCACAGTACATTCATAATCCACCGCGCCGAAATGAAGATATGTAACGTCCTTGATGAATTTTTTGTCGATGTAAAACTTACGTTTGTAGTAGAGTGTTTCATCGGGCTGCAGCACCTTTTCCACACCTGAGAGCAGACATTCAGGGCTGAACGGCACCACGATTTCCCCCTGCATTTCCACACTGGGCGTGAAGTCCGTCGTTTTGCAGATGGCGTAGTCCCACACGCCGTTGAGATTCTGCCAACACCTGCGCTCCATCTGTGGGCGGGGGTATTCGGGCAGCGGATCCTCCCTGTCCAAAACCTTACCCCATCGGGTGTAGAGCTTGGCGTTGGGGATTTTCTTCAGCTTGCGTTTGTTGATTAGTTCAGTGAAATTCATCTTTCGTCACCGTGTGCGGGAGAATTCGCTTACAAAATGTTTGTGAAAATTTCTGTGCCGACTTCTCGCGCCCTTTCTTTTTCGCCTTTATGCAATTTATTTTGTAACATCCTAAGTATAGCACAAATGCGACAGAAGTGCAAATGCCAGACGTTTTTCAGAAAACTCCATAATAGTTCTTCAACAGCTCACTGACCTCCACCCCTAAAATCTCACCGAAAGACGCAAGCTCATAGTCGGTGACAATGCGTTTGTTACGCTCAATTCGGCTAATCATCTGTTGGTCGATGTTGACATTGAGCAACTGCATTTTAGACGCCAACTCCCCTTGGGTCAAGCGCGCTTTTTTCCTTGCCAGACGAAAAATGTTCTCGCAAATGCTAAGCCGATTTTCAAGTTAATCGACTATATTTCAGAAGTTAAATATTTCAATTAGATTTTTGATGAGCATTAGAGTGAAAACTTAGCCATAACATGATTTTACACGCTCAGTTAAGCGCAAATTATTTTTCCAAAAGTGAAACTAAATTTTCGTGTCCTCCTCCACCCCCCAATTCACCGCCGGCGCCTTGCAACCAAAAATAATCGCAGCAACTGCGCCACAGAAACCGCCAAAGCGGCAACATAAGTCAACGCCGCTGAAGCCAATACCTTTTTGCAGGCGGGCAGTTCCTCTTTGCGCAAAAAGCCGTGTTCGTCCAGAACGCTGACAGCGCGATGTGATGCGTTGAACTCAACGGGTAAAGTCACCAACTGAAATAGGGCAACGGTCGCAAAAAGGACCAACCCGATAGTTATAAGTCCCATCATATCCATGAAAAAACCTAGAATTATCAAGGGCATAGAGAGCATTGAGCCGAATTTACTCACGTGAATTATCGCTGCGCGGAGTTTGATAGGGGCGTAGTTTCGCGCATACTGAATTGCGTGACCTGCCTCGTGTGCTGCAACGCCAACCGCCGCCACCGTCGGCGCGTCATAGACGCTTTGAGATAGGCGGATGGTGTTGGAACGCGGATCAAAGTGGTCGGTCAAACTGCCGCTTACCCTCTCAATTCGAACGCCGCTAACCCCTTGACGGCGAAGAACCTCCGCTGCCGCCTGGGCTCCTGTCATGCCGTTGAGAGTACGTTGCTTTGAGTATTTCTTGAAGCTGTGTTTTACCATAAATTGGGCGATTAGCGATAGCACAAAAGCCGGCAATACCAGATAAATATAGAGTGCGTCGAATGGCATATACAAAAAATTCATATCAATCTCCTTAAGGTAAACAAGGCACAGACGGCGTCCGCACCTTGTGTTATTTTCCCCGTGTTGTTTGCGGTTATTTACGGCACAATGTTGGACTCTTTCTAGGGGCTGTCTAAACTGAATGCCTTACCGTTATTATAACATATTTTTTCACTTTTTACTTTCTGAATTAGAAAAATGTAACTTAATAATTTTTTGCTAGAGCAGAATTTCTCATCTACAAAAAAGTGTGTGGACAATCGGCTCAGCTTTTCAGATTTCGATAAAATCAAAAATGAGCAACCCAAATCTTTATAGTGATGCAGATGCTTGTTCTCGTTTTCAGAACGGCGCTGAGTCGGTCTGCGATACTCCATCTTGTATTCACCGAATTTGTTGTAAGCATCGACGAAAATGTCCGTTTATCTGTTTCATTCAGAACTAGTATTTTCTCCCACTGCATTGGCGGCTCGATTTGCCATGAATATTGGCTTGCCTACTCGCCAGAGTAGGCGGACAATTAGTAATAACAGCTCGCCAATAACGCGGATAGGACGCAACGATACCGTGACGTAGAGATCCGCGCGGGTACTTTGGGCGAGGTAGTCTGCACTCAAATCCACGTTGTATTTTACAGTGCGGACACTGGTGATGATGGCGTTGACGGCGGGATAAATTACGCCGCAGAGCTTGCCGTAGTTTACGGCGGTTTGCGCCGCGTCGCCATCGCTATAGACCACATAGATTTCCAACCGATGTATGAGCAAACCCCGCTTAAGTCCCAAAAGGAAACCGCCAATGGCGTTAAGAGCATCCTGCAACAGGTAAATAATCCCGCTTACCCCTTCTTTTTCATAATACGAGGCGAGAATATTGGGCTTTTCCTCTTGTTTTTTTTTGCCCTGTTTCTCCCCTTTTTTGGGGTTTATTTTCTTCGATTTATCGGGCTTACCCTCTTTTTGGGGATAGAGAGTGAAGCACAAAAACAGCCATTTCAGATGAATATGGCGCAGATTTTCCTCATAAACCACCTTCAAACACACACGAACACACAGCGGCAAAACGATTGCCGCCAAAATTCCCACGATGATGTAAAGTGCCGTCATGTGCCGTCCTCCGCTGACAAAACTGCGTTGTATATGTTTAGTCTGCGCCTATTATAATACCATATTTTACGGAAAAAATCAAACGGAAGTGATGAATGATCCTGTCCTAAAAGACCTAAGAAGTTGACAAATCCCTCCAAATACTGTAAAATATCCATACTGGAACAAGCAAAACCTATTGCTTGTATCGCTGAAAATACAAAAGCCAGGAATTTCTCAAGCTCCCGGAGCCAAAAATGCAAACAATAACAATCAAAACTCCTAGCAAAACCTACCCTGTCCATATCGGCATGGGGATTTTTTCGCGGCTGAGTGAGTTTGTTCCTCATGTCAGGCGGGGAATGTTGGTCACCGACAGTAATGTGGATAGGCTCTACGGGGATGAGGTTTTAACGCAGTTGCGCGCGGCAGGGATTGACTGCGCAAAATTCGTGTTCCCCGCAGGGGAAAACAGCAAGAACATTGGGGTCTATTCCCAACTTTTAGATGCGCTTGCCACAGCGCAAATTACCCGTGCCGACGCCCTTTTTGCCCTAGGCGGCGGCGTGACAGGGGATCTGGCAGGCTTTGCCGCCGCGAGCTTTTTGCGGGGTATCAGCTTCGTGCAAATTCCCACCACACTCCTTGCCATGGTGGACTCCTCCGTGGGCGGAAAGACAGGGGTGAACCTCAGCACAGGGAAAAATCTGGCGGGGGCGTTTTGGCAGCCCGAGGCGGTAATCTGCGACACGGACACCTTGAAATCCCTCCCCGGCGAGAGGCTCGCCGACGGGCTCAGCGAGATGCTCAAGCACGGTATGATTGCCGACAACACAATGTTTCACGAGCTTTGTCAGACGGAAACACTGGCGCAAATCGCCGCGCTGATACCGCGAAATGTGGAGATTAAAGCGGAGATTGTGGCTTCAGACGAACGTGAGCAGGGAAAACGCGCATTGTTGAATTTCGGGCATACTCTCGCTCACGCCATCGAAAAACGCAGCGGCTACACCATCACCCACGGTCACGCGGTTGGGCTAGGAATGCTTGCCGTCACCCGCGCCGCCGAAAGCCGAAACCTTTGCCAACCCTGCTGCGCTATCCTAGAAAAAGCACTGAAAAGACACAATTTGCCCGTAATCCTTCCCTACCCAATGGACGAACTGATGCCATATGTCCTCTCGGACAAAAAACGGGCGTCGGATTTTATTACACTGGTTTTGCCAAAAAAAATTGGCGAATGTGTACTCCATAAAATGCCGATTAGTGAGATTACGGCTTTCTTTGAGGGCAGCCTATGACTATGAGTGTACCAAATATTCCTATAAACAGAACCATAGCCGTTCCGTCCTCGAAATCAGATATTCACCGCAAGTTAATTTGCGCATTCGTCACAAAAACCACGTGTGATATCACCTACACAGGGGAATTGGGGCAGGACATCCGCGCCACAATTGACTGCCTGAGAGCCTTGGGGGCGGTGATTGACAATGTGGGTGAAACCCTGAGTTTACGTGATTTTCAGTCCCCTGCCGACAGTCCCGTTCTGGACTGCCGCGAGAGCGGTTCCACCCTGCGCTTCCTGTTGCCCGTTGCGGCGGCGGTCTGCGAGGAGTTCACAATCACCGGTGCGGGACGCTTGCCCGAGCGTCCTATAGACACTGCGCTGACCATCTTGCGCGAACACGGCTGTGTCGTTGATGGCGACAAATTACCGCTGTGCATAAAGGGCAAAATGGTCGGCGAAAATTTCTCTTTGGCGGGCGACGTGTCTTCACAGTATCTAAGCGGGCTGCTCTTCGCCCTGCCTCTCTTGGGCGGCGGAGAAATCACCTTGACCACGCCGTTGGAGTCACGCGCATACGTGGACATGACCATGGCGGCACTGGCGCAATTCGGCGTACAATATGTAGTAGAGGGAAGCAGGTACATCCTCTCCAAAATATCGCCGTCTAACATTCAGCGCATCACCGCTGACGGGGACTGGAGCAATGGAGCGTTTTTGCTCTGCGCAGGGGTACATCCCAAAGCCCAGGCGGCGGTCACAGGGCTCTCCATGTCCTCCCTGCAAGGAGACAAGGAAATAGTGAATATCTTAGAAAAAATGGGAGCAAATTTAGAAATAACGCGTGATACTGTCACAGTGAGCGGCGGAAACCTTCGGGCAATCACCCTAGACGTGCGGGAAATCCCTGACCTTGTTCCTCCCGTGGCGATAGTGATGAGCGTGGCGCGTGGGCAGTCACGAATTGTGGGAGGCGAGCGTCTGCGCCTGAAAGAAAGTGATCGCATCGCGGCGATGGCGCGGACAATCAACTCCTTGGGGGGCACAGCGCGCGAAACTTCCGATGGCTTGATTATCGACGGCGTAAGCTCCCTAAAGTCATGTACAGCGGACAGCTTCAACGACCACCGTGTCGCCATGGCGCTAGCAATTGCCGCCCCCTGGTGCGACGGTGCGGTGACCATCACCGACGCTGGCGCGGTGGAGAAATCCTATCCGGGTTTTTATGAGGATATTGGTATTTTTGAGGAGCAATGATTTAGGGGACTATAGATACAAAAATGTAGGGGTCGGATACCGTCCCCTACAGAAAAACCGTAAATTATCTAAAAACTAGCAGATATAGTCGACTAACTTGAAAATGGGCTCAGGATTTGGGAGAATATTTTTCGTCTGACTTCGTCAAAAATGCCTTACCGGCGTGGCGGTGCTGTTCCAACCGCTCATTGTCCAACTGACAGAGTAGTCGCCGGTGACGCGGGAGCCGACGTTCTCGATACTGGCGATGGCGCTTGTGACGCTCATGTAGCCCTCACTGCCGCTGCCAAGAGGAACTGAAATTCGCACGGAAGCGGGGTAACCGTCGGCATTCAGTACCATATCGAGTTTGGGGCTTTGCCAGTTGAGCTGCAATTTGTTAAAGTTCATGGTGACCTTGATGATGTCGTTGAAAACGAATGGGTTGTTGCGCATTGCCGCAGAATCAGGGAGAATAACGCCCTTGCGTTGTGCCGCGGCGGTGAGTGTGAGGGAGATGTTCGCCGAGCCGTCGGTGTTTTTGGTGTAGCTGTATGCCGTCACCTCGCTGTCGCTGAAGGAGGCGGGGGGCAAGAAGCTCGCAGGGGGAGAGGTACTCGCCATCTTTATGATGTCCCCTTGGCGTATGCGCGCCGTCAAGTCCGCGTTGGTTAAGTTTGACGCGCTGCGCGGGGAGAGTCTCCAGTATTTGCTGTCGCTGTAGGAAACGGAGTCGCCCCCGCCGAACTCCATATAGCGCAAGACTTCTGTGCTGTTGGGATCCAACGCCTTTTGCGCCTCACGCTGTGTAGTCAAAGCCCAGTAACCGCCGCCGTAGTTATAGGTGCTGTTACGGGGTGTCGCCACAAAATTGTGAAAGAACTCGTCCAAATTCAGGTCAACCTTAACGATGAAGTTGACGTTCATGACCTCGCCTGTATGGACATTCATGTTGGCATTTTCTACCTTTTTGGCGGTAAAACTGTTGGCGGATTTCGCCTTTGCCATGGCGTTTTTATACAGGTCAACCGCCTGAGCCTTTGATGCCGCAGCGGGAAGCCCCGTCGCTTGAGCTGTAGGCTGTGTAGCCGTTGGCGCGGCGGTAGGGTTGGTGGAAGGCGTATTGTTAGGGGCTGTCTGGGACGGAGCTGCAGCGCCGGGTGCTGTCGTGGTGTTTTCCGTGTTTCCCTGTTGGTCATTGCTGTCCTGTGAATATGTGTCGGGAGGGTTAAGTTGGGTGGGTACTGTGACGAAACTGTCGTCGGGAGTGATAGGCGGTCCAATGACAGTGGGGTTTTCGATAGGCTGAAAGTCGTAGGGACGCTCGGCGGGTTCGTCGAGAGGGGCGTTGCCCACTGCCGCCCATGTCAAAACCACCACCAACGCGGCGGCTAATATATACTGTAAGACTTTTTTAGATAGTGAATCCATCATTTTTCCCTTTCGAGAACTGAATATAAACTAAGTTTTAGCTACAAAGACTGCCCCGCTTACGCGGGACTTTTGCCAAAAAACGGCATATGTGCCAATTACTCAATTATATCAAACTTTCACGATGTTATTATATCCTAAAAAAGCCCTTGTGTCAATGAATGGTTAGTAAAAGATTTTAGTGAATTTGTTAACAATTATGTGTTTCATTGCGTGAAAATTGGGAGTTTTCGCTTAAATGGAGGATTGACAGCTGAAAAGCTGTTTGCTTTTTCCTCTGCCTCACCAAGGCAACCACCAAGGCGAATCGTTTGCCGAGGTTGTGTCGTCGGTTGGAATATCGTCGTAAACGTCTGTGTCTTCGGTTGTATCATCACTTGGCTCCTCAGGCTCGGTGGGGGCAGGACCGTAAACATGGAGGAAAATCGTTGTGCCGCGAGGGTAGCGCTCCCCCTCGGTCAGCGAGCCTGTGCCTATTACACCCTCAAGTTTCTCGCCGTTGTTGCGCTCTTCAATGACACTGACCACAAAGCCGTCCTCCTCCAAAATCGGCTGAATATCACTGAGCAAATAGCCCACATACTCCCGCACCACAATTTTCTCAACGCCTAGGCTCACCGTCAAAAGTATGGGCGTTCCTTGAGGCACAACCCGTCCGCTAGGCGGGTCTTGGGCGATGATATATCCCTCTGGCACATCCGCGCTGTAATCGTTTTTTGCATCAAATGTGAACTGCTGACTCCACACCGCGTTGCTGATAATATCGCTGTAACTCCTGCTGATACTGACAAAATCCGGGACTTCATAATTGCCGCTGAGAGGCAAAGTGGTGGTTTGGAGAATTTGAGGATCTGTGTTGCCATGGGGCTTGAAGAAAATATCTTTTCCCAAAGTAAGCATCAAAACGATGCCCGCAAGGATACAGAAAATCAGCGTCATTCCCGCAGTTTTGAAGATGATGCGCCGGGTTTCGTTCTTGTTTACGGGTGTTTCGGCGGGGACTTCCTCAGGGGGCGCGGTTTCCACTCCCGCCCACACAGCGTCGGGGGCGGCGTTCAACTCCGCCTTGAAAATCTCCACACTTTCGGTACGTTTTTGTGAGTCAATTTCCAACGCATTGGTGAGTGCGTTCACAACATAGGCTGGGATGCTCTCGGCGAGCTTTCCAGGTATCATCAGGCGGTCATTGCGTACTCGCAAGCTTGCCTCTATGGGGTCAGAGCCCACCAAAACGCGGTAATACAGACCCGCCACGGCATAAATATCCGTCCAGGGACCCTGGCGTTCGCTTAGGGTATATTGTTCCGGCGCGGCATAGCCTGGATATAGCTCACTGCGCAGCCCGCCCCCGGCTGTGCGTGCCTGCCATACGGAAAATCCAGTGAGAAAAGCCTTTTTCTCCGAGGTAACAATAACACTGGAGGGAGAAATTCCCAAGTGCAGCGTTCCCGTGCTGTGCAGTGCGGAAAGTGCGGGAAGGATAGGGGCGAGGAGCCGTTGGGCTTGGTCGGCGTCCAGTGAGCCTGTGACGGAGCTTAGCAGGAGGTATTCCCGCAGTGTTGAGCCGTCGATTGCCTCCAGTATGGCGTAAACGGTGTTGTTTTCCTCGAATACACTGAGGACGGGGTGCAGACCAGACAAGCCGCGCATCTGCTCAAGTTTGCTCCACAAAGCGCGGAAAGAGTCCAGGCTTGCGCTAAAAGCTAGGTTGAAGCCCGAAATTGGCTCAACAGCGTTAATGCGGCGGCGGGCAAGGGCATCCGGGAAAAATTCCCGCACGCGCACGGGTTTTCCGCGCTCAAGATCATAGGCGATGTAGGTGATGCCGTCGCCGCCCATCTCCATCGTCCTGCCTGTGACGTATCGGTTTTGGAGCAGGGTGCGCGGGGGTAGCGCCAGTGGTTCACCAACAATCTCGCCGTCAAAACCGCAGTTGCGGCACAGCGAGCCCTCGATTATGCTCATGCACTCATAACAAAGATTAGGTATCATCTTGGCAAAAATCCTTTATAATATATCCACATAGTCATGCTTTCGTGAGAAAAACATAACTCAATAAAGAGGATACGCATATCCTCCTTGGAATATGATAACAAATTTTAGCTGAAATGTCAAGTTTTGTTGTTGAATTCAGGGTATCAGGATTGGGGAGAGCGGAATCAGACCTAACTTCGCACCAACTCATAATCAACACAGCTTTGCAACTCACCCAACTGATTTTCCCAGCAATTTTTACGCACACCAAGCTTGCGGAATCCCACTTTTTCATAGACGTGCTGCGCCCGGGTGTTGTTGAGGTTGGTGTCCAGGACAATTTTTTTGTAGCCCATATTCCCGAAAAGCTCGCCGATTAACATATGCAAAAACCTTGTGCCAAGCCCCTTTTCTCGCAGGTCAGCGCGGCAAATCTTAATCCCGATATTCACAGTACCATCGCCGCGATTGTCAAAATTCATCTCGCCGATTGGTATGCGATCCAACTCGATTATTAAGCGGCGGCGGGTTTCATCGCTGTCCATTGCAAGGCTTGCGGCGATTTCCTCGTCAGTCACCGCCAAGCCATTGGGGAAGCCCGCGTGTGCCATGATTGCGCCGTCGCGCCACCACCCGCCCAGAAGCGCGGCGTCTTTGGGGCTTGCGTTGCGGATGGTTAGGTTGTTTTCGCTTACATTCATAGATTTCCTTACATGGCTATGGGATATTTGGGGTGTGTTACTCGTATATTCTTGCCGAAAAGCCTTTTTGCGTTTACGGCACAGCAGACATTCGATATCCGTCTTGCGTTTACTGTTTTTTACTACATTTTCACTGCTATAATACCATGCATTTTATCTCCTGCTTTACCATAATATCAGCCCTCAGGATGATTATACTCTATTTCTCTATCTCTTGTCAATTGTTTTTGGGAGTGAGCAAAATGCAAAAGCCCTTGCTTTTTTGCTAATTTTGGTGTATAATTGTTACAGAAGTTAACATACTTCACCTATCCATGCACAAAAAATTACAAAAAAGGCTTGAAAACTCATGAAAAAAACAATGAATGTCCTTCTGTCATGCGACAATCGTATTGCAAAGTATGTCCCAACATTGCAGGTGTCGCTCTACGAAAATCACCCTGACATTGATGTGCATATATATTTTATGTACGCACGAGTCGATGAAAACACGGTCACGGTGATTGAGGATTTTGCGGGACAACATGGAATGTCCTTCACAAAAATTAAAGTTGACAACAGGGACTTTGAGTTTTTTGGCAAAGCCGACCCAAAACGACTGCATATGTTTCCTTATGAGGCGTATTATCATATGCTTGCGCATGAGTATTTACCTGAAGATTTAGATAGAATTGTGTACCTAGACGTTGACACCCTTTGTGTCGGCGACTTGTTTGAGTGGTATAGCAATGATTTTCAAGATCATTTTTACATCGCTGCTAACAGGTATGGAAGGCATGACTTTCGTGCGTTCAACGCTGGCTGTTTTTTGATAAACTTGAATAAGATGTGTGCTGAAAACATTGATCTTGATTTTTACGCTAAAAAAGTCGAACAAATAGTGTCGTTAAAGTTAAATATCACAGGCGACCAAGAAACAGTGGGTTTTTCATTTCGCCAATATAACAATAATGGTTTTTTAGTCCTCCCGAAAGAAGAGAAACAACCAACTGGGGGCATCAATTTTATGCCACGCCGAAACAGGAATTGCTTATTTGGAGAACGGCAGTTTCCAGACTTGCGCATCATACATTATACCTATCATAAGCCCTGGAAGTATGTTTTGGAAAATTCGCAAAAAGATAACCTCCTTCCATTGTGTATTCGTGATGGTGTCCCTGCCACTGTTGATTTTGACTACAGCGTCGCTACTGATTCATTTCTCAAATTATTCAATATGTACTGGGATTACGCTAGTAAAGCGCCTTTTTATGATGAAAACTATAAAGAAGCACAAGTACGTACCCAGGAGTTAACAAGATTGATTCCTGAAACAATTCGCTCAAAAAAAATGGAATTGATGCAAAAAGCTAAGGAAGCTTTAAATAAGTCAAATCTTTTATGCTTAGATGCAACTTACAACGACTGTAACTTTGTTGTGGAGAAAACAGATGATTATATGGAATTCAGATGCAAATATTATATTAAGGAGCAATGGATTGTTTTTCCTTTGACGAAAAATCTCTCTTCAGGTGACAATGTAAGCGTTAATTTTAAGTGTGCCTATAAAACGGATGCGAAAATATGCCTGTTCCTAGTGGATTCGGATTTGAAAACACAACACTTTCCAGTAATTAATGAAAGTAATTATCAAGCCAGTATCACAATAGATAACAAGTCCCAATTGGGCTATTCCTACCTTTGTTTATCATCCAATAGTTTCCCTAAAAAAGGCGATTATATTAGGATTTATGATGGGGAGTTAAAAATAAATAGTAAAAAGTAGTTGTTAAATAAGGCGTTTGGCATGAAAAAATGATTTGACATTCTGCTTTGCCTTGGGTTTTTGTGACAAAAAAATAACTGACCATCTGAAAAGTTACTCCATAACGGATTGTCGGTTTGTTTTTTCTTGTCTGCATCAAGACACATAAGGCAATTCGAAAAGAACAGTCCACTGGACTGTTCTTTAATAAAGCGCGGAACACACAAAGCATTCCGCGCTAATACGCTTTGAAATGAGAATAATCATTTCAAAGCGTATTACTAGAATTATTTCTCTTTAGTCGCCTTTTCCAAAATCAAGTCAAAAACCTTCTCAATAACCACATTTTGCGCCAAGTAGGCAACACCATATTCTGTCTGTTCCTGGGAATTTTCACCAAACAAGCTGTTGACATCGTCCTGAGTGACGTTGATGCCGTGAACCTCCGCAAAAGCCTGAATTGCAAGGTAGAACCTGGCACTCTGCTCGAGGTGGCTTGCGTTTTCCTCAAGGAATGCCGCAGCACTCTCAACGCCGTAATTTTGTTGAACGAAAGCATCCAACTCCATGCCAGATTGAGCCGCCTGTTTGTTGTCACTGAAAAGCGCCGACTTTTTTTGATATTCAAGAATCTGCGGCGGCACAGAGCTGATGTTCGCCTCGGTGCTAAGATAGGTCTGCACAAAACCGTCCAAAGCCATTTGGGAGATGTTGCCGCCGAGATAGTCTCGCACTTCCTTGACGGTGTGCATCTCGTATTCGCTTAGTTTCTCCTCCACCCATTTGTCTGTGAGAGTATACTCCTCAATGTAGTTGATTTTCGTGACGAAAAGGGCATCCTTACCGGAAAGATCAGTGTTGCTTTGATATGGGTCAGGAAAAGTGACGTGCACGTCGATGGTATCGCCGGGAACCGCGCCAATAATCTGAGTCAGAAAGTCGTCGATATAGTTGGTGTCGCCAGCGACCACATCAGTACCCTCGCCATCGGTGCTGCCCCTTTCAAACTCAACGCCGTCAACACTGCCCACATAGTCGATATTCACGTTATCGCCTTTAAAAACTGGGCGGTTTTTCACTTTGCGGGTCTTTAGCCCTTCAGCGCCAAGATTGCGTACAGCAACGCTGATTTCCGCGCTGATTTGCCCGTCATCAATGGCGTGAACGCTCTTTGGGATAATGATTGTTGAGATATCCTCGGGTACTTCCACAAAGTCCTTGGCGGTGACGCCCTCGAAGAAGCCGTTTTCCGCAAGCCCCGTACTCATAGTGAAGTCGCTCAGGTCGATTTTTTCAGCCTCGCCCTTACAGGCGGCAAAGACGCTCAGCGCCATGCCGACGACGATGAATACGGATAGAATTGTTTTGAATTTTTGCATGGTATTTCTCCTAAACTTTAAATGATGCTTTAGAGTTTACTACATTTCACACAAGAAGTCAAGGGGTTGTTCTTTCAAGTTCGCCATTTCAAAAGAAATTCAATTGAGAAGAAGGTAAAGCTTTGACAATAAAGGACTCAAATTCAAATGAGCATCGCCTTAGAAGCTCAAAAAAAGCCGTCAGCAATAGCATAGCACCGAAAATAATCTTTATCTACAGCGCATATCCCTCGGACAGGCAACATACACATATGAATATATAGTTGATGTTCATGTTAGGTGACGATAGATTTGACCTTAGACGGGGGATACAATGCGCCGAAAAATTGGCAGAAACTTCAATATAACGCCCTATGTGTTGGAAACACTCCATGGAGTGAGGGCTAACCGCCGACTGCTGTTGCTGTGGGTGCTTTTCGCCGTGGGTATGGCGGCGGGAGCGAGATTTTGCGCTGTCGGCAACGGCTTTTTAGGCGAACAAATAGACGTGATTTTCAGTTCTTGGTATGCAAGAAGCACAGGCGACGCCTTTTGGGTCGTCCTGCGCTCGTCACTGCTCACCAACACCATTTTTGCCGCGGCGGCAATTCTCATGGGACTCTCCGCCACAGGGTTCGTGCTTATCGGTTGTCTGCCGCTGCTGCGGGGTATGGGACTTGGGATACTCAGCGGACAACTCTATTCTGAATACGCCCTCCAGGGCTTATGGAACAACCTTTTGCTACTTGTCCCGGGGGCATTTTTTTCCGTGTTCGGGCTGTTATTGCTGTGTAAAGAAAACATGGAAAGTTCACAGGCTTTCGGCATTGCCGCGAAAAGGGGTGCGTTCCCCGAAGAGTGGCAAAGCACTCAGCAACACCTGAAACGCTGTGGAGTACTGATAGCTTTTGCCATTCTGGGCGCCTTGTTGGATGCAGGCATAGCGGCAATGCATTAGCGGGAAAGTCTAGTATAGATTTTCCGCCGCCCTATAACCCTACGCAAACTTGAGCCAAATAATCCTCAGGGTTTTTCACACAAAGCTCATCATATAAATACGTCACATAAACAGCGCCTTTCGGAACGATGGAATTCTCCAGAGCGTAAGTCTTCATATCCTCGGGCAAGGAGTCAAATTCGCCGTAATCGCCGAAGTTAAAGCCCATAAGATAATCGCCTTTCTTGCGGCGGTTATTGCCCGAGGGGTCGATTGTAAAAAAATGAAAGGGCTGTTGCGGATGTTCGAGAAAGTCCTCAAAGGAGTCATAATATCCGCCGATAGGAAAACTTAAATTCATGCGCAGATCCTTGGCGGACTTCACCAGTGATGGCAGGAGATGCATAAAATTCTCGCCTTTTTTATATATGTTGCGCGGTCCGAGTAAAATCGGCTTGTCCTCCATGTGCCTGACAGAAACGCGGGGATAGTTCTGCACCGCTTGCCCGTGATTGATTAGCTCACGCCGGGCGTGAATGATGGCGTAGCACATACGCAGACGACTGAGTTCATTATTGAGCAGTTGCTCTTGGGCGCTGATTAGGCGCAAAAACTCCTCGGGATTGCGGTCGTTGTCCAATGCGGCGATGGTTTTCAAAGGGAATTTCAGCTCACTGAGTGCGGTGACAAAATAGAGGGTGATGAGCTGTTTTTTCGTGTAATAGCGGTAATTGTTTTCCTCGCTGCGATGGGCGGGACTGAAGACGCCGATCTCATCCCAATAGCGCAAAGTAGTGCTGTCCACGCCGGAAAGCTTGGAAAACTCCTTGATGGTCATGTGTATGTCCACGTTTTTTACTCCTCCTGGGTTGTTTTAGAAAATTATACTATATAAATGTGAAAAAAACAAGCGCGGATACATTTGCGCAGTTTTTAGTTTTATAGTCGCCTAACTTGAAAATCAACTTGTCTTTGCGGTGCATTTTCCATCTGACTTCGTCAAAAATGCTCGCAATACGAAAGTATTACTGCGCTTTTTTCCTTGCCAGACGAAAAA
>WRKY01000005.1 GCA_009777895.1 Oscillospiraceae bacterium
GGCGGCTTTTGATGCACTCAAAAATGTGTAGCTATTTACTAGCTTTGTCTTTTGACGGTACGGATTTTCACGGTTGGCAAATCCAACCCAATGCCGCCACCGTTCAGGCGCTTTTGTACCGCGCAACGCAACTTTTAGGGGCGAGTGCGTCGCCATTGGGTTGCTCCCGTACAGATGCAGGAGTGCACGCGGAGGTTTTCCTATGCACTATCCGTCTGCCCAAGGATTGGGACGTTTCCGCGTTGCAGCGGGCAATCAACGGCAACCTGCCCAAGACTATCCGTGTTATATCCTGTGAGATTGTCTCCGCCGATTTTCATCCCCGCTACGACGCAATCAGCAAAACCTATCGCTACCAAGTCTGGAACGGCGGTACAGAAAACCCGTTTTTACTGCGGTACAGCCACTGGGAACGTTTCCCTTTAGATGTGGAGAGAATAAACGAGCTTGCCCGTCCCCTATTGGGAAAACACGATTTCACGTCCTTTTGCGCCCCTCGCGGCGGCGCGCTGAGCAATGGGCGAACCCTTTTGCGCTGCGACTTTCGGCGGGAGGGAGATATGGTGTTTTTCACCGCCGCCGCCGACGGTTTTCTCTACAACATGGTGCGGATTTTGTGCGGCACGCTTCTCGACGCGGTGAAAAAGCCCGAAAAATTCGGCGGTATTCAGGCAATATTGGACGCCTGCGACAGGACACAGGCGGGGATAACCCTACCGCCCCAAGGCTTGTTCTTGCAAGAGGTTGTTTATTCACACAAAAGCTATTCTGCTAGACGCTAAACGCTATATTGCGCAAAAGCACCTAGAACTCAAAAGGAGCATCAGCATGAACATTGATACCAACGCACTTTTCAAGCTGTCTTATGGCTTGTTCGTCCTCAGTGCAAAGGACGGCGGCAAGCAAAACGGCTGTATCATCAACACCGTGACCCAGGTCGCTAACGAGCCGTTGTTAATCTCCATCGCCGTCAACAAGGAAAATCTTACCCACGACATGATTGAAAAAAACGGTGTCTTTAACATCAGTGTACTCTCGGAAGATGTACCGTTTTCCGTCTTTGAGCATTTCGGGTTCCAGAGCGGAAAAGATACAGACAAATTCGCCGGCTTCGAGCAGCGCGCCGCTAGCGAAAATGGGCTTTTTTACCTCAGCCAGTGGGCAAACTCCCTTATTTCCGCCAAGGTCACAAGCAGCATGGACTGCGGTTCTCACACTCTTTTCCTTGCGCAAATCACCGAAGCTCGTATATTGAGCGACGGAAAAAGTGTGACATATCAATACTATTTCGACCACATCAAGCCCGCTCCCGCCACGAAAAAGACAGGCTTTGTTTGCAAAATTTGCGGTTATATCCACCAGGAGGACACCTTGCCTGATGACTTTGTGTGTCCAATATGCAAACATCCCGCCAGTGATTTTGAGAAAATTAAGTAATCAGTAATAGGTTACTCATCGCTTTCTTTCCTCGCAAGAGTAAATAAATCAAACCTATCCTGCTCAAGCCGCTCATTGTGCTTGTGTAAAAGCTCTTCAATTTTCGCCGAGGGGTTCAAGAGTATACTCAAGGTCTGGTCGTGGTTCAGATTGTTAAGAAGATAAGCGATATACTTTGACATATCCACCTGTTTGTACCACTTGCGGCGGAGAAGCTCGGGGGGACGATAGACTGTGTTGGTTGTAAATACGCGGTTTATCCACCCCTTTTCGCAGGCATCGTCAAAGCGTTTCAGCCCGCTAGTGAAAAGTCCGAATGCGGAAAACAGGAAAATCTTTTCCGCTCCCTGCTTCTCCTTGAGGTTTTGGGCGACCTTTAGCATGGAGTCCCCTGAGGCAATCATGTCGTCAACAACAATGGCGCTTTTGCCGTCTAAGGGTGCGCCCAAATACTCATGCTCCGTGATTTTGTTGCGCCCGTCCTCAACCAGGGCATAATCCCGCTGTTTATAGAACATACCAATATCCGCACCCAACGCCTTGGCGTAATAGGCACAGCGCCCCATTGCTCCCGCGTCGGGTGCAATAATCACAAGGTTGTCTTTGTCTATGATCAAATTGGGTTCGGCGCGGCACAGCGCCTTTATCATTTGATAGGTGGTGCGGACGTTCTCGAAGCCCTTGAGGGGGATGGCGTTTTGCACACTGGCGTTGTGGGCATCAAAGGTGACTATGTTCTCAACGCCCATCGCCGCCATCTCCTGCAACGCCTGGGCACAGTCCAAGGACTCCCGCATGGTACGCTTGTCCTGCCGTCCCTCATAGAGCATGGGCATGATCACGTTTATGCGCCTCGCCTTACCCGCAATCGCGCTGATTGCTCGTTTAAGATCCGCAAAGTGCATATCGGGGCACATTCGGTTTTTGTATCCGTACATCTCGTATGTTTCGCCGTAGTTGAAAACGTCGCAGAGTATATAAACATCATAGCCCCGCACAGACTGCTCTAGTACAAACTTGCGCTCTCCAGAGCCAAAGGGGTAAATCTTGTACTTGATTTGGTAGCTCTCTTGGGCATAACCGTCATAGTGGGGGTTGTCCCGCTTTGCGGCGCAAAGTTCGGCACGCCATTTGCGCAGATAAAAGTCAATTTTTTTCGCAAGCTTGTCCGTACCCGTAAGGGCAAGAATTCCTAGCTTGCCAACAGGAATTGAGTTCTCCACAGCTTTTTCAAGGTTTATCTCAGGCATAGGCAATACCCCGCAATTCATAGGCTTTCAACAAACCGCTATATTATACACGATTTTTGCCATTATTGCAAGGGGAGAAAATGTGATTTTACCGATAACACAATATGATTTTGCCACTGTATGCGGCTGTACAAACGCCCTTTTGAGCAAATATCCCGCCCTAAAAAAAGACGTTTTCGGCTATAGCCTACAGGAGCGGGAGCTGTTTTCGCTGACTGTTGGCGGCGGCGAGGATACGGTGCTGTACGTCGCCGCCTTTCACGGCTTAGAGTGGATTTCCAGTTATGTCGCGCTGCGCTTTGTTGAGCGGCTCTGTTGTGATTTTTTACAGGATAATGCGGACGGCGACCCCTGCGCTCCATACCCTGAACCCTCAATTACCGCTGCACGAGTGGTCGTTGTTCCTTGTATCAATCCTGACGGGGTGGAAATATCAATAAAAAATCCCGAACTGAAGTGGTCCGCAAACGCAAGGGGGGTTGACCTGAACCACAACTTTGACGCGGGTTGGGAAACCCTGCAAAAGCTTGAGTGGGCGGCGGGAATAACCGCCCCCGCTCCGCGGCGATATGGCGGTCCGTACCCC
Organism: Oscillospiraceae bacterium; assembly: GCA_009777895.1. Taxonomy (GTDB): domain Bacteria; phylum Bacillota; class Clostridia; order Oscillospirales; family Acutalibacteraceae; genus WRKY01. The sequence goes on from WRKY01000005.1 coordinate 3,274, forward strand.
CACAGCGAACCGGAAACACAGGCAATTGCCGCGTTGACCCAAAAGCTGAAGCCTCAGCGTGTTTTTGCCCTGCACAGCCAGGGGGAAGAGATTTTCTGGGAGTACGGCGGCTATGAAGTTCCTCAAGCGCGGGAGTTTGCCCACGCCATCGCCAAAGCAAGTGGGTATCGCCTTGTGAAAAACGGTGGACTTGCCTCTCACGGGGGCTACAAAGACTGGTTTATTAAGACATTCCGCCGCCCCGGTTTCACAATCGAGTTGGGTAAGGGTGAAAACCCTCTGCCGTTGGCGGATTTTGCTAGGGTTTATGCCGGGGTTGAGGAGGGGTTGATGAAAAGGCTGAATATACAGTTCTGATTTACCCCCGAATATTCTTCATAGCCCCCTTCTCAAGCCTACTCACCTGTGCCTGTGAGATGCCGATTTCCTGCGCCACCTCCATCTGGGTTTTCCCCTGCATAAAACGCAGGTACAATATACTCTTTTCCCGTTGTGAGAGTTTGCCGATTGATTCCCGCAGGACAATTTCGTCTAGCCAACTGTCCTCGCCCTCGGGGGCACGTACCTGATCCATCACAAAAATTGTGTCCCCGCCATCGCTGTAAACAGGCTCTTGGAGGGAAACCGGATCCACAATCGCCTCCAAAGCCAACAGCACTTCTTCACGGCGCAAACCCATCTCTTGCGCAATCTCCTCGATATTCGGCTCGCGCTGAAGTTTGTTAATCAGCCGCTCCTTTGCCTGCATGGCATGATAGGCGGTGTCACGTATGGAACGGCTTACACGCACAGGATTGTTGTCTCGCAGATAGCGGCGAATCTCCCCTAAAATCATGGGAACAGCATAGGTAGAAAAACGCACATTTTGGTTCACATCAAAGTTGTCGATTGCTTTCATAAGCCCAATACAGCCCACCTGAAACAGGTCGTCGGGGTTCTCGCCGCGTCCCGCAAAACGCCCGCAGATGGATAGCACCAAGCGCAAATTACCATTTATCAGCTCGTCCCGTGCCGCCTTATTTCCCCCTCGAACCTCCTTGAGTAAACGCATTTTGTCCGCTTCCTTAAGCACAATTAATTTCGAGGAATCCACCCCGCTTATTTCCACTTTTGCTGTCATCTCTTGCCCCTTCTGCACATTTATGCGATGTTGAAAGATAGATTTTCAACAAGCCCATTTATGATTTTAGTATGCGCCGATTGAGGGGGGAGTAATCAGGATACAGATGGGGAGTGATGTACAATATTGATGAATGAGAGGAAACAGTGATGTAGAATTCTAGGGAGTCTCAGCACGACCTAATCCAGTACTAGCTGCACGCGTCCATGCAGGTCGCTTTTTGTGCAAAAAAGGGGCGACCCATCCTTTTCCGCAGTGACGACGACACCCACCATTGGTTTGCCGTCTTGCTCAAGGCGCAAAATCACCTGCGCCCGAGGCAGCTTGCTCTTATCTTTCAGAACTATTGTGGACACTTGACTCACCTCCTTAGACAGCTTGTACTACAATATATGCTCACCTGGTTGTTCAGGATACAGCCCGCGTGACAAAAACCTCAATTTATGTTATAATACTCTCGATATGTAATCATACAGCAAAACCTAATCCCTAAATCAACACGGAACTTGGAGAACGAATTGCATCAGGACAAGGAATTACAGCTAATCAGCGGCACGGTTGAGGATCAGACGTTTCGCAACGGCGACAACGGCTTCACTGTGTTGGATCTTGACTGCGACGGCGAATTGGTTACCGTGGTCGGCATTTTGCCTGATGTTGCTGCAGGGGAGATTCTCCACCTGCAAGGGCGTTGGCAGGAGAGCTCACAATGGGGACGTCAGTTTCGCGCGGAACTCTGCGAGCAGATTGTTCCCCACACCGCAGGGCAGATGCTCAAGTATCTTTCGTCCGGCACAATCAAGGGCATAGGTCCTGCCACAGCACAGAAAATCGTTGAGATGTTCGGTGACAAAACCTTTGACGTACTGGAAAATCGCCCTGACGAGCTGATTAAAATCCCCGGCATATCCAAAGCTAAGGCACAGCGCGCCCACGAGGATTTCAAAAAGCAGTTCGCCCTGCGCACGGTGATGATTGCCCTTGAGCGTTTCGGTATGACCCCTGCGGAATGTACGCGGGTTTACAAAGCTTTTGGCGCAAATTCTGTGGATACGGTGGAGAAAAACCCGTATGCCTTGTGTGAGGAGAAAATCGGTTTCGGTTTTGACCGCGCCGACACAATATGCAGGAATTTGCCAGAGCGCCCAGCCGAGAGTTTCCGCACGCGGGCGGGACTTATGCATACTCTGCGCAATGCCCAATTCGGCGACGGTCACACCTGTTTGCCGTACACGGAATTGATTAACAAATGCGTCAAGACCATCGACGCAAACTGGGAAGACACGGAAGATTGCCTGAACAGGCTTGTGAATGAGGGACTGCTCATAGACGAGTTTTTTGACGAACAGCGCTACATCTTTTTGCCCGCAATCCATAAGGCGGAAAGCACAGCGGCGGCGCGGCTCAAGGTGTTTTTGCAATTCCCCCCTGCGGGGACGCCCGCCCTTGAGGAGGAAATCACCGGCATTGAGCAGGAAAACCGCATTGTTTACGGTGAGCTTCAGCGGGATGCAATCCGCACTGCGGCGGAAAAGGGTATGCTGATACTCACGGGCGGTCCCGGTACGGGGAAGACCACCGCCATTCGCGGTATACTCAAGCTCTTCCAGAAGCAGGGGCTGAAAGTCGCCCTTGCCGCGCCCACGGGACGCGCCGCTAAGCGCATGAGCGAGCTTGCGGGATGTGAGGCACGGACAATACACCGCCTTTTGGAGGCGGAAAAGACCCCGGACGGGCGTCCCCCGCGTTTTCAGCGCAACGCGCAAAACCTCCTTGAGTGTCAGGCGTTGATATTGGACGAGCTGTCAATGGTGGACTCCTACCTATTTGCGGCAGTACTGGACGCCCTGCCTTTGGGTTGCCGTCTGGTCATGGTGGGGGATGCTGACCAACTGCCCGCTGTTGGCGCGGGGAACGTCCTCCACGACATACTGGCGGCGGAAACTCTCCCTGCGGTACGTCTGACCACAGTCTATCGCCAAGCAATGAAGAGCCTGATTGTGGAAAACGCCCACCGCATAATCAATGGCGAAACCCCCATACTGCGGGAAAAAAAGCGGGATTTTTTCTTCCTGTCCAGTCAAAATCCCACTATCTGCGGCGAGACAGTCCGGGACTTAGTTGCAACACGCCTGCCTAAAGCGTACGGCATAGACCCCATGATGGACATTCAGGTTTTGTGTCCCTCCCGCATGGGCATGGCGGGAACCTTGACACTCAACGGGGTATTACAGGATGCCCTTAACCCTGCTGACGGCAAAAAAAATGAGTATCAGCACGGCAAACGCCTGTTTCGTGAGGGGGACAAGGTGATGCAGCTGAAGAACAATTACGAGCTTGAGTATCAGGATAGTCACGGCAAGGAGGGGACGGGGATTTTCAATGGCGAGTTGGGCTTGCTGAGAAAAATTGACCTGACGGCGCGTACCATGCTCATTGACTTTGATAACCGTTCGGCGATTTACCCCATTGAAAAACTTGAAGAGCTTGATCTGGCGTATGCGGTGACTGTCCACAAAAGTCAAGGCAGTGAATTCGAGGCGGTGATTATGCCCATATGCGGTGTGCCCTATCCCCTGGCGTACCGTTCTTTGCTGTACACCGCTGTCACCCGGGCGAGGCGGCTATTCATCGCCGCAGGCTATGAACACGAGTTGCTGCAAATGGCACAAAACGCCCGCACAGGCAAGCGATATAGCGCGCTAAAATGGATGATATAAAGGGGCAAATCGTGAAAAACATACTTTTTCTGTTCTCAGACCAACAGCGTTGGGACACCCTTGGCTGTTACAACCCCGCCGTTGATTTTACGCCAAACATTGACAAATTGGCGCAGGAGGGGGTGAAATTTGAAAACGCCTTTACCTGCCAGCCTGTCTGCGGTCCCGCCCGCGCCTGCCTGCAAACGGGGCTTTTCGCAACGCAAATCGGCTGTTACCGCAACGATATCCCCCTGCCAAAAAGCGCCGCCACCATCGCCCAACGCTTCAGCCAAAAAGGCTATGACACCGCCTATGCGGGCAAGTGGCACTTGGCTTCAACCGGCACAAAACCCGTTCCCCCCGAGGATAGAGGAGGGTACAAGGACTTTTGGCTCGCAGCAGACGTTTTGGAGTTTACGTCTGACGGATACGGCGGGCATATGTTCGACGGCGACGGTAAAAAAGTTTATTTTGATGGCTTCCGGGCTGATTGTCAAACAGATTTTGTGATTGACTATCTGAAAAAGCGCGAAAAAGACAAGCCGTTTTTCATGTTCGTGTCTTACCTCGAACCCCATCACCAAAACAACGCGGGGCACTATCAAGGACCTCACGGCTCAAAGGAGAGGTTCAAAAACTATGAAATACCCAAAGACTTGACAAGCTTTAGCGGCGGCGACTGGCGGGAAGAATACCCCGACTATCTCGGTTGTTGCGCAAATCTTGACGAAAATCTTGGCAGAATCGTGGAAGCTTTGAGAGAGTTGGGGGAATACGAAAACACGATTATTGTCTACACAAGCGACCACGGCTCACACTTCAAAACCCGCAACCGCGAATATAAACGCTCCTGCCATGACTCGTCCATTCGCGTTCCGCTGATTATAAAAGGGGAAAGCTTCAAAGGCGGCAAGGTTGTTGAGGAGCTAGTCAGTTTAATTGATTTGCCTGTCACACTGCTCAAATGCGGCGGCGCGGAAATCCCTAGGGAAATTCAAGGGCGCCCCTTGCAGGACTTGATATCGGGGGAGTGCAAAGACTGGCGGGACGAGGTGTTTGTGCAAATCAGCGAAAGCCAGGTTGGGCGCGCAATACGCACGAAAAAGTGGAAATATTCCATATCCGCACCCCTGCGCAGTGGTTGGTTTCATTCAAACGCAAAGGTGTATCGGGAAGAATTTTTGTACGACTTGGAGGGTGACCCCCATGAGCGCAACAACCTTATAAATCACAGGGATTACGAAGAAACGCGGCAACTTTTGCGGGAAAGACTGGTAGAAAACATGGTGAGGGCGGGAGAAAAAGCACCCGTAATTTTTAGCGGGAGGTGGCACAAATTCCCCGCTTGAGTATGCTGATAAAGCCTGTTTCGGGCAGTTGCGATCTGCGCTGTGCCTACTGTTTTTACCGTGACAAAAATCACGGTGTCATGTCCTGCTCAACCCTTGAGATAATCGTGAAAAAGGCTCTTGCGTTTTCTGATGAGAGTTGTTCTTTCATGTTCCAAGGGGGCGAGCCAACCATTGCGGGCTTGCCGTTTTTTCAAAAATTGGTGGAATATCAACAACGCTATAACTCAAAACACGTTAAAATCCACAACGCAATTCAAACAAACGGCATTGCAATCGACGAAAAGTGGGCGAAATTTTTTGCGGAAAATGATTTCCTCGCGGGACTTTCGTTGGACGGTCCGCAGGAAATCCACGACAAAAACCGCCGCGATGCTAGGGGAAACGGCACATTTCAGAGGGTGATGAATGCGGCTAAACTTTTTCAGCGTTTCAACGTGAATTTCAACATTCTGTGCGTCGTCAACAAGCATAACGCCGCCCATGGGAAGCGGCTTTATCGCTTCTTCAAGGACAACAATTTCCGATATTTACAGTTCATCCCCTGCCTTGAGCCCGAAAAGCCGGGCAAGAGTGATTTCTCCCTGACGCCCGAGGGCTATTCGGACTTTCTCACGTCAACTTTTGATGAGTGGCACAGGGATTTCAAAAGGGGCGACGGGGTCAGCATACGCTATTTTGACAACCTTTTGGGGGTGGCTTTAGGTTATCCTCCCGAGGCTTGCGGAATGTCCGGGGTATGCGGCTGTCAGTTTGTGACCGAAGCCGACGGCAGTGTTTATCCCTGCGATTTTTACGTTGAGGATGAGTGGAAAATCGGCAACATTTTGCGGCATAGCTTTGAGGAAATGCGCTTTTCTCCCACTTGTGAGAAGTTTATAGACCAGTCGCGCAATCTGCACCCCGACTGCAAAGTTTGCCGCTGGTTTTCTATGTGCCGTGGCGGTTGCAGGCGGGAGCGAGATGAGAGAGGGAAGAATATTTATTGCGGGGGTATGGGAGGCTTTTTTGAGTTTATTTGCGGGCGAGGTTTTTTACACCGTGTCAACATGACCTAAAATATCCCTCCGCCGCCGAGTCCCGCCATCGCCATGGAGAACAGGGCGGAATAGAGGAACAGGGCGGGAGTGCCGCGAAAGGCGTGGGGGATTTCCTGCGCGTTGGCTAGGATGCGCTCCACACCCAATTTCAGTACGGATAGAGCGAGCAAAAATGCCGCTCCCGCGCCGATGCCGAACGCCAGTGCTTCCCACAGCCCATATGCCGACAGACGCCCCAATATGGGCAGGGTAAAAACGAGGGTGTTTAGCGCCGCCATGCCGATTGTGGAGAGAAATTTTTCGTCTGGCCGTTGGCGCGTTACCAATGTCACCGCCAAGACTACTAACAGGAACAGCGCTAGCAAAACGCAGGCGTTGATGAGCAGTTGGTACGCCATGGGTATGTCGTCCAAGACGGGAAAGATGATGTAAATCGCGGAGCAGACCATGGCGTCAAATACGCAAAAGCCTGTGAGCAAGCACGCGAAAAGCAAAAAGCGTTTGGGTTTTGTTGCGATGCGCATGGCTTCGCCCATGCCGAACCCCCCGCTGAAAACGAGGTTTTTCACGAACACCGCCTGTAGGGCAATGAGCACCATTTGGATTGCCGTCGTCATTTTTCCGCTCCTTGTTGGGGTGGTTTTTAGGTTGTTATAGATTATATTATACCATATTTTTTGCGAGTTGTCACCCTTTGCGAGAAATGGGTCACGCTTTAAAATAGTTACAAATTATTTGAGAATATGCTATAATATAGCCGATTTTCAAGTTAATCAACTATATTTGCGAAAAAATTTTTCTAGCTTTTGCCAGTAGAGGATGCAGTTGCACCAAAACATTGCTCCCCCGATGGCGCGAGAAAGCATCTGCATCACCGCAAAGAGTTACCTTGTCATATCACCGATTTTATAAATGTTTTGTGTTAAGTGCGATTTGCCCACACTTTTTACACAAAAAACTTGACAGCCCTTCAAATTTATGATAAAATAGAGCGTCGCATTGTGCGGCATCTCGCCATACAATGCCAAAAGCGTGATATAACGCGCCGTAAAATGGTCGCTCCAAAAGCCTACGTTGGGCATTTGGGCGGGTCTTTACTGTAGGTTTTCCACGCCATTTTACTATGAAAGGAGGAAACCAGTTGCCAACCTTTAACCAACTCGTGCGTCACGGACGCGAAACCAAAAAGCGCAAATCCAACACTCCCGCTCTGCTTCAGGGTCTCAACAGCAAGCGTAATGTGGTCACCTATCAGGATGCTCCGCAAAAACGCGGCGTTTGTACAACCGTCAAGACCGATACTCCCAAAAAACCTAACTCGGCTCTGCGGAAAATCGCCCGCGTACGCTTGACCAACAACATGGAAGTGACAAGCTATATCCCCGGCGTTGGACACAACCTGCAAGAGCACTCGGTAGTGCTGATTCGCGGCGGTCGTGTGCGTGACCTGCCAGGTGTGCGCTATCACGTAATCCGCGGAACACTGGATGCCCAAGGCGTCACGGGTCGTATGCAGGCTCGCTCCAAGTACGGCGCTAAACGCCCGAAAGCGGCAAAGTAGATCTAGATACAAGGTACCGGATGTTTTGATTAATGCGCGTTTGCGTTGAGTCTAGACAGCCTATAATCCAAAATCTAAAATCTAAAAAACACAACGAAAATCCCACCAGAAATATGGTGTATCTATAAATATGCCTCTGGTTGGACAATATCACGGATAAAAGAAATAGGCGCAAGCTGTGAACCCTCACTCCTGCATCCTGTATCTTAAATCCTGATAAGTACCTGTGATTTCATCACTATTATGAAGGAGGGAAGCGAAGTGCCAAGAAGAGGTAATGTGCCAAAACGAGATGTTTTGCCCGACCCAATTTACGGCTCCAAGCTCGTTACGCGTTTGATTAACAATATCATGCTCGACGGCAAAAAGGGCGTCGCCCAAAAAATTGTCTATGACGCATTCGACATCATTCGCGAAAAATCAGGCAAAGACCCCCTGGAGGTTTTTGAAACCGCCATGGAAAAGGTTATGCCTGTACTGGAGGTTAAGGCAAGGCGCGTTGGCGGCGCTAACTATCAAGTGCCAATTGACGTACGCCCTGACCGCCGTTTAACCCTAGGTCTGCGCTGGATTACAGCCTACAGCCGCGCTCGCGGCGAACGCACCATGAAAGAACGCCTTGCGGGCGAACTCATGGACGCTGTCAACGAAACCGGTGCGGCATTCAAGAAAAAAGAAGACACTCACCGCATGGCGGAAGCAAACCGCGCGTTTGCACATTTCCGTTGGTGATCTAATTTCTAGATAAGTAGATACTAGATTCATAGACACTAGATTGTTAGAGATTACAACAGTCTAGAACTTGGCGTTTTCCGTCTAGAATCCAGGGCTTGTTTGAAAATTAAAAAACACCGGATATTTTGAGGTAAAACGGGGCGAAACGAGGAGAAAACCGCAGGAGTACTTTCGTATTCCGAGGAGTTTCAACAATGTTGCAGCCCGTTTTAGCCAAAATAGACAAGTTATTTTATTTTTCAGACAGCCCCTAGTATTTATCTAGTATGAAAGGACATTAGAAAATGCCCCGTGAAGTATCCCTAGAAAAAACACGCAATATCGGCATAATGGCTCACATTGACGCAGGCAAGACAACCACTAGCGAGCGGATTTTGTTCTATACAGGCAAAACCCACAGGTTCGGCGAGGTTCATGACGGCGCGGCGACAATGGACTGGATGGAGCAAGAACAGGAACGCGGAATCACAATCACCTCCGCGGCGACAACCTGCTTTTGGAATGACCATCGCATCAACATCATCGACACCCCCGGTCACGTGGACTTCACCGTTGAGGTGGAGCGTTCCCTGCGCGTTTTGGACGGCTCTGTAACCGTTCTTTGCGCCAAGGGCGGTGTTGAACCCCAGAGCGAAACCGTTTGGCGTCAAGCCGACAAGTATGGAGTGCCCCGCATGGCATACATCAACAAGATGGATATCATGGGCGCGAACTTCTACAACGTCGTGAATATGATGCGTGACCGTCTGCGCTGTAATGCCGTGCCAATTCAGCTGCCAATCGGTGCGGAGTCCGATTTTTGCGGCATCGTCGACCTCGTTACCATGCAAGCTCATGTCTACTATGACGACAAAGGCACTGATGTTCGTGTTGAGGAAATTCCCGCTGATATGCAAGAAAAGGTGGCGCAATACCGCCACGAGCTGTTGGAAGCTGTCGCCGAACAGGATGAGGAACTGCTTGACAAATATCTGGGCGGCGAAGAATTGACAGTTGACGAGATAAAAAGGGCAATCCGCCTTGCGACCATCGCCAACAAAATGGTCCCCGTGGTCTGCGGCACATCCTACCGTAATAAGGGCGTGCAGCTGCTCCTTGACGCGGTTGTGGACTTTATGCCGGCTCCCACAGACGTTGCTGCTATCAAGGGTATCAACCCCAAAAATGACAATGAAGAGGAACGCTTATCCTCCGACGACGAGCCGTTCTCCGCATTGGCGTTCAAGATTGCCACGGATCCATTCGTGGGCAAGCTGTGCTTCTTCAGAGTCTATTCAGGCAGCATAAAAACAGGATCGACAGTCTATAATGCCACAAAAGGACAGCGGGAACGCATGGGCAGAATCCTGCAAATGCACTCCAACCACAGGCAAGACATCGACTGCGTATATGCAGGGGACATCGCCGCCTGCGTGGGCGTGAAAAACACCACCACCGGTGATACAATCTGCGACGAGCGTCACCCCGTTATCCTGGAGTCCATGGACTTTCCCGAGCCTGTCATCCGCGTGGCTATCGAGCCAAAGACAAAGGCGGGACAGGAAAAGATGGGACTTGCTCTGCAAAAACTTGCCGAGGAGGATCCCACATTTAAGTGCTACACAGACGAGGAAACAGGGCAGACCATCATCGCCGGCATGGGCGAGCTGCACCTTGAGATTATCGTGGATCGCTTACTGCGTGAGTTCAAAGTGGAGGCGAATGTTGGAGCACCCCAGGTCGCCTACCGTGAAACCATCACAGCCGAAGCAAAGAGCGATACCAAATATGCCCGTCAATCAGGCGGACGCGGACAGTACGGACACGTGGTCATCAACATTGAACCCAACCCGGCAAAGGGCTTTGAGTTTATCAACGAAATCACGGGCGGTGTTATTCCGAAGGAATATATCAAGCCTGTTGAGGAAGGCATTAAAGGCGCGATGTTGTCCGGCGTTCTGGCTGGCTACAACGTGGTGGACGTGAAGGTACGCCTCACATTCGGTTCATACCACGAGGTAGACTCATCGGAAATGGCGTTTAAGATTGCCAGCTCAATGGCATTCAAAGACGCTGTTCGCAAAGCAAGTCCCGTCCTCATGGAACCGATCATGAAAGTGTCTGTCACCGTACCTGAAGACTACATGGGCGACGTTATCGGCGATTTGAACGCAAGGCGCGGGCTTATCTCCGGTACAGAAATGCGTTCAGGAGCGATGCAAATCAACGCCAAAATACCCCTCTCCAATATGTTTGGCTACGCCACAAGCCTGCGGTCAAAGACCCAGGGACGCGGTCAGTACGTCATGGAACCCAGTCACTATGAAGAGATACCGAAATCCATTGCGGAAACGATTATCAGCAGTAAATAATTTAAGGGCTTGGCATTCATTTCTAACGTGAGTGCCAAGCCCTCTTAAATTTTCATAAACATAATGGTAAATAAAAGGAATCTGCTTTTTTATGAAGAAAAAACTAAGTAAGCGTACCTGGACTATAATCTGTGTGGCAACGTTGGTTGTCGCTGTCACCATCACGGCAGTGGCAGTATCACCGTTAGAACTTTTTAACAAAAAGTATGATGGCGTTAAAAGCGAAGAAGAAATGATTGAACGGTTATCACGTTCCAGTGTTTCTGAAATTTTTGATGAAGTTAACACAATGGGAATGGCAAATTCAGAAGTAGCGGGCTATATGTATCACGCTAGCGCACTTCTTGAGCGGTTAAATGAAATTCCAGAGGAGCTTTTGTTGAGGATTGTTGAAAACGAAAAAAACAACGTGATGCTGAGGGTTCTGACTATTCAGTTGCTCGACTACGAGAATGAAGATGGAAAACGCCTACTTAAGGATGTTTCTAGGTTTGAAAAAATTCTTTTGAACGAAAAAGAAGATTCAGAAGTCCGTCAGCAGATTGCCATAACCTTAAGTGACGAAAAATCAAACGACGTTCTCGAAAAAGTTCTTTTTCAAACCGAGGACAACTATGTTGGTCTTCAATGTCTTGCTCGGCTTGAATCTAATGACCGAGAACGCGGTACAATAGCCGCATATAAAATAATTGACATTGGAGAAATTAATAAAAAGCTGCACATGGCAGTTCGAGTTGTTTCTAATCAAATGGTTAATTTCCCAAACAGCTCTGTTAGCGACAAGGAACGTGATGAGTGGGTTGCATACTTGATGGGATTTTATGAGAAATTCGAAAAAGAGTCCGAACCATCAGAGGACTTGTTTGATATTTGTTCTTTAATAGTCTTTTGCTTAGAAGATATGTACTATAAGAATGCTATTTACGAAATACTTCGCATTGATGATGAATTCGACGGCTACAAATGGATAAGAGTTGAAGCAAACTATCAGGTTTTGAAAGATGTTCTGGAAAAAAATCCAACCGACAAGGATATTGAAATGATTATCGAAGCTATGACGATATATCCGTTGGTTGAAGTAATTGAGCCTTTGAAGGTGGCTGTAAAAAATTCTAAGAGTAGTTTTGATTTAAAGCCTATTCTGTCTCAAGAGGCACAGTCGGTTGACGAAATTATTGTTGAAGTTTATGAGGGTGAAATGAAAAGAGAAGATGTTTTCAAAGCAACGTCGTCTATAAAGGGGGACTAAGAACCTGTATTCAGTAGCTTGAAAGGGCATCTTTTTGGCGCTTTGTTCGCCAAACTTCATCGTGAAAAGAAAAAATGCAGATGGTTATAAGTATGGCGTACACTCAATAAAGGGATATGTCACAAACTTACTTATAGTTAATGGCAGACCAGTTTATCAAAAGACTTTGAGTAAGACTGATCCCAAAGGGCATTGGTTTATAGTTCCAACGCCCTAACGTAAAATATTAGCCGCTACTTGATTTTTTTCGTAAAATCTGTTACAATATTACAGCGTTGACCCAAAATTCACAAAACACTAAATATTTCCCTTAAAGGAGGAAAACAAACAATGGCAAAGGAAAAATTTAATCGGTCGAAACCCCACGTAAACATCGGCACAATTGGTCACGTTGACCACGGCAAAACCACCCTCACCGCTGCAATCACAAAGACTCTGGCGATGAAGGGCGGCGCGGACTTTGTTGATTACGCCAACATCGACAAGGCTCCCGAGGAGCGCGAGCGCGGAATCACAATCAACACCGCTCACGTTGAGTACGAAACCGAAGCGCGTCACTACGCACACGTTGACTGCCCCGGTCACGCGGACTATATCAAGAACATGATTACAGGCGCGGCACAAATGGACGGCGCAATCATCGTTATCGCGGCGACAGACGGTCCTATGGCGCAAACAAAAGAGCATCTGCTCCTTGCCCGTCAGGTGGGCGTGCCTTATATCGTCGTTTATATGAACAAGTGCGACTTGGTTGACGACGAAGAACTCCTTGATTTGGTTGAGATGGAAATCCGCGAAACCCTCAACGAGTACGAGTTCCCCGGTGACGACACACCAATCATCCGCGGTTCCGCACACCAAGCTCTCATCTATGAAGGCGGTGACCTTGGCGCACCTGAGCTTGCCAGTATCGTTGAGCTTATGGATGCGGTTGACAGCTATATCCCAACCCCAGAGCGTAAGGCCGACCTGCCTTTCATCATGCCTGTTGAGGACGTGTTCACAATCACAGGTCGTGGTACAGTGGCGACAGGCCGCGTGGAGCGCGGTCAGCTGAAACTGGGCGAGGAAGTTGAAATCGTCGGCTTGACAGAAGAGAAGCGCAAGGTTGTCGTTACAGGCATCGAGATGTTCCACAAAGACCTTGATTACGCTGAAGCGGGCGACAACGCCGGCGTACTCCTGCGCGGCGTACAGCGAAAGGACATTGAACGCGGTCAAGTGCTTGCTAAGCCTGGCAGCATCCAACCCCTGAAGAAGTTCCGCGGTCAGGTTTATGTCCTGAACAAGGAGGAGGGCGGTCGTCATAAGCCATTTTTCTCCAACTATCGTCCTCAATTCTACTTCCGCACAACGGACGTTACAGGCGTCATCACCCTGCCCGAGGGCGTTGAGATGTGTATGCCCGGCGACAACGTGGAAATGGACGTTGAGCTGATTACACCAATCGCAATTGAGAAGGGTTTGCGCTTTGCTATCCGTGAAGGCGGACGCACAGTAGGCTCCGGCGCAGTTATCGATACCTTTGAGTAAAATCTTTCACGACGCCCCTGCCCTGTTTTCAGAGCAGGGGCGTGTGGGTTTTCTTGATGGGGGATTACATATACTAGCTAAGAGGAGCAAAAAATGGCGCAGGTTACAGATATACCACCTATTGGAGAGCGCAAAACCCAAGAAGCGAGAACGATGACCTATTGGTGGTGGGGTACTGTTGTGCTCGCCTTTTTCCCGATACTGGCGGCAGTGCTTTTTAGTCTGCTGAGAGGTAACACGGACATCTTGCGAATCATAATTGACGGCGAACTGATACTTTCGTCATTTTTGGTGACAACGCCAACCTTGATTGGGCATATTCGCAGAGGGAAAGGGAACCTGGAGCACCTGACATTTTCTTTGCTTTTTCTCTCATTTTTTCAGTTACTTGCCTATGCCCTAATCAAAACGAATGAAGAAAACATGATGTGGACCGTTATAACTACCTCGGCTATCTGTGTCATAACATCAATTTTCCTTTCGTGGTTGTGCGAGAGGAAATACACAGGAGGAACAACTAGTGAATAACTTCATAAGCGAATTGAGTAGATTATCCAATTTGTTGCCTTTATTGTCTTCGATTGGATCCTTTGCTTCCTTGATCGTATTTTGGCATCACAAAAAAAAGGAAAAGGAGCAAACCACTGATAAAGACAATGAAATCAACATCGACACAAAGCTAAAGGGGTTTGCTGAATGACAGACATCTGCATTGTTGGCGCGGGTCCCGCAGGGATTTCCGCCGCCATTTACGCCCTGAGGGGAGGCTTCAGCGTCACTGTAGTTGACAGCGGCACCGGTGCTCTTCGCAAGGCTGATAAAGTTGAAAACTACTATGGCTTTCCTGAAGCGATTTCGGGGAAGCAGCTTGCCGTGAACGGCATTGCCCAGGCAAACCGCCTTGGTGCGGCATTTTTGGACGACGAGGCTGTCGCTCTTGCCCCTCACGCCGAGGGTTTTTCCACCATCACCGCCGAGGGGGACGAAATTGTGTCCCGCGCTGTGGTTTTGGCTACGGGTTCTCCCCGCAAAATCCCCCAAATTGCTGGTCTGGCGGCTCTTGAGGGTCATGGAGTGAGTTATTGTGCCGTCTGCGACGCGTTTTTCTATCGCAGTAAGGATGTGGTTGTACTGGGCTTTGGGGAGTACGCCAAAGCGGAAGCGCTACACCTGCTGCCACTTGTGAACTCGGTCACACTATTGACAAACGGCAAGCCCCAAGGGGCGGATTTCCCATTTGAGGTGAAGATTATACATGAACCACTAGCGCAGATTGCGGGAGAAAAGCGCGTTGAAGGCGTCATCCTTGCTGATGGGCGTACTATTCCTGCCGACGGTGTTTTTGTCGCCTACGGTGCGGCGGGGGGCAGTGATTTGGCGCGGAAAATAGGAGCAATTGTGGAGGGTACACGCATCATCACGGACGAAAAAGGCGCGACGAATATCCCCGGTCTTTACGCCGCCGGAGACTGCACAGGCGGCACACTACAAATCGCTAAAGCGGTTTATGATGGCATGAATGTGGGGTTGAGCCTAGTTGTTTTTTTGCGGATGAACACACAAAATCAACAAGCTATAGGCACTTGAAAAATATCATATGTTACTGTATAACAATATCTAAATCCTCAAAGCGCATCACCGCCGGACTCGCCCGCTAGCATCGCCCCCCGCAAGGCGCTGCACCTCCGCTGCGCTGACAAGGTTGTAATCCCCCTCAACGCTGTGTTTCAGGCAAGAAGCCGCCACAGCGAACTCCAACGCCGCCTGTGTGTCGAATCCCGACAGTGTGGCGTAAATCAAACCGCCGCTGAAAGAGTCTCCGCCGCCTACACGGTCAACAATGTGTACGGGATATTGCTTTGAAAAATACACTTTTTCGTCGGTATACAACAACGCGCCCCAGTTGTTATCACTAGCAGAGATGGACTCTCGCAACGTGATTGCCACGGATTTGAAGCCGAAACGCGCTGTCAACTCACGTGCTACGCCGATGTAGCCCTCGCGGCTCAGCTTGCCCGCATGAACGCTCGTATCCGCCGCGCGAATGCCGAACACGTCCGCCGCATCCTCCTCGTTGCAAACGCACACATCCACCATGGGCATCAACTCACCCATCACTTTACCCGCCTGCTCCCTTGTCCACAAATTGCCCCTATAGTTCAGGTCGCAGGAGGTGGTGATACCCAACTTTTTGGCGCATTTCAGCGCGTCCATGCAGATAGCGGGCAATTCGCCGCCAAGAGCGGGAGTGATACCCGTGAAGTGGAAGCAACTCGCGCCATTCAGCAGTACCGCCCAGTCATAATCGCCACGCTCGGAGAGAGCGAACGCCGACTCCGCGCGGTCGTAAATCACCTTGCTGCCGCGCTGTGAGGCACCTTTTTCAAGGTAATAAATCCCCAAACGCTTGCCGCCACGGACAATCCCAACGGTATCCACACCGTATTTTCGCAGGCTGTTAAGCGCCGCCTGACCGATTTCGTGTTGGGGGAGCTTTGTGACAAATGCTGCATTCATCCCATAATTTGCCAGCGACACCGCCACGTTCGCCTCGCCGCCCCCAAAGGTCATCCCTAGAGAAGATGCCTGGACAAACCGCTCATAGCCAGGAGGGGCAAGGCGTAGCATAAGCTCACCAAAAGTCACAATTCGCATAAGTTTACCTACTCTCTTTGTAATATTTCTCCATGTTTTAGCAATATTATAAGCCATTTTGGCAGGAAAAGCAAGATTTTTGCCCTATCCCAAATCAAATTACTATATTTTTCAGATCGCATCCCCTTTTTTCTTTTACGGAATAATAAATTAAAAAATTGTGATATACTTAACGTGTATAATTTTTTGGAGGAGATTCTTATGTTTGAAGACATTGGCGCATTTCTAGCGGCAATTTTTGAAGCACTCAAAGAGTACCTCAGAGAGCTGAAATTGGACAGCGTTTTTGACCTTTTAATCGGTTTGGTGCGCGGCAAAGAAAATTAATTTACCAATTTTCTTTTTTGGAAAAAAAAAACGCATTTCTTGTGCTATACTTAGTATGGAGTTGTTGCGCTTAAGCGGTGCGACCCCTAACTTAAAAGGAGGTATTTACCTATGTCTGTTTTTGATGGTCTTATTCAAGTTGCGGACGATGTCGTTGTTGACGCTCTGATTGTTGGTGCGGAAGAATCTGCTGGTGGAGGCGGTTTCCTTGACGGTCTTATCCCAGGTCCAGACGATGTTGATACAGAGTTTTTTGGACAACATTTCTTCCAACTCTTTTCATCATGGCTTGCGGCGGTTTTCAGCAATAATTTCAGCGACAAGCTTGCGGAAACATGGACTGCCATTTGGCAGCGCATCGTTGATTGGTTCAATTGGGATTGGCTCACGTCAAGAGATCCTGACGCCCTGCCCCCAATCGACTAACAAAAAGCGAAAAAACACTAAGAAACAAGGCTGGATATACGGTCTTGTTTCTTTTATTTTTACAGTCGGTCTATATCACTATTTCTTGATATAGTCGATTAACTTGAAAACCGGCTCAAGATTTGTGAGGATATTGCGCAGAAATACCTTCGTATTATGAGCATTTTTAACGAAGGCAGGTGGAAAATGCACCGCAAGGACGAGTTGATTTTCAAGTTAGGCGACTATAAGGAAAAAAGGTGCAGAAAATTAAACTTCTGTTAGGAAAAATAAAAAGCATGTTAGGAAAAATAGAAACGTATCTTGTAGACAAAAATAACGTTTATGAATCGTTATCGTACTTAGCCTCCATTATCGCTGAGATTGTTTTAACCGTCACAGGGATTATGGGTTAATTGTGTTGACATCAAAAAAACTTGCAATTCTGCGCAAAATATGTTATAATCTCCGCACATCGTTTATAGAGGTGAAAATATTGAAACAGGGAATCCACCCAAAGTATGACAAAGTGACTGTGCGCTGTGCTTGCGGCACAGAGTACGAAACTGCGTCTACCCGCTCTCAAATGCGCGTTGATATCTGCGCTAAATGCCATCCGTTCTTCACAGGCAAACAAAAACTCGTGGACACCGGCGGACGCGTTGATCGCTTCAACCGCCGTTTCCAAAAACAGGGATAACGCCCTGCTCACATGAAGGAGTACAAGGCGTTAGCAAGAAGCGTGTGCGCTGAGTATGTACTCAAACGCTCGCGTTTTTTGTGTTATACTCGCCCTGTGACCGCCGACGAGGATGCTCTGGCGTTCATCAAGGAGATTTCCGCAAAACACTGGGACGCACGGCACAATGTCTGGGCTTACGTCCTGCGGGAGGGGGCGCGAACGCGCTACAGCGATGACGGTGAACCCCAAGGTACGGCGGGTTTACCTGTGTTGGAGGCACTGCGTTCCCGTGGAATAACCGACTCCGCCCTTGTCGTCACCCGCTATTTCGGCGGCATACTCCTTGGCGCATCGGGACTTGCTCGGGCGTACTCCCAAAGCGCGGCGCTTGGCATTGAAAAAGCGGGAATAACAAGCTACATCCCCAGTGTGGGTTTACGGCTTTGTTGCACTTATTCCAATTTTTCCCGCTTGGAAAGGCTCGTCGCCCAAATGGAGGGAGTGATAAACTCCAAAGAATTCGGACAGGATGTGGAGATTGAGCTTGAACTGCCCATATCGGCACAGGAAGGATTCATAGCGGGGTTGGGGGAGATATCCCACACTTGCGTACCAGAAACGGTTTTTTCGGGATTTATTCCCGTGAAATATAACGCTACATAAAAAATACTCGTTGGAAAATAAAGTTTGTTTTTCAACAAGCCAAAAAGGGGAAATCATGTCAGACAACACACTCAACCAAAAATCACCGCTGAACTTCGCTATCCGCATCATCTATTATTTAGCAGGGATGTTCTTCATCGCCCTCGGGGTGCAGCTCGCCATTCGCGGCGGCTTGGGCATCTCACCCGTCAGTTCGCCTGCCTACGCCATCAACACATCCCTGCGCTTCCATTATGAAGCGGACGGCATCGTTAACCTTTTGGGAATTGACATCCCAGCGGATAAGCTCATGGGCTACTGCGCCGCCGCCGTGTTTATCTGCTTGGTGCTAGTTCAAATCATCCTTTTGCGCAAAAATTTCAAGCCTATCCAAATCCTGCAAGTCGCTGTGGCAATTTTGTTCGGATACTTTGTGAATGTGGCACTGCCGGTAGTCAGACTGATTAAATTACCAAAATTCGCCACTTACGATGTAGACGCGCAAACGGGACTACAGGTGGTCACCGGCGAGAATCTGCCCTACTATATGCAACTGGTTTTCCTCGCTATGTCAATTATTACCATCGCCCTTGGACTGTCATTCTACCTAGGCGCAAAGCTAATCCCCATGCCCAGTGAGGGTGTCGGGCTTGCAGTACAGCAAAAACTCGACGGCGTTCCCTACCACAAAATCAAGGTAGTCACCGATGTAATTTGGGTGAGCATCGCCTCAGTGATTGTATTCATCAGCGTTGTGCGTATTGGCGGGGGTCAGTTTACTGGCATACGCGAAGGTACCGTCATCACCGCCGTGTTAGTGGGCATTGTCATGGGTTGGATGCGTCCTGTTCTCAACCCAATCATGCGCAAATGCGGTTTAGATGTTGAAATCCCAGTGAAAAAATCAAAAAATTAGAGGAAGCCGCATAAAAGCTGTAAAACCCCTAACGAGAGTATGTCTGTGGCATTTTTCTGGTGGCTGCGGGGGTAGGTTTGGCGATTCGTGCCGGACTTGCTATCACCCCGGTGAACTCGCCCCCCCGCGCCATTTTCAACGCCATGCGCTATCACAATGTGGGTTTTGCACTGTTCGGACAGGAAATGGCAATCACCATGGGGATGTGCGTTGCAGCGTTTTTGCTCCTACTATCAAAATGCTTATCGGCGTTGATGAATCGACCGTATTCCGGGGCGTGGGGAAAATTACCACAAACGTGTAGATTGTTGGGGTTTTTGTTTTCATGCGTCACCTGATTTCATTATTGGATAAAATCCTGCGGCAATATTCTGCAATCATAAGTTTCTACACCCTTTCTTGGTGCGTGTGCAATAAAATCCGGATAAAAATCCATACGCTTAACTATTTGCAACTTGCGCAGAAACCGAAAATACTCAACAACCAAAACTCCGTCTTGCAACAAGTGTACTGAAACACCGTCATCAGCTTCACGGTGAGCATTAACTATAGGGTCAATTCGATTAACTTTTTTCCATGACGAACCAAGAATTATCGTTTTGAAATTTGTAAGCTTTAAGTTTTTTTTCATGGAAATTGAATGCGAATAATGCCAATTTGGATATTCTTCATCATACTTGTAATAGAACGTATACAAAAGTCCATTCTCATTGGTTTTGTGAATAGTATAGGCAGAATTTTCATCAACAAGGCGTATGCATTCAATTGGGTGGCGCTTATCTAACTCAGAAATGGGTACGCTAATATAACTAAGATAACCCAAGAAAATATGCGGTGCCAAGTCTTCTTCAGGGTAACTTGTTGTAATAAGCTGCTGATAAGGTAACTCGCTTGCCCTAGAAATGATCTCAGCAGATTCCTCCATACTGGTTTTCACATATTCTTGATGCTTTTCGTTTTCCTTTCTCAGATATTCTTCAAATTCTTCTTCACTACTAAATTCTAACACTGTTGTTGTTGTGGCTGGTAGATATTCATCGTCTGACGGATTTTGGATTTTGGAAATGATGAAATCTTCAATTGACATGACAAAATCTTCAAGCCTTTCAAATGTTGAACTGGGGAAATTATAAATCTCAAAAGCAACAGCAATTATAATTGCGAATGTCAAGCAAAGCCCCAAAAAAGTTTTGTTTTCTTTTTTCATAATATCCTCCTCTATTTTGTAATCGCCAAATAACAGGTAGTGCCTGTATGTCTTAGACTACCTGTTTTCCACATGGCGTGTTTTTCAGGCAAATTACTTGGATCCACTACATCTTCGAAATGTTTGCTATTTCCCGTAGTTCCATGTTTTCCTGCCCAAGTGCCGTCCTCAAGCTGATAGACTATGTGCCAAGCATTGGCATTAGCAATAATCTGGTTATCCACAGGTACTGTCCAAGACCTGCGGAAGGGTACGCTCATCATCGCCCTCATGGTGGGGGTGGTGATGAGGTGGCTAGATTTTTTGGAACGCCGGGTTGAGAAACTTGGGGATATACCCGCCTAACATGAAAATCAACTGGTCTTAGCGTTCTATTTTCAGTTTGCCTTCCTCAAATATGCTTAACCCTATCCTTTTCCTCCGCCTGTTTTGCGTCATTAAAACGCTCCAGTGTTCCCACTAAATAGCCTGTGATCCGGCGAATGCGGGCGAAATTCTCATTGCCGTCGTTCTCCATGCGTCCGCATTGGGGGCATTCTTCGTTGATGATGCCCGTGTAGCCGCAAACAGGATCGCGGTCAACAGGATGGTTGATGGAGCCGTAGCCCATGCCGCTGTCCGCCATGCAACGTATAATTTTCTCAAACGCCTCAAGGTTTTGGGTGGGGTCGCCATCCATCTCAACGTAGGAAATGTGTCCCGCGTTGGTCATGGCGTGGTACGGTGCTTCTATGCGGATTTTGTCAAAGGCACTGATTTTGTATCCCACGGGGACGTGGAAGCCGTTGGTGTAGTACTCCTTGTCCGTCACGCCGAGAATCACGCCGTATTTTTTCATGTCAATGCGAATAAAACGTCCGCTCAAGCCTTCGCCGGGTGTCGCCAAAAGGCTGAAATTCAAGCCGCTTTTCTCCGCCTGCGCATCCATTCGCTCACGCATATGGCTGATTATGGACATACCCAGATTTTGCGCCTTTTCACTCTCACCGTGATGCTCGCCGATGAGGGCTGTGAGTGCCTCGGCAAGTCCGATAAAGCCTACGGAAAGAGTGCCGTGCTTGAGGATTTCCTCCACCTTGTCTTTTTCCTTGAGTTTGTCGGCATCTAGCCACAGTCCCTGCCCCATGAGGAATGGATAGTTGCGTACACGGCGCTTTGCCTGCACCTCAAAGCGCTTAAGGAGTTGGGCGATGCACAGATCGATTTTGCGGTTGAGTTCATTGAAGAACTCGCCAATCTTCTCGCTTTCGTCAACAGCACGGATTTGGGATGCCTTGATTGCAATGCGGGGCAGATTGATTGAGGTGAAGCTTAAGTTGCCCCGTCCGCCTGTGGTTTCACGGGTTTTGTCGTAAACATTGCCGATAACGCGGGTGCGGCAGCCCATATAGGCGACTTCGGTATCGTAATCGCCCTCTTTGTAGTATTCGGCGTTGAATGGGGCATCCATAAAGGAAAAATTAGGGAACAGGCGCTTGGCACTGACACGGCAAGCTAACTTAAAGAGGTCGTAATTTGGGTCGCCCTCGTCATAGCTGACACCCTTTTTCACGCGAAAAATCTGTATGGGGAAGATCGGGGTTTCGTTTCTGCCAAGACCGCGCTCGGTGGACAACAGTACTGAACGGATGACCATGCGCCCCTCGGGTGATGTGTCGAGCCCATAGTTGATGGATGAGAATGGCGTCTGCGCCCCCGCCCGGGACTGCATGGTGTTCAGGTTGTGTACTAACGCTTCCATGGCTTGATATGTGGATCTCTCCGTTTCTTTGTAGGAGTGCTTCACGGCGATTTGCTGACATTTTTGGGCATCATCGACCGAGAGCTTGAACTCCTTTGTAAGATGTTTCAATTCCGCATCGCAGTAGCCGTTGTCGTTCGCCAATACAGGCTTTTTGCCGATATCCTCAGCCCATTTGGCGATTTTTTCCTCCGCATCGTCAATGCCGTGGAGCATATCCAACGCCTTGGCAAGGTTGCGGCGATAGTGGCGAGCATAGGTTTTTGCCACGCCCAACGCCATGCCGTAATCAAAATTGGGGATACTCTGACCGCCGTGTTGGTCGTTTTGGTTTGCCTGTATTGCGATGCACGCAAGAGCGGAATAGCTAGCGATGTCGTTGGGTTCGCGCAAAAAACCATGCCCCGTACCGAAACCGTTCTTGAATAACTTGATGATGTCAATCTGGCAGCAGGTAGTGGTCAGGGCGTAAAAATCCAGGTCGTGGATGTGAATATCCCCGTCGCGATGAGCCTCAGAGTGTTCGGGGGCGAGCAAAAACAGGCGGTTGTACTCCTTGAAGCTCTCCTGCCCATACTTGAGCATAGCCCCCATTGGAGCTTCGGCGTCGATATTAGCATTCTCCCTCTTCAAGTCGCTGCAACGCGCCTCCTTGGTAGCAATGCTCTCAAGGGTCTTCATCAGACTGGAGTTTTTATCACGCTGAATAGAGCGGTCGTTGCGGTAGAGTACATACTTTTTCGCGGTGCGGTAATGCCCGTTATCCATAAGAACCCGCTCCACAACGTCCTGAATCTCCTCCACTTGGGGATAATCCGCCGGCTGCTGCGCATCCTCTTTTTTCAGCTCGCCGCTGGCAAGCTTTGCCAAACGCTCGGCGACGATTTTCTCCAAGCGCTCCACGACAAGCTCCGCGAGGGACTCCGCCATGGCGCGGTCATTGCCCCCCGCCGCCTGAGCCGCGCTGAAGATTGCGTCGGTAATTTTGGACTTGTCAAAGGGAGCTTTACGCCCGTCGCGCTTTTTTATACCATTGATACAGGATTTTCCCTGTGCCTTTTGTACGCTCGTTGCCTGGTTTTCCGTGTATTTTGCGGCGGTGTACGCCTCGTTTTCCTTTGATTTTCTAGTGGAATTGGCGTTTTCTTGTTTCATGCTTATCTCTCCGATACACTATATTTTGTGTTTGATTTTTTGTTGCCCACTAATTATAGTATACTTTGAGTGATTTTTAGTTCCGAAAAAGAAATTAGGAAAATTTTTTTTGCTTGAAATCCAATCTAAAATATGTTATAATGTCGGAAGTTAAAAAAACTGGAACAAGGGGTGAAAAAAATGCCGGATGAAATAGAAAAATTGCCGAAAAAAAATCCAATGCTGGAAGAAAATCCGGAAAAAGCCGCAATAAAAGCCGAGAGCGACGCAGCATGGCTGCCGCTGCGCGAAAGACTAAAAAAGACTGACGGTCAAAACCTTGCCGACTTGGACAAGGCGTATAATGTCGCCCTTGAGCATCACGGGCTTGAACGCCGGCGCGACGGCAAACCTTTCATCACTCACCCAATTGCCGTCGCCGAAATTTTGCTTGACATGGGCATGGACTCCCCCGCAATCGCTGCCGCCATTTTACACGACGTGGCGGAGGACACAAAATTCGGTATTGACAGCATAAAAAAAGAATTCGGCAGTGAAATTGCCCTCCTTGTGGACGGGGTCACCAAGCTGAAAAAAGCGCGTAAGGAAACGAAGGGCGACATCCACTCCCAAACCATGGAGAAAGAGGAGCTACAGGCTCTGAGCATAACAAAAATGCTCAACGCCATGAATTCCGACATCCGCGTGATACTCATTAAGCTCGCCGATCGCCTCCACAACATCCGCACCCTACAGTTCATGTCTCAATATAAACACCGAACAATCGCCCGTGAAACCCTCCAAATTTACGCACCTATCGCCCACCGCATCGGTTTGCGTTGGATAAAGGAGGAACTGGAGGACACCTCTTTGCGCTTCCTTGACCCTTTGTCATACAAGGAAATCGGCGAATATGTAGACAGGACCTTTAAAGAAAAAGAAACACTGCTCAAAGAGGTTCAGGAAAAGGTTTGGGAGAGCGTAAAAAACCTGTGCAAGACTGCCGTGGTCAGCGGGCGGGTGAAGTCAAAGTACGCCATATATCGCAAAACAATCGCTCAAAACAGGCGCATTGACAGCATTTTTGACATCTTTGCCATACGCATTCTCGTCAATAAAAAAGACGAATGCCTTTCCGCTATCGGCTGCGTTTATGATGTTTACCCCACCTATATTAACGAACGCTACAAGGACTATCTTCACAAGCCCAAGGAGAACGGTTATCAGTCCCTGCACACAGTGATTGTTGTGGACGGTACACCCATTGAGATTCAAGTTCGAACTAAAGAGATGCAACACATCGCTGAATACGGCATTGCCGCCCACTGGAAATACAAGCTAAAAAACAAGGATGGCGGGACGGTGAACATCGACCATCAGCTCAAGTGGCTGCGCAAGCTCCTCGAGGCGCAACAGGAGGGAGTTGAGGCGGACGAATTGGTGGAAACCATAAAGACAGACTTTGTCCCCGAGGTCATCAGTGTCCTCACTCCACGAGGCGACAGCATCAACCTGCCCCGGGGGGCAACGGTGATTGACTTCGCCTACGCCATACACACAGGGGTCGCCGAGAGGATGATTGGCGCGACAATGAACGGCGAGATTGTCCCCCTGAACAAGAAGTTGACCACGGGGGCGGTAGTTAGCATTTTGACTAGTGCGCCGCCAGGCAAGGGTCCTAGCCGCAGTTGGTTGTCTATCGCCAAAACAAACAGCGCAAGGTCTAAAATTAAGGCGTGGTTCAAGCGTGAACAGCGGGAGGAGAACATTGCCTGCGGACGCGAGGAACTGGAACGGGAGCTGCGCCGTGTCCATATCTCTTTCAGCGATGCGGACATGGAGCAGATACTCAAAGCCGCCGCAAAACGCCAACGCCTTAGCAGTGTTGACGACTTTTTAGCGGCTCTTGGCTACGGCGGCATCCCCGTTGCAAACGTGATGCCATTTTTCAAGGACGAGGCTCATAAGATACATCTCCGGAACAATCCCCCCGACGACACAATCACCATTGACACCCGTGCCACAAAGAAAAAGCGCAGCCAATTCGGCGTGATTGTGGAGGACATGGATGACGTTTTACTCAAGCTCGCAAACTGCTGCACCCCCATCCCCGGGGACGAGATTATCGGCTTTATCACTCGCGGACACGGAGTATCCATACACACTGTATCCTGCAAGAATGTGTCTGAAGCCCGCCGTGCCCAAGAGCCTGAACGTTGGCTAAAGGCTCATTGGGAAACAAAAGAAAGTGACAGGTTCGAGGTCACGTTTTTGCTTGAATACAATGACCGCATGGGTTTTTTGCGGGACGTTTCCGAGCTGTGTACAAAAATGAACATCCCCATCACTGACTTCGCTAAGCGCGGCAGTGTCAAGGATGTCCATCGCATGAGTCTGAAAGTGGTCATGAACGTCAAGGAGCAGTACGACTGGCTCTTAACGCGCATGAAAGAGATTAAGGGGATGATTGGTGTCGCACGGTTTCAGGAATGAGCAATTTTTGCAGTATAGTCGATTAACTTGAAAATCAAACAACTCCCTGTTGCAGCATAGCGTCAGCAACCTTGCGGAAGCCCGCGATGCTTGCCCCTGCTACCAAATTGCCTTCCGCGCCGAAACGCTCTGCGATTTCCGAGATATTAGTGTAGATGCTGTGCATGATTTTTTGCAAGCTCTCGTCAACGCGCCTGAATGACCAGTAACGCCTAGCGCTGTTTTGCGCCATCTCCAGTGCGGAAACCGCCACGCCCCCCGCATTGGACGCCTTGCCCGGAGCATAAAACACGCCGCTGTGCTGGAGCATATCCACCGCGTCGATGGTGGTGGACATATTCGAGCCCTCGGCGACGGCAATGCAACCGTTGTCAATCAACGCCCTTGCGCCTATTGCGTCAAGCTCGTTTTGCGTCGCGCAGGGCAAAGCCACATCACAGGGCACGGACCAAATCAGTCCGCCGTCGTGATATTCCGCGTTTTTTGCATATTCCAAATACTCGCAAATTCTCCCGCGCTTCTCCTCCTTGATGGTCTTGACGATATTCACGTCAATGCCGTCGGGGGCATGGATAAACCCGTTGGAGTCGCTCATTGTGACGACTTTCGCACCCAGTTGTATTGCCTTTTCGGCGGCGTATATAGCCACGTTGCCCGACCCGGAAATTGACAATTGCTTGCCCTCAAAGGAGGTATGTAGCGATTCCAACATCTTCTCGGTCAGGTAGACAAGCCCGTAACCCGTCGCTTCAGTGCGTACCAATGAGCCGCCGTATGATATCCCTTTTCCCGTCAGAGGACCGTCGCACAGACCTGTCAAACGCTTGTATTGTCCGTACATATAGCCGATTTCCCGGGCGCCCACGCCGATGTCTCCCGCAGGCACGTCGGCGTTGCCGCCCACATATCGGTGAAGCTCGTTGACAAAGCTTTGGCAGAAAGCCATGACCTCCCGGTCGGATTTGCCTTTGGGGTCAAAGTCTGAGCCGCCCTTGCCGCCGCCGATGGGCAGTCCCGTCAGAGAGTTCTTGAAAATCTGCTCAAAACCCAGGAATTTGATGATACTCAGCGATACGCTAGGATGGAAGCGCAGACCGCCTTTGTATGGTCCGATCGCGCTGCTGAATTGGACGCGATAGCCGCGATTGACGCACACCTTCCCCGCATCGTCCATCCAGGGTATACGAAAAATTATAGTGCGTTCAGGCTCAACCAAACGCTCAAGAATGCCTGCCCGCTCATACTTTGGGTGTCTGTCCAGATATGGCTGAAGCGTGGGCAGAACCTCGGTCATTGCCTGATGAAACTCAGGCTCGTTAGGACTTTTTTCGATTGCGTTGCGCAAAACTTCTGCGGTGTAAGACATATTTTCTCCTTTTCATGTGTGTTATTATAGTGACGAACTTGCGCACTGCCTCCACATAGCCTGCACATAAGTTCACCAAAACCGCTCCACCCGAAAGACGAGGGAAGCTGAAACTATTACTAGATTATAGCATAAATTGCGGAGAAATGTCAAGAGTTGGACAAGCATATCGTAAAAAAATTTATTTTGTTAAACCCGCTCAATCTTCGCCGCCAAATCCTCAAACCCTGTCATGTCATCATTGCCAATCTCATACTTCATCTTTGTAAGCTTCTCGAACAAGCCCGTTTTAATAAGTTCCGTAAGGGGTTTTTGGCGCATTATCAGCTGCCGCCCTTTTTCGTGGAGCAGCAAAATTACGCGCATCATCTCCCGTTGCTTTGTCAGGGGGACGTATGTGTCCACATCGTGGAAGGCGTTTTGCTGCAAAAAGCCCGCACGGATCACCTTAGCGGTTTCCAAAACCAACTTCTGCTCATCGGGCAAAACATCCGCGCCGATGAGCTTGACAATCTCAAGCAGCTGATCCTCCTCCAACAAAATCTTCATGATGTTCTCGCGCATCGTCAAAAAATTCGCCCCCGCGTTCTCATCATACCACGCCGACAGCGGTACAATGTACTCACTGTAGCTTTCAGTCCAGTTGATGGCGGGGTAGTGCCGCGCATAGGCAAGAGACTTGTCCAACGCCCAAAAACAGCGTGTAAAACGCTTGGTGTTTTGGGTCACAGGCTCGGAAAAATCACTGCCCTGAGGCGACACCGCGCCTATTATCGTGATGCTCCCCTCGCTGCCGTTAGCGTTCTGTACGTACCCGCCGCGCTCGTAAAATTCCGCAAGGCGGGAGGGCAGATAGGCGGGGAAGCCCTCGTCGGCGGGCATCTCCTCCAAGCGCCCCGAAATCTCCCGCAACGCCTCCGCCCAACGGGATGTGGAGTCCGCCATCACCGCTATGTGGTAGCCCATGTCACGGTAATATTCCGCAATCGTAATACCCGTGTAGATACTAGCCTCACGCGCCGCAACGGGCATATTGGAGGTGTTGGCAATCAAAATTGTGCGGTCGCTCAAGGGGCGCCCCGTCTTTGGGTCAACAAGCTCGCCGAACTCATGCAGCACCTGGGTCATCTCGTTGCCCCGCTCGCCGCAGCCGATGTAGACGATAATGTCCGCGTCGCACCACTTTGCCAACTGGTGCTGAGTCATAGTTTTGCCGGTGCCAAACCCACCCGGGATTGCCGCCGCGCCGCCCTTGGCGATAGGCAAGAGGGTGTCGATTACCCGTTGCCCGGTGAGCAGGGGTTTTGTAGGCGCGAAACGCCTGACCACTGGGCGCGGGACGCGAATCGCCCATTTGTGACTGAGGCGCAAATGGTGGCGGTTGCCCTGCCCGTCCTCTAATACGGCGAGAGTATCACACACCGTATACCGCCCGTTTTCCCTTACCTCCACAATCTTGCCTTGGAGATTGGGGGGGACTAGCGCCCTGTGTTCGATGGATCCCGTTTCTGGGCAGATTGCGGCAATGTCCCCGCCTCGGACAATGTCCCCAACCTTGACGCGTATTGTGACATCCCAGAGCTTTTCCTCGTCCAAGGCGGGGAGATTACAGCCCCGCCCGATGAAAGCGCCGCTGTCGTCCTCCAGTGCCTTTAGAGGGCGCTGAATGCCGTCATAGATATTCGAGAGCATTCCGGGACCCAGGGTGACGCTCATAAGTTCACCAGTGGGATGGACATTTTGCCCCGCAGAAAGCCCCGCGCTCTCTTCATAAACCTGAATAGTGGTACTGTTGCTGTCAAGCCCGATGACTTCGCCGATTAGGCGGCTGCCGCCAACATAGACCATCTCCATCATACGCAAAGCGGTCGCCCCCGCGATGGTGACGACCGGACCGTTTACGCCAAAAACCCGATACATAATATCCTCCAAAGCCGTGTTGGAGGATATTATACGCTTATTTGCGGAAAAATTCAAGCCTCAATAACGCTCTGTGCTTCAATCTGTTCACGTTTTTCTTGTAACGCCGCTTCCGTACGCTCTCTGTCCTCAGGCGTCCACTTAATTGATGCGCGCCCGATGTACCATATAATGGAGTCGACCACCGGGGCGAGGGTTGCCAAAGGCCATACGTACTTCATATACCGCTCCGGCGGGGCGATGCCGTCGGCGAGGTAGCCGCCGCGATAGCCCATCCACTCAAGAGCCGCATTGCCTGTGACTGTGCCGATGTTGTCGGTCATGGTCTTTTTCAAAAGACCTTCCACAGCAGTGGTTACGCCCTCAGAGCGTACCCCTGTTTTAAGCTCCACATGGTCATAAAATTCGTAGTTGAGCATATTCTCCGCAACGCCGTCCATGGCGGCTGTTGCCATGAGGAAGTTGTCAACGAATATGCAAATCATGATGCCCGTAACGGAGCGTATCCCCGCGAAGCACTTAATCAGATTGCCCACAATCTGTACGACAGAGTTGATCTGGTGTGCCTTAAGGGGTCCGCCGAATATGTTCACCAACTGCCGCGCGAACGGGTTGACAATAGTGGTCAATACCCCGCTGAGAGAGTCCTTGAGGACCGTCCAACCCTCGCCGCTCATCTCCTCGCCGAAAACGACGGCACGGGGAGCGAGGTAGCGGAACTGTATCAAATCGCTTCCCGCAGTGGGGGTAAGGACGGTAATGAGGGAGCAGATTGTTTTGACGATGAAGTATTTGTTGTGCTTGACCACAGCGATGGTTTCCTTGACGCTCAGCTGTGATGGAGTTTCCGCCGCGCGAACCTTAACCTCCTGCTCACCGGCGGTTTCGTCTTCCTCTTGGTGTACGGTGGTTTCGGCGTTAAAATCAACTCGCGTCTTTATGAAGGTCTTCATTATATAGCCTATGATATTCGCAGGGAGGAATATCAACGCTCCCAAGAAAATTATTTGGTAGTCGGAGTAACCAAAGCGATCCTTGAAACCCATGAGGATAGTGGGAATTGCCTGGAATGACCAGGAAATATTGCCGGCAACGCTTTCCCAAATGTTGACTCGGGCACGTTGTTGGGTGTAGGGACTGATTGATGCGCGCAATTTCCTCATCGCCACCGCATCAAAGGTGTTTATGGTATCCTTTAGGCAGTTACAGGCGATAAAGAGGACGATGTGCCCCACAGGGGAAAGTCCGCCGTCCACCATGCGGATTACGTCCAAACTGGAACCCGTCACCGCCGCAAGACGGCAAATCCACTTGAGGGAGTTGGCGGGCAACCGCTTTTTGTCCATGTATACGCCAACGAACGGGTCGTTGAATGCGTCGTAAATGTTAGTCGCTATCGCGCCGACGGAGAGGAGGTTTGCAGGGATGCGGTAGACCTCGCGGAAAAGGAAATCCTGCTTGTTGGTATACGCACAGGCAATGGACGTCAAAAAGCTAGCGATGGCGAAAATCAGCAGTTCCGCAGGTGCGATGATGTCCTTGTCGTGATAACCGCCAAGGGAGGCGCGCGGCGGGAGGGGAGTTTTGTTCTTTTTTGCCTGAACAACCTTTTTCACCTCGTCGGGGGAGAGGTATTCCCCTTTCATCCAACGAATTGGGTTACGCAAAGCAAAGGAAATCTGCGCTTTAGTTTCCTCGCTGAGCCTAATTTTGTCAATAAATGCCATATATGCTCCTTATTCTTTTATGTATGGCATAATTATATCATAATATAAGGACGTTTTGCAAGAGGTTTTTTGGGGTTATTTTTTGTGTGCGCATGATAGCAAAAAAATAGGAACTTTGGGATTTCTTGCCTCCTTCTTCTTACGCCCCACAAATTAACCGCTGAAATCCACAGTGGGCACCGCACCCACAATCACCGTTTCAGCCACGTTCACTTGGGTTTCAAAGGCGAGAATTTCCTCATTGCCGTTCCAAAAAAGATAGATGCGCGTATCCATGGCAAGGAAAATCCTGTGGCGGGTCTGGTTCACGCCCACTGAATCAAATTCGCTGTAAAAATTGCCAAAGCTCTCCCCGTGCATCTTCAAATGTACCGTCAAAACAGGTCCCTTGCCCATCAAAAAATCAATCCCAAACAGACTGAGCATGGGTATTTCCATGCGTCTGTGGCTCAATCCGCCGAACTCGCGGTTAATCGCTTCCCCCACCTGCGCCCGCAGTTTGTTCAGCTTCACAACGTCCGCTGAAATGGAGGTGACAAGCCCCTCTTCATTGGTACGCGTCAGCACCAAATCCTCGTATCGGATGCCCTCCCGCTCCAAGGTTTCCATCACTGCGCTGTTCACCGCACTGGCGGCAAGCCGGCGGCATTCCAACTCCGCCAGAGTGCGGATTGTGGGCGTGAGCAGCGCGTCTAACAGGAAAATCGCAATCAGCACCACCACTAAAAGACACACGCCGCGCATTATAAACGCTCGCTTCGAGGAATATTTTGACAGATCAAAGAGCAGGCTTGCGCGTTTGGGTCTGCGCCGCCTAAAAGATCGGCGGGATACTGTGTACCAAAAACGGCTTCGGGGCATAATATCACCTCTAGGGGATTGTATGCGCGGCAGTGCGAAGTCATTCCAGAGAGAAAAGCTCTTGATAATCTAGTTTTTAACATCACTTTATGAGAAAAAAAGATACTTGTAGTAGACAATGTCAGTATTAACAAACATTAAACCAGCTGTAAACTTTCCCATTCAAGGACGAAAATGAACAAAATATTCCAAAAAAGACTTTACTTATTTGCATTCACCTGTTATAATTTCATATATATAAGTTTGCTCTGAGTCTTGGCTCACAGCAGACAGAGAAAAATTAACTTTAATTTGAGGAGGACAAACCTGTGAAACGGAATAAAACCCTGCGCAACGTTATTATCGGCACGGCAATTGCTGTACTTGTGGTATGCGCTGCGATTCCATTCCGCAATTATTTCACCACCTGGCTCGTTTCCGCCGCAGATCCCACCACAACTCTGGCGCCCCCCACCTACACCGCTCCCACGGAGGATCCCAACGCCATTGCCAACGGTGAGGAAGAGTACCCCGCCTACATCGACCCCAACATCGCCGCTCTTGACGACCCCACCACGGAGGTGAGCTTCCCTGTGGACATCGCACCCACCCCCACCACTACCCTCCCCCCGGT
>WRKY01000006.1 GCA_009777895.1 Oscillospiraceae bacterium
TGTGCGTTCGGGATTTATGCAGTTTGCGCAAACGCCATCGTTCAGCCACTCCTTGCTTATTGCCTGAACAAAGTTGACCACCGCCGCCTTTGACGAGGAATACAGGGAATAAAGCTCTCGCCCGTAGGTGTAGGAACTGGAGGTAAAATTCAGCAGCATTCCCTTAGTTTCCTTCAGATACGGAAAAGCGTACTTGGCAACATAAACCACACCCTTATAATTCACATCTATTAGGGAATCGATTTTGTCATTTTTGACGCTAGAAAGTTTTTTCATTTCAAGCATTCCCGCGGTGTTGACAATATAGTCAATCTTACCTGCTTCTTTGTGAACCTGCGCCAAAGCATTTTTTATGTCAGCGGGATTGGTAATATCAGTACCTGTCTGTGTCCGCGTGAAAGAGTACACTGCCGCGCCGTGCTCACGTGCCATATCACACATTTCTTTGCCGATGCCTTGGCTGCCGCCAAATACAACTATCACCTTACCGTTGAGCCTGCTCAAATCTTTTTTGAGGTCGCCTTCCTGACTGCGCAGTTGAAAAAGCTTGTCCAAGAGATAAAGATCGTCAATATAGGTTAATTTGATATTCTGGCGTTCACCTTGCACAATTTTAATCGCCACTTCCGGCAGATAGATATTCACAACGCCGCAGTCATCTGTCGCGGAAAAATTGGGGTCTTTCAGGGCTTTGTCATACGCCTTTTTTATGGTTGCCAAGCGAAAGGCTTGAGGCGTCTGTCCCTGCCAACAAAGCTTTCTGTCGGGGACGTTGGAGATAATTTCCTTGCCCTGAACGATAGTGTCCGTGGCGGAGATACACACATCTACCGCCTCGTAATTTTCCAAAGCGGCATCAACATCCTGCAAAATCCGGTCTGTTACAAGAGGACGCACCGCGTCGTGGAAAAAAAGGTTGGCGTTCTCCTCATCAGCATAGGCAGCAATGGCTGAGAGGGAACTGTCATAACGTTGCTCGCCGGAATCCAATACCTTTGTGACTTTTTCCCAAGAGTTGCCAATAATCATGTCGCTAATTTTTTCGTGATATTCAGGTTTTGTCACCACGGCAATTTCGTCAATGACTTTGGAGTTATCAAACACATCAATGGTGTGTTCAATAACCGACTTGCCCGCCACCTTGAAAAACTGTTTCGGCGTATTGCCGCCGGGCATACACCTCTTACCACTTCCGCCCGCAAGGATGATTGCGATGTTTTTTTTTGTATTGCTCATTATTGCCTCCATTGGGTGGGATTTTTTTAGGTGGGATGGAAAGTCTAAATATCTAGCAATTTTTTTAACCCTTCATCAGAAATTTCTGTATAGGCTTTTACTTTATCAGCAGGTTCATCTGCATCAAGCATCAGGCGAGCAATTTTCAGCGAACGATTTTTGCTTCCAATATTTGTAGCATTTTTCTCTCTTTGCTTCATCAAGTCATGCAAACGCGCGACAATTTCTCTAGGTTCTTGTTGATAAATTGACGTAACAGGACCTTCAAACTTGATTGAACTCATTTTTTTGTCGTAAGCGCAACCTTCCCCAGTACCGCCATTGTCCCAAATTGTTTTAAGCCCATTTTTGTTCATAAATTTCACATAGTTTTCAAAATTACTTTTGTATACGGAATAAAATTCAGTATAGTCAGCTTTGGCAATCAACGACGATAGTGTTAGATCGTTAATCTCATCAGGCAGCACATAAGGGATTTTGTGATGCTGACAAAGTTCAAGTAATCTTGAATCGTCAGCAAGACACACAGCAGGAGTACCCGCAAGTAATGCGGCGATAGTACCGTGAACTTTGTTGCTGAAAGCAAAGTTGTATTCTCTCAGAAAAGACAACCAAGAAGGGATATTCACGAAAGAAACCATGTTTTCTGTTGGGAAAACTTCGTGATAATCTCTTACGTGTGAGATGGGGGAGGGAGCATATATCTGGCGAGACTCGGGAGTAGATTGAGCAAAAAAGCCGATTTTATACAGGCGACTTATACTTTCGAAAAATTTTAATCCTGTCTTGCTAATTTTAGTGTCCAAAGTGAGGGCAAAACTCTCAACATTTTCAGTCGAACGAATTCCTGAAAAATTTGGACCAGGGAGAAATAATGAAGGACATCCAATGACGTCAACTCTGTCTTCCGGGAAGCCTAGATTATCACATAAATATTGCTTAGTCGTTTTCCCTCTAACTCCAATACTTACGGATTTTTCAAGAACCGAACTCACTAAATCTTTAGCGTCAGCATCGAACGGAAATTTTTTGTTTAGACTTTCATTTAGAGTACCCTGAAATCCTATCCCAATTATAATACTTGGCTTTGAGGAATTCTTAACAAGTGCGATGTACTGACTCGAATCAGTACCTTCCCGAAAAGCATTTGCAAACGGAAAAATATTTGCTTCACAAGTGGCTTCATGTTTTTGCGCTATATCCTTCAACTGTCCCCTCAATGGGACAAACTCCACAGATTCATCAAGCATTAAACTCTTAATAACACTAGCGGGAAACAACATATTACCAATGTTGGACCATGTTAAATCATATTGCAAGACTTTAGATATCGAAAAATTATCATAGGGTAACATTCCCGTTCGAATTAAATATTTCATTTATTTTCCTCCATAATTGCCTGATATATTCTCTCGCAGTTGTTTTTCTGTGGCAAGAAGAAATCCTTTTGCCGCTGTACAAAGGTCTCTGAATAGTTACCATCAAGCAGGCGTTCCAATTCGTCCAACGCATCGTCCGGGTTCAGCGTGAGGTTGCCAAACGCTTCCTCCCATGGGAGGTCTAGCTTTGCGTAAGCGTGCAAACCTTTCTCAAACTCCGTGATGTCTGGGACAAAATACATAATTTTCCTGCCGAGATAGACAAAATCGAAAACATAGCTAGAAAAATCTGTAATGAAGATTTCAAAGTCCTCTTGCGTAACTTCTGTATCAAAGGAAATCGAAACATAATCAGAGTTTACGTCAAACAGTCCCCCCGCGTCCTTGATTATTGGGTGCGGCTTGAAAACAAGCTCGTAGCCATGTTTTTTCAGCATTTCATCCAAACGGGGAGATTGTAAGAATTTCGAGAAGTTTTTGTAATAGTTTGATTTTAGAAAGCTTGTTTCCAACGTTCTCCAAACGTCTTTGTGTTGGGCAAAATACAGACGCCAACTTGGTGCAAAAAGAATCTTCTTAAGGGGCTGTTGCTTTGTGTTCAACAGTTCATAGCGCGGTTGTCCCGCAACAATTAACTGCTCCTTGTCATAACCATAGTTTTGGCTCAGATTGTCTATTTCAAACTGGCTTGAAACAACAATTTTCTCACAGCGTAATACGTCCTTATGATAAACGCGCTTATAACTGGTGTGAAGTATACCGTGCTGTAAATAAATAACATCAAAGTCTTCAAGAAAATTGTATTCATTTTTAAGCAGGAAAATAGTTTTTCCGCCATTGACCGCACTTGTGAAAGAGGAAATTATCTTTTCACAGGCATAGTAATAAAGCTCGTGAAGACCTCCATGCCAAGGAATTACATTCTTGTACTGCTCGTGCGTCATCTCAAGTTCTTCTTGCGAAAAATCAGATACATAGTAACGCTCAATACCGTCCTGTTTTTGGTAATCGTTAATATATTGGTAGTAACCGTTATCTTTTTTGACGTGGTTCATATCGCTGTATAGCCATATTTTGCGAGTCTTCTTGAGTTTATAAACGTTTTTAATAAAAGCGAGCTCAGCAGGTTTTTTTGCATACGCCTTTGCGATGAGTTTATCCACGTTCTCACCTTTTCCAATATCAAATACTCCCTCATCAAAATCGAAATCAATAACAAAATCATCGTACACAAGTTTTTTGTCTAGCATATCGCTAAATATGATAGATTTCCAACCCCAAAATTTTACGGGATAATATACATCACCAAACTTGACTTTGATTTTAACGGACGTTGGTGCATCACCATCAGAAGTAATTGCCTCCAAGTCAAGCCAACACTCAAACATCCAAAAATTGTTTGTTTTAACATACTTGTTTTGGTAATGACTATACAACGCAAGGGTTACGGGTAATTTCGTGTAATTCTCGTCGTCAACAG
This sequence comes from Oscillospiraceae bacterium, assembly GCA_009777895.1. Taxonomy (GTDB): domain Bacteria; phylum Bacillota; class Clostridia; order Oscillospirales; family Acutalibacteraceae; genus WRKY01. The sequence goes on from WRKY01000006.1 coordinate 4,096, forward strand.
TATAGTAAACATCTGCCGCTTCATCAACATAATTGTAAAGTGGGGACTTAATAAAGCCCTTAAACAGCATTTTCCCGTCGCGGAATTTAATATTTCGTATTATGCATTCAAATTGACGTATCCACAAAAGGATAGAATCATCCATTAGCCGCACTACAACATGAGCTGGAGCCGCTAATATTGTAAATTGAGGTTTTATATAATTTGCAATATAATAGTGTTTATGAAAACCGTCGACTTCAGGCGAATCTAACACATTTTTGGGGTCAATTTTGGAGAGGATTGCGGAGAACTTTTTATTAAAAATAGGATCATAAGGGTATAACAGCGCAGACAAAGTCCATGTTAGATGGGAAATTGCCAAACGTTGAAAAGATTTCGGCACGTTTTCGTATGCTTCAAACAGATCATAATATGATGCCAAAAAATCGTCTTGTCTTGAAAGTGTCGGTCCAACATCTTTCATGATAGATTCATAATTATCTTGATAGTAAACATATCCAACTCTGTCAACATAGCCAAAACTCGCTTTGTCCCGCAGAATATCACAGCAATAAACTTGATCTTCCACCGGACCCTTATAGCGGAAAAAAATATTATCCTCAAGTTTATTTTTAACCGCCACGCTAACACGGATGACACAAAAATTTGTTTCATCCAAAGAATATATTCCAGTTTTCATGTCTTTGTATCGGGGAGGAGTAGTCACTTTACCACTATGGTGAATCCGTTTTTCCCCAAAAGCAACTAAATCCACCTCATCATAATGCTCGTCAAAAAAGGCGCAAACTTTTTCAAGGATAGATGGGGTAAATTCATCGTCGGAATCGAGATAAAAAATATATTTGCCGCGGGCAAGTCTAATTCCAGTGTTACGTGCTGCAGATAGTCCGCCGTTGGGTTGGGAATGAACCTCGATAAAGTCAAAGGCGCGGGCATATTGCTCTAAAATTCCAAGGGTATTGTCTGTTGAGCCATCGTTCACGCAAATGACCTGGATGAGTTTTTTGTTGATGGACTGGGTGACCACAGATTTGAGCGTACGTTCCAATGTCTTCGCAACGTTATAGCAAGGGATAACCACACTGGCAAGATACGGGAAAAGCCGTTTATTTGGGGAGACAGTGATGCGCAAATCCCTTTTATCACCGATTAAATCAACAGTAGTGTCAAGAAACTGCGTACGTGAAATATCTTTGGCGGCAAATTTCCCCCAACTGTAAAGCTTTTCATTGTACCGGCGCAACAGAACAACATCCATCGGCTTTTCTGCAAACAATTCTAGGGGTATTTCTATCGTTACCTTGTAAACGACATAAGCTATTTCACCGTAATAGCGTACAGCATCGGCTACAACGGCCTTAGGCGCGAAAATCTGGTCGCCAACTACAGCGACAGGTTCCATGTTGATGTCTGCCCACTCATTAATTTTCACCTTTATAGAAAGAGCGTTATCACCCTCACTTATTTTCTGAATTTTTAAGAATCTTGATTTTTCCAAGGACATGATTGTCCTCTTGCCGATACAATATTCTTCATCGCGAACGCTAATTTGTTTTCCCAACTTGAGGCTAATCAAAAAATTACGCAGCCTGGAAGCATCAGAAAAGAGCTTCTTTATTTCACCTACGCTAAATTCCTCCAAGATTTCTTTGACGGTTTTGATGTCGGTTTTTGTATTGCGCAGAAGACTCACTTGCTGCTCTTTGCTAATGTTCTGCATAGGGAAAATATCCTTTCAATTCCTAGATCAGTTAAGATATAGCGGCAACGCAACAGATACCCAATTTGGCATTATTTGCCACATTTTCTGCATTGCTCCCGGCATATTATATCAAAAATACGGGAAGTTGTCAAACTGCCTTTACCGTCTGCAAAAAACAAAGCGCAATGCGTATCCCTATCAGCATATAAAACGAGAAAATCCAACGCAAAATGGCAATTAATGCCGTGCCGAAAAGAACTCCCGTCACAAAACGGCGAGGGTTTGTACTTTCAATTCCACCCAAAGCCTGCAAAAATCCGTCCGCAATCAGGGGTATCATGCACAATAAAACAATCCACCACGGCAGTTGTCCGAGGACAATCGCCATGGTGATACCGATGATGTAGCCCGCGGCAATACCTGTACAGCGAGCGCAGATTGGAAACTGCTTGCCGCGGATAAAAAAGGAGCGTTCGGGTCTGCGGTGACACCAAAACAGGATGCGCAGAACCTTGTGCCCAAAGGCTTTGAGGGAGTCTTTCACCGATGGTTAGAAGCTGTCTGGCAGGTCAAAGCCGAAATCGTCCGGCATGAAGCCGTCTGGGGAACCGAAATCAAATCCAAAGTCATTGTTTGGATCAAACTCACGTAAAAGTTCTTCCCAATCGCCGCCGGCTGCAGCAAGAGCGCCCACAATGACAACCCCGTAGATAATACCGAAAACAATACCAATTACCGCGCTAGCAACAAGCCCGATGACAGCCCATTTGGCGATTGCCTTTGCTTTGTTTGGCGTGTCGTCTTTCATAGTCAGGTACATAATCAAGCCCGCCAACGGGATACAGCAGCCGATGAGATTGAGGAGCGTGGATGCCTGGTCATTGGGGTTCATGGCTTGGTTGTAGTCGTATGTTCCTTGGGGATAGTAAGGCTGCTGCGGTGAGCCGTAGGCGTATGATTGTTGGGCAGGCGTTTCCCCGGCAGGCGGTGTAGGTTGATAGCTATACGCTTGGGGCGCGTCCTTCTGTGGCGGCTCGGCTGCCTGCGGTGCCGCGCTGTAACCGCAGGCTTGGCAAACGCCACCATCCTGCATGGATTTTCCGCATTTTGGACAAAACATATATGACTCCTTTTGTTTATAGGCTGTCTGAAAAAAACTTGTCTATTTTGACTAAAACGGGCTGCAACATCATTGAAACCTCTCGGAATACGAAGATATTCCTGCGGTTTTCTCCTCGCTTTGCTCCGTTTTATCTCAAAAATATCCGGTGTTTTTTCAGAAAAGCCCTAGTTTGTTTTGCGGGCATATTGAATATTTTCAACTGCTCGTTTGTGCAGCATTTTTTGCTGTGCGTATAGTATACAGGGAATGGGGGGATTTGTCAATACACCGCCGAAAATCCTTCGCTTTGGCCTCGAAATCACGATAGGCGTTGTAGCTTGGTGCGGCGGGTGAGAGCAGACAGGTTTCCCCCGCGCGGGTGTGCGCAAAGGCGGCGGCAACGGCGCGTGGCATATCCTCGGCAAAAATTACCGTTTTGTTGTGGAAATCCCCGAGGGCGATGATCTTTTCTCCTGTGTCAGGCATGGCAATGAGGGTTCGCAGGTCGCTTTGTGCTAGCGCCTTAGCAAAATCGCCGTAGTCAATGCCTCTGTCCTGACCCCCGAAAATCAGGGTTTTGCAGTTCTCAAGAGTGTCGATTGCGCTCAAAGCGGCGGCAGGAATTGTGGCGATGGTGTCGTCAACAAAGGTCACCCCGTCCACGGTGGCGATGGGCTCAAGACGGTGCGGTACGCCCCTGAAGCTCTTGCCCACGCGGGCGATTGCCGTCTGTGTTGCCCCCAAAAGCTCGGCGGCTTTCGCGGCTAGGGCGAAATCCACAAGGTTGTGTTTGCCCCGCAGGCGGGCAGACGCGGGATGACGCTCCGGCAAAGCAACAGGGCAGGGCTGTGCCGCCGGCTCAAGCCTTGCCAACGCCTCTTGCGGCGGGTAAAAAACGTAAAAATCTTCTTTCTTTTGGTAGCGCAAAATATTCAATTTAGCTTTTACATAGCCCTCAAAGCCTGTAGCGTAGTGATCCAAATGCTCGGGATAAAGGTTGGTCCACACGGCGATGTGGGGGGAGGCGCGGGTAAATTCTAGTTGGTGAGAGGACATCTCTAGGACAAAAACGCTGTCGTCCTCGCGCCATTCGTCCAACACGGGCAACCCCATATTTCCCGCCAAAACGGTGTTTATCCCGCTCTCACGCAGGAACTCATAAATCAGGGTGGAGGTGGTCGTCTTGCCCTTTGTCCCAGTAATTCCCACTGTTTTGCAGGGACAAAAGCGCAGAAAAATTTCCGTCTGACAGGTAATCTGGACATTTTGGGGAATCTCAACGCCCGCAAAGGAAATCCCGGGGCTTTTCACCACGATGTCGTATTCACCCAAAGCGTCCAGATAGTCCTCGCCACAGTGCAAAACACAGTGTTGGTCAGGGTGTTCAATGAGGTTTTTGTCGGCGATACCGATTTGCTCACGGGGAAAAATATTCCGCAAAAACCTAAGGCTTGAGCGTCCCTCCCGCCCGAAGCCCAAAATCAAAATCCGCCTGCCCTCAAAGAAGTCCCTAACGCCCTCAAGTCCCATTTTCGCACCATAGCACGGTAGATTTTGCGTTACCTCCCGTGTCCTTTCTTCAGTAGCTCCAGTTTCACCGCATTTTGCATATTTTCAATGAGTCCTAACTTGTCTGGCGGTACAAAATGCTGATTGTTTTTCTCTCCCAGAATTCCTGCGGGGTCTGTAGATGTGCCCCACTTGGAAAAAATTTCTAAGAGCGGCGGTAATTTTACGTATCGGGGAAGAGTAAGGCTCAGGGCGGCGCAAAATTCCTCTGTTGTGCCAACACACTCAAAAGGCTTCACTGCTGTGATTCCACATAGACCTTCAAGCTCCGGTAAGAGAGCCGTGTCCTCAAAGAGGTTGCCGCCGAAGATTTCCGCCGTTTTTTCGGGGGGCAAAAACGCCGATAGCATACCGAAAGTGAACAGGCACTTGCCGCATTTTCCGCACCAGGTGTTGGTTTTGCTTCCCGCGTTGCAGCTCCTGAAGACACTGTGGAAGCGATCCAACGCGGAAAATCGGGCGGCAATTTGCAACTCGTTAAATGGTCGCAGGAGTGAATAATATACTGGCGTGTTGCCAAAGTTTTTTGCGGCATACTGACGAAAATCCCGCTCAAAGGCATAACTTTTGCTGTATTGGTGGTTGATTTGTGTCCCTGCCACACTGGGCTCGTTGGCACTGGATTCGTTGGACAGCGCAATCTCCCCCGCACCGATGAGATGGGCACAAAGCAGCGACAAAAAGGCGGTGACGGCGGAAAAAGGCGTGTGTCCATTGAGGTAGCCCTCTGTGTTCAGACGCAAAAGCTCGCCGTCAATGGTGCGGTAGCAGCGCAGGATTTCCCGGGTGCCGTATCCCGCTGCCGCAGCGCACTGTGTTCGGGCGGGTTGGTCGTTTATAGTGAAGAGTGTGGCGGTTTTGTCCGCGAGCAAATCTAGAGTGACACACGAATCCTTGCCGCCTCCCACAGGAATTAAGATTCTGTCGGTCAGCTCCGGCGGGCTTGACTCATCTTTGCCGTGAATCTCTCCCGCATTTTTTTTGGAAAAAGTCACAAAATCATCAAAATCCGTGTCAATTTCATTGCGGTAAAAAAACTCTCCCAAGCCTTGATACCACAGGGTTTTCCACCAATTTATATCCCAGTCGTCAAGGGAGTTGCCGGGCATAATCTCCACCACCGCAGGGCAGGCGCATTTCCAGTAACTCAACGCCTCACACAGCCCCATGGCAAAGACTATTTTCCCCGTGAGGAGAGAATCCAGGGCGTTGAGAAGCTTGTGGTTTTCCGTAATAATTCGTGTGGTGGGCTGAAAAACCGCCAAGCCGTCGATGGAAAACCGCCAACGCAACAAAACACAGCCCTCGCCCTGCTCAATGGCGAAGCTTTCGTAACGGAAAACCGGGTATTTTTTTCTTAATGATGTGTAGTTCATAATTGTTGATGATAGTGAGATACTTATTACCCCGCAATTGCTTAGGAGTATGACACGCTCTGGAACAGGGACACGCGCCATCCCAAAAAATGCCGCCCCACAATTATAACTGAAAAATAGTGAAAAGTCAATCGACTTTTTACACATAAGAAAACAGTGGATTATTGTGGGCTTGTTGAAAATCTATAGTCGCCTAACTTGAAAATAGACCGCAAAGACCAGTTGATTTTCAAGTTAGGAGACTATATGATAAACCGCACCCTTAAAGTATATGATAATCTCAGCTAGCCAATGCCAAAGTCTTAACCACCACTGGCACACTCAGCCCGCCCATGACGGGCTTTGCGATGTCCAAATAAGTGTTCTGACCACCCTGGATAGAGTCAAGGACTATTAGGGATTTTTCCCGGGTCAGAGGGCGCAAAAGTTGACCCAAAACCTTGGCGTTGTCTTGGTGCAGGACGACGATCAGCACTCTGCCCGAAAGACCTTGCGCTAAGGCTCGCGCCAGTAAGCACAGTTGAGAATACGTGGGGTTTGCAGTGCCCTCAAGCTCTAGAACCGCGCTGAGAGTGTCTGTCTGGCGCAGAAAATCTCCAAAATCCCGGGCGAAATCCGTGAACTCCCCGCGCCACAACAGCCTTTCCTCATCAGCGGCAGCGCAATAAACAGGCAGATTCTGCAAAGGAAAAATGTCCTCCTTGGGCAAACTCACCGTGGAACCGCTCAACTGTGTTGTGTGACTCCCCGCGCCGATGACCGTCGCCCTTATTGTTTCGGCGATTTTGATAGCTTTCGGGAATTTTTTGCGCAAGGCGTCGCCTAAAAATACGCCGAAATCGCCGTACTCAAAGCTCTTCATCCCCTCATTCCAGAGGCAATCGGCGACACCTCCCGAGAAAGTCACAAGGGTGTTTGTCTTGCTTTTCAGGGGAGTTTTACTGCTGTTTGAGGTACGCAAAAGCTCCGCCAGTTCGCTGTGTTTCCCTTGGACGGTGAGTTTCAGCGTTTCCGCCAAAGTGTTGGCTATGTCTTCCAACAGAGCGGTTGATGGCTTTGTTCCCGCGCGCAGGGACAGTCCCAAAAAGTCGGCGGCTTTTTTCCCATTTTGCGAGATACCCGTCAATACGCCCTCAGGGCTGAACGTTAGCATTTTGCCGCCTATATCAAAACAGGCACAGCCAACAAAAGCACCGTTGTCAAAGCACCCCAAATTTGTGGTGCCGCCGCCGATGTCGAGGTTTACCACGGCGCATTTGCACTGCCGTGACAGCTCTGCTGCACCGCTGCCCTGTCCCGCGATACGGCTCTCAAGATCCGGACCCGCCGTCGCTACCACGAACTCTCCCGCAAAGCCGCTGATTGCCCGCAGAACCTCCGCCGCGTTCTCTTTTCTTGCGCTTTCTCCTGTGATAATCACCGCTCCCGTGTCCGTACCGCCCACTGGAATGCCTGCCTTTGCGTACTCACTCGCCACGATTTCCCGCAATTTTTCTCCGTCAATGCGATTATCTCCCACCATGGGGGTGGGGTAAATCTCACTGCGATACAGCACAGTTTTTTCGCATATGCTCACCTTGGGTACGCGAAAAAGCCCCGACGTGTTCGCCAACGACAGCCGGCTGAACAGCAATTGGGTTGTTGATGTTCCAATGTCAATGCCCACAGAAAGTAATGCTTCCACCGCTTCTCCCTCCTGTATCCTAAAGCCCCAACCGCCGTTTCACCATCCGCGTCCCACAAGCCATGTGCCCACCGCGCCGAAAAATTGAACGCCGCTCAGGAGCAACACTGCGGAAACGGGATCCATACCCAAGGCAAGACACAGGGCGAACATCAAACCAGCGGTAATAAGCACCAAAAGTTGGGATGTTATGGCGCGTTTTGCACCCTTACTCAGGGCGCGGGCGGCGTGCAGCAGGGAGAAACAGGAAAAAGCGCTGCCGTCATGAAATGCTTTTGCATCCATGTCCGTAAGAGCTTCCAGGCGGTATTGCTGAAATGTCTCTTCAGCGCGTGTGTGGGCGATTTTCACCGCGTTTTGGGATGCAAAGTTGCCCTGTGTCAGCTTGAGGTTTTGGGCAATCTCGCTTCCTTTTATGTTGGGATCCCGGGTAGCGACCAACAGCTGTAAACCATCCTTGAGATTTGCCAAAAGCTTTGGAAAAGGCGGCGCGGGGCTGTAATAAAACATCAGACAGCGGGAGAATTCTCCACCAACGGCAAAATAAAGCACCTTGCGCTGCGGGTAGTTGAGAACGGCGTTTTTCGCCTTTTGGGAGATATTTTTAATCTCGTGAGAGTTCATAAAATCGTATGTACCCAGATGGACAAGCTGCCCCTTGCGGGCATTGGGCAGATCATAGGGCAGACGACCGTAAATACCGCTGTTCTCGATTCTCACTTCCCGCAGAGCGGGTATTTTCTCACCGTCATTGAGGGTAAAAGTGCCGTAAAAGCCGTTGACGGCAGGGCTATCCATCTCCCGCAAAATCGACGCGAGAGCCAATATGTCCTCACGGGGTAAAATGGAGTTACTGAAGCTAGGTATCATACCCAAAAGGGAGCAGTCCTCCCGTTGAAAAAGCTCCGCCGCGTCAATGGCGAGGACATCGGATTCGGCTAGCTCCTGCGCCGCTGTAACAGAGGCGAGCATGGCGTTTTCCTTGGCAAGGCGGGAGCGAATCCCATAGAGGGGGATAGTATGGGCGGCAAAAAGGGCAAAGGGCAATATAGCGGTAAAAGCGGCGGGCAGTATGGCGATAATCGTTGCCCAATCGTTGTGTTTGAAGTAGAGTATTGCGGCGATTATCAGCGCATAACCAAAGGCGCCGGGGACGAGGTAACGATAGAACTTGTCCGCGACTTTTGTGTCATCGCCGCAGCTTTTAAAGTTGGCGGGGAATTCTACTTTTTGGGATACCAAGATGGGTGAATCCTTTGTGCGATGGTCAAGGGCTACAGCCAGCTCCGCCGCGTGTTTCCTGTCCTTGACGGCGTGGACACTGTAGATCTTATCCCCGCGGCTGATTGCCCACTCGTTGAAGTTGCGCTGTAAATTTTGGACTAATACGTTCTTGGACACGGTGTTCCAAAAGCCAAATATCAGGACGGGCAGGGAATATACCACAGCGGAACGTACGCTGAAAAAGTCGCTGAACAGGGGTAAAAAGCTGATTGCCGCACCCAATCCAAAGGCGAGGGCTAAGGCGCTGTCGTTATCGCGCTTGGAACTGAAAACTAAACGCAATCCACCCTTCATGTCGCGGTTGCACAGGTAAAAGAGTATCACCATGCAGATGACGTTTGCCCCCATGGAGAAAGTTGTGTTTTCAGTGGAAACGCTTTCCCCGCCAAAGGAGAGCACGGCAAGAACCACACCGAAAATCAGCAGACACGCACTGCCGAACGCCTTGCCAGACATCCTGTTGGCGAGCTTGGTGATGGAGCGGTTGAAACCATCCTTATCCTCAGGTTGACGGTATTCGTCCACCAAAATTTCTTCGGCTTCCTGTGTTTCTTCAGGCTCATCAGGTTTTTCACGCTCTACAACAGATTCAGGCTCTTCCGATTCAAAGTTCACCTCGAAGTTGGCGGGAACCCTTTCGGCAAGCTCCTGCTGCGCTTTTTTCTCGGACTTTAGGGCTATAGGTTCGGGCTTGTTGTAGCCCTCGATGAAAAGCTGACCGTCGGGATATTCAATGGCGTCAGTGTCCTCCTGAACAATGGCTGCGGAAGTTTGTGCAGCATCCCCGCCGCCAAAAAAGGCGGCACGGGTATCGTTCTTAAAGAAGCTCGAACCGCTTAACTGGGCAACTTTTGTTTTTGCGTCCTGAACAGGGGGCAGTAAATTACTCCCCGCCGCAATCCGTTTCGTGGCATCTTCTTTATTTTCCGACACCACCTTTGTATTTTCCACTGCCGCCTTTTTCTCTTTATTTTCAGACGTCGTACTGTCCACTACAGACTGTTGAGCGTTCGCTGCCGGCTCTTTGTTCAGTACTGCCTGGGCGCTGTTAAGGATTGCCTGAATTTCCGCCAAATCCATGTGGTCAACCTCCCCTCTGCTTCGCGATTTCATACAGCAAAATCCCCGCCGCAACAGATGCGTTCAGGGAACTGATTTGTCCGCGCATAGGTAATGATATAAGGTGGTCGCAACGACTTTTCACAAGGCTGCCTAAGCCCTTTCCCTCCGAGCCGATAACTAGCGCGATTGCTCCGGAGTAGTCGGTTTTGTCGTAGGGCTGCCCCTCCAGCTCCGCACCGAAAAGCCACACGCCGCGCTCTTTTAGTTCCTCCATACAGGCGGCGATGTTCTTGACGCGGACAACGGGAATGTATTCGAGCGCCCCCGCAGCGGTACGGGCGACGGTGGGGGTCAAGCCCACGCCGCGCCGTTCGGGTATGATAATGCCGTGAGCACCCGCTCCCTCGGCGGTGCGGGCGATTGCCCCAAGGTTATGAGGATCCTCAATCCCCGCGCAGATGACAAAAAACGGCGGCTGACTTTGGGCTTCGGCGCGGGCAAAAAGCTCGTCGATTTCGGCGTATTTCGCCTGTGCCAACATTGCTGCTACGCCTTGATGGTTGCCCCCCTCACTGAGTTGATCGAGCTTGCGCCTGTCCGTCTGTTTCACGGGGACAGACAGCTCGCGGCACAAAGCGCGTATTGACATGACGCTAGGCGACGACGCGCTTTTCGCGATATAGACGCAGTCAATCTGGCTATTCGCGCCGTTCATCGACGCGCTGCGCAGAGCTTCGCGGACTGTCTGAATGCCAAAAAGCATGATGCCTCCCCTAAAGTTACAATCACTCTAGCTTATTATAGCAGAAAATGGCGTAAAATGGAAGAGGGAGAGCGAGGGAATTCACGCCAAACGCGTGAACACCTTCCTCTTGCATATAACCTCAAAACGTGGTATAATCTTTGTCGACAAATATAAGAGGTGTCAATTTGAAAAAAACAATCGCTCTTGGCTTTTTTGACGGCTTGCATATCGGGCATATGGCAGTGCTTCGCGGCGCTAGCCACTGCTTGCTTTTTGACATACATCCCCAAGCGTTTTTAGGGCGGAACAATCCCCCCGCCAAACTCCTGCAGGACGGCTTGCGGGACAAGTTACTGGCAGATATTGATGTCATCCCCATCCACCTATCCTTTGCAAAAATCGCCGAGTTTTCTCCAGAAGAATTTTTCCGCAAAATTATCATCGAGCAACTTCACGCCACGGGAGTAATCTGCGGCTTTGATTTTCACTTTGGCAAAAATGCCGTTGGAGATACAAACACCCTTGCCGCCCTGTGCCAGGAACACAAAATCGACTGTCAAGTTATCCCGCCCATCTATTGGCAGGGCAAAGCGGTGAGCTCCACGCGCATTCGCCGCGCCCTGACGCAGGGGGACATTACCGGCGCAAACGCCATGTTGGGGCGTCCTTTTGCCTATCGCCTACCCGTTCTCAGCGGTGCGGCGCGGGGACGAACTTTGGGCTACCCAACCGCAAATCAGGCTTTTCCTGCGGACTTCATCGTCCCGCGCCGCGGGGTTTACGCTAGCCGCGTTTTAATCGGCGGACAGTCCTACAGCGCCATGACCAACATCGGTCTGCGCCCCACCTTCAACAGTGCGGAAATTCTCAGCGAAACCTATATTTTCGACTTCACAGGCGATCTTTACGGACAGGAAATTTCTGTTGAACTCCTGCGCTTTACCCGCGATGAACGAGCCTTTTTGGGCGTTGATGAGTTGATTGAGCAGCTAAAAAAAGACGAGGCGATGTGCAAAGACGGGCAGAGCCTATCCGCCCCCTCGGATCTCAAAAAAGGTGATAAAATCAGGCTTGATATCACCTCTCAAACCTTGCAAGGACAGGGGGTTGGACGCTACGATGGCTTGGCGGTTTTCGTCCCCGCCGCCGCCGCGGGAGATCTGTTGGAGGTCACTACATTAAAGCGGGAAAAACGCCTTGCTTACGGGAGAATCGACGAAATTATCACCCCTTCATCCCAAAGAATCCAACAAAACTGCTCCGCTTATCCCCGTTGCGGTGGCTGTGTTTTTCGCCACATCAACTACGATGAGGAGTTGCGCATAAAGGCGCAGGCAGTGAGCGATGCCTTGGAACGATTGGGGAAGTTGGAAACGCAGGTGTTGCCAATTATTCCCGCACCCGCAACGGAGCACTACCGAAACAAGGGGCAATTTGTCGTCGTACAAAGAGAAAACGCTCTTTTGGTGGGCTTTTATGCCTCCCGTAGTCACCGCGTCATTCCCTGTGAAAACTGTCTGTTACAGCCACCTGAATTCGGGATAATTATCCAGGAAATTTTAGAGCACGCACGGAAGTACGCCATTTCCGCATATGACGAGAATCGTCACATTGGTATATTGCGCCACATATATCTGAGAAAATCAGCGAAAACTAGTGAAATTCTAGTTACTCTTGTGACTAACACCGACAAACCCGTGAGGCATTCCAACAGACTTTACGAAAAGTTGAGAAAATCATATCCCATATGCGGACTTTTGCAGAATATCAACACCAAACGGGGCAACGTGATTTTGGGGGAATATACCCACAGTTTGCATGGTAAAAACCGCCTCGAAGACGATGTTTTAGGCATAAAATTAGAAATTTCTCCCGAAACATTTTATCAGGTAAACCACGCCCAAGCTGAGCGGTTGTATGCCCTTGCCACTAAGGAAGCACAATTGACGGGGCGCGAAAAACTCCTTGAGCTCCACTGCGGTTCAGGACTTTTGGGGCTTGTTATGGCGGAAAAATGTGCCGAGTTGGTGGGGGTTGAAATTCTGCCGCAGGCAACGGAAAATGCCCGAGAAAATGCGGCGCGAAACGGCATAAAAAACGCGCGCTTCATTTGCGCCGACGCGGGTAGCGGTGCCCAAAAACTCCTGGCTGAGGGCTTCCGCCCGGATGTGGTACTCCTTGACCCGCCCCGAGCGGGCTGCACTCATGACTTGGTGGACACGGTTTGCGCCGCCGCGCCGATGCGTGTGGTCTATCTCTCCTGCAACCCCGCCACGCTCGCCCGCGACTGCGCCCTTTTTGCCCAACGCGGTTACCGCCTTGCTCGCGTCACCCCCGTGGATATGTTCCCGCGGACAGGACACGTCGAAACAGTAGCTCTGCTACAAAAGCACGATACATAGAAATACTTTGTTTCAAGCACTTTAGGGTATTGCATCTTCAAAGACGAGGAAGTCTACTGGAGCTTCTTTGTTATGATCCATTAAAAAGATTTTGTCAAAAAAACTTGCAATTTTTCGCGTGTTAATATATAATTTATGTATATTTTTAACAAGAGCGAGAGGAGAAAAATTTTGTTTAAAGCAAAAGTTATAGTAAAGCGACTGCAAAGTCCACACCAAAACGAGTCTTTCACCAAGTTTCAGCCACTGAACAGCGCCCTGCGCGACGAGGTTTTCAAAGTCGTTGCTGAGATTTTCGACGAACATGGCGGTAAAGCTCTGCTCAAATCTAGCGGTGATGTGTACATCAAACCCAACGGCATTGATAGCAAGTACTATTGCTTCACCCGCCCCGAGCTTGTGGAGGCGGTGATTGCCTATTGGAAAAAAGCGGGTGCAAGACACATTTACCTGTTCGAGAACTCCACCCAGTCCAACTTCACCCGCATGGTTTTTGCACTTGTGGGCTATACGGATATCTGCAAAAAGTATGGAGTTACTGAAATTTTCCTTGATGAAGAAAAAAGTGTGGATTTTGAGTTCAAAGGGAAAAAGCCTGAGGGCGAGGACGAAAAAGGTTACCGCCACACCACTTTCGCAATCCCAAAAATCATCGTAGACAAACTCATCAATGAGCAGGATCAGAACCTCTACATATCCCTGCCCAAGCTTAAAACCCACTCCATGGCGGGGGTCACATTGGGCGTGAAAAACCAATGGGCGTTTCCTCAGCAAAACGACCGCCGTCCTGACCACAACTGGAATCTTCCCTACAAACTCGCCGACGTTTTAGGCTATCTCCAACCAGATTTCACCCTCACCGAAGGCATTGAAGCCACGGTTTTCGGGCATTATCCCGTCACTGCGTTTGCCGATAAATGCATCAAACCATTTAAGGTGCTGTTGGGCAGCACTAACGTTGTTGCTGCGGACTTGGTGGGTTCTCGCCTGTTCGGTTTGAGTGTGGATGACGTTCCTCACCTCAAAGTCGCCATCGAAAGGGGATATTCCCGGGGCGTAAACTCCCTTGATGACGTGGAGATTGCAGGAGATATTTCTGATTTTACCCAACGTTATGACTATGACCTTGTGCAGGAATTTCCAAGCGATGTGCAGATAATCAAGGGGAAGGAACGACTCTGCGCCGAGGGCTGTAAGAACAATCCCCTGACCCTGCTACAGGTATTGACATACGACTACAATGGCAAGGGCGGTTGGACGCTGATTATGGGCAAGGGTTTTGACCCAAGCGAGATTGACGCGATTCAAGGGCGTGTGTTGGTTATGGGACGGTGCGCCGCTACGGAAATCGGTGACAGATTGGTGAGCCGTTTGAGCAAGAAAAACGTCTATTTCAGCGGACATTGCAACGATCTTTGTGCCACCACCAACGCCATGTGTCATCTGACGAAAATCAGCCCCCTAAAGCTCGCCCCATTGCCGTTCTTCCACACCGCCAAGGTCTATTTGACTTCACTTGTTAAAGGCACCCAAGCGAACATTCCTTTCCTCCTGGCAGATGTGTTTAAAGTGGTTTGATTCCAACTGCCGGATTATTACGCCAAAGGCTATAATCTCAAAAATATAGAATCTAGTGTCTATAATAAGGGGCTACATGATGACAAAAGCAAAAAAACGCACAATAATCATCACCATTGCGGTCGTTGTTCTCATCGCGGGGCTTGCGTTTGCCTACACTTTCGTTGGCGTGGGCGGACTATTGCAACTTTTTGCCACTGTTGACATGAGCGACAAAATGACCGCCGAGGAATTCACAGACGCGCACGGGCAGAGATTGCTCTTTCGCCTCTCCGTTCCCGACGAGGATGTGCCTGTGCCCGACGATGGTTTCCCGCTAGTACTCTTCCTACATGGCGCGGGCGGGCGTGGTAATGACAACACCGCACAAACGCGCATAAACACAGTCATGCAACACCTCTTGGGCGAGTTTCGCGCGGACTTTCCCTGCATCATAGTCGCACCACAAGTCCCCGATCCGCAAAACGGGTATTGGTCAAACGTCTTCGATGTGACCATTGAATTGTTGGACACTCTAAAAGGAGAACTGCCCATTAACCCCGATCGCGTTTACATAACAGGGCTTTCCATGGGTGGCGGCGGCACATGGGGAATGATTGCCAAATACCCGAACTACTTCGCGGCGGCGGCTCCAATTTGCGGTTGGGGCGATTCCAAAACTGTTTCTGAAATTTTGCACCTGCCTATTTGGGCTTTCCACGGCGCTTTAGATTGGAACGTGCGTGTCCGATATACCCGTGAAATGGTGGACGCACTCAAAGCGGCGGGTTCAACTCTCATAAAGTACACGGAATATCCCTTTGAGTCCCACTGCAGTTGGGAGCTTGCCTACCGCGACAGAGAGCTTTATGAGTGGATGTTTGCGCAAATTAGAAGCGAGGATACGCAATAGTGTAATATAGGGGCGGGTACCAGGTCTGTCCCATAGAGTCGTGTGCCGAATAGCTTTTGGTGGGCAACAGCGAGAAAAACGCACCATTGGAGTTTGTCTGGACATCTGCGGCGAGCAGTTTGAGTAGGCGAATGGCTTCGGTGTGGGTTGCATTATTATAGTCTCCTAACATGAAAATCAACTGGTCTTTGCGGTGTATTTTCCATCTGACTTCGTCAAAAATGTTCGAAATACGAAAGTATTACTGCGCTTTTTTTCTTGCCAGACGAAAAATATTCTCCCAAATCCTGAGCCGATTTTCAAGTTAATCGACTATACAACCTCAGGTAAAACGCTTTGCGTCCCCGCAAATTGTCTAGAAACTTGGACGGCGTGGCGTCGCAACCCTGCCCTTGAGAAATCCCACCAACTATGCTATAATATACCCGTCAAACAGACATAACCCCACACAAGAAAGGATATATTATGCAGTACAAAATTATCGGCGAACCCACACCTGTTGTCCAGTGCGACCTGAACGGAGGCGAGGCGCTGAAAACCGAGAGCGGTTCTATGGTTTGGATGAGCCCAAACATGGAGATGTCCACAAGTTCCGGCGGGCTTGGCAAAGCGTTGGGACGGGCACTGTCAGGCGAGAAACTGTTCCAAAATGTCTACACCGCAAAGGGCGGTCCGGGGATGGTCACTTTCGGCTCGAGCTTTATCGGTTCGATTCGGGCTTTGGAAATCACTCCCAACAATCCTATTGTTTGCCAAAAAAGAGCATTTTTAGCATCAGAAATGAGTGTCGACCTCTCCGTATTTTTCCAAAAACGTTTCGGTGCGGGTCTGTTGGGCGGCGAAGGCTTCGTTCTCCAAAAGCTCAGCGGCAACGGCATTGCTTTCGTTGAGGTTGACGGTTACGCTGTGGAGTATGAACTGCAGTCCGGGCAGACACTCATCGTCAGCACAGGCGCGTTGGCGATGTGCGACGCCACCTGCACCATCGACGTCCAGTCGGTGAAAGGCGCGAAAAATGTCCTTTTTGGCGGCGAGGGCTTTTTCAACACCAAAATCACAGGTCCCGGTAAGGTCACCCTGCAAACCACCTCGGTTCAGTCTTTCGCCATGCAGCTGCAGCCATATATGATATCAGCAAAATGATTAATTAGGCAAGCGGTAATGAGTAGGCAGCACGGTCTGCAAATTCTGCGCTGACTACTCTTTACCGGATACTGAATTGAGGTTTGATATGGAATCATTTTCGGAAATTTGGGCGATGGTATGCGAGAACCTCAAAGAAACGGTCAACGAAATCACCTATAACGTCTGGTTAGCGGAGTTGACACTGGTTTCTTTTGACGACGAAAAAATCGTACTTACCACCAGTCCTTTCAAAAAGCCCCTGATTGAAAAAAAATTCATGAATGTTTTGGACGAAACGCTGCAAAACGTTTTGGGCTTTCCCGTGAATATTGTTATCCTCGCTGACGGAGACGACGCTCTGCCGAAAGAGGAGAAAAAAACCGTGGTCACGAGGTTGCAGACCTTCGATACTTTCGTTGTGGGTCCCAACAACAAGTTCGCCAATGCCGCCGCTTTGTCCGTGTCAAAAAAGCTTGGGCAGGACTTCAACCCACTTATCATTTACGGGCGTTCTGGGCTTGGCAAGACCCATCTCATGCAGGCGATTTTGCACAAAATTTCTCAAGATAACCCCAACATACGCGCCGTTGCCACTACTGGTGAAAATTTTGCCAACGAGTTAATCAGCCACATTTTTCGGCAAGATACACATAAGTTTCATAAAAAATACAGAAACTTGGATATTTTGCTCGTGGATGATGTGCAGTTTATTGCGGGCAAAGACTCTACACAGGAGGAGTTTTTCCACACCTTCAACGCGATTACAGAAGCGGGGGGGCAGATCGTCCTCACCTCCGACCGACCGCCAAAGGACATTGCAACATTAGAAGAGCGGTTGCGTACCCGCTTTGAGATGGGAATGATTGCCGATATTAAACCGCCGGATTTTGAAACCCGCGTGGCGATAATCAAGCGTAAGGCACAGGATCTGGACATCAGTTTTCCCCATGAAACGGTGGCGTATATTGCCGATAAACTGCGCAATAATGTCCGCCAACTGGAAGGAGCGGCAAGGCGCTTGCAGGCGTATGTGAAGCTCAACGGCATGGAACCCAACCGCGCCACCGCCGAGCTTGTTATCAAGGACGTTTTGGAGGACGACGCGCCGCCTGCGGTGACCCTCAGCCGTATTGTTGACGAGATTGTCCGCGCTTTTAATGGTAACATTGACGACATACGCAGTAAAAAGCGCGATGGCAAAACAGTGGTGATGCGCCAGGCGGCAATTTACTGCGCACGTCAGCTCACCAGTCTTTCCATGCAGGATATCGGCAAGGAATTCGGACGCGACCACAGCACTGTACTCCACTCCCTGCGCCAAATGGATCAGGAGATAAAGACTAACCCCCAGGTGCGGGCAATAGTCAATGATGTGATGTATAATATGAAGAATTGAAGTGGCACAAAGTTGCAGATGACTATTACAAGCAAAGTTTGCGTACACTATATTGCATATAAATCATAAACCACAGATTTCACAAATTCACATTTAGGGGGTAGTTAAAATGAAAAAAATTCAATGGATAAAGTCTAAAACAATCATTGCTATCGCACTTGCAGCCGTTCTTGTTCTTGCCTTAGGGCTTACTGCCTGCAATATGCTTGACGGCGAAAACGCTAACACCGAAATCGCCGTCATCAACCGCGAGGAGGGTTCCGGTACTCGCGGTGCATTCGTTGAGCTTTTCGGCGTTGAAGTGAAAAACGAGGACGGAACAAAGACCGACCGCAGCTATGATCGCGCAGAAATCATGAACAATACCGCAGGCGTTATCACCAGTGTGACGGGCAATTCCAAGGCAATTGGCTATATCTCCCTTGGCTCTCTAAACGACACTGTCAAGGCACTGAGCATTGACGGGGTAGAGGCGACAAGCGAAAACATCGCCAACGGTAGCTACAAAATTCAGCGCCCCTTTAACGTTGTTACCAAAGGCGAATTGAGCGGCGTCGCCCAGGATTTCATGGACTTCATCATGAGCCGGGAGGGACAAGAAGTAGTTACCGAGCGCGGTTATATCGCACTTGAGGGCATGGAAAAGTTCGAGAGCAACAGCCCCGAGGGCAAGGTATTCATTGACGGTTCATCCTCTGTGTCTCCCCTCATGGAAAAATTGGCGGAAACCTATATGACCCTGAACACCAACGCCGACGTGCAAATTAACGAGAGCGATTCCAGTGTTGGCGTCCAGTCCGCAATCAACGGTAGCTGTGACATCGGCATGGCGTCGCGCGACCTTAAGGACGACGAAAAAGCCCAAGGAGTTTCCGAAACTCAAATTGCCACTGACGGCATCGCCGTGATTGTCAACAAGGAAAACTCCATAGAAAACGCTAGCATCCAGGAGATTATGAACATCTATCTTGGCGAACTGCGTGATTGGAGTTCCCTAAATTCCGGAGAATAGATACTAGGTCGTGTTGACACTACGCAAAATGCACATCTTTATGGCTAATTTTCCCCTTTCGTTGCCTTGAAATGAGAAAAATTATCTCAAAGATCTGCACATTTCAGTAGTGTCAACACTCTTTAGATTGCACAGGTAGCAACACTCACAACTCATTACCGTATATTGACAAGGTATTTTATGCAAAAATTCAAAGAAACCGCAATGAAATTCGTTTTCGCCGCCGCCGCGTGTATCTCCATAATTTTTGTGGTGCTGATTTGCTATTTTCTATTTTCCGGCGGTCTGCCCGCCATAGGCAAAATCGGTGTCGGCGAGTTCCTTTTAGGCAAGCAGTGGAAACCCGCAAACCAACTTTTCGGCATCTTCCCAATGATAATCGGCAGTATATACGTCACAGCGGGAGCTTTGCTTGTGGGCGTTCCCTTGGGCGTCCTCACCGCTGTCTACTTAGCGAAATTCTGCCCTAAACCCCTGTACAAAGCCCTCAACCCCGCAATCTCCCTCATGGCGGGTATCCCTTCAGTGATTTACGGCTTTTTCGGCTTGGTGGTGATGGTACCCTTCGTGCGGAATATCTTGGGCGTAGGCAGCGGAAAAAGTATGCTCACCGCCTCACTCCTGTTGGGGATTATGATTCTGCCCACTATTATCCGCGTAAGCGAAAGCGCGATAAAAGCCGTCCCCAAAAGCTATTATGAGGGGGCGTTGGCACTGGGGGCGACCCCGGAACGCGGTATGTTCTTCACCGTGCTGCCTGCCGCAAAATCCGGTGTGACGGCGGGGGTTATCCTGGGACTTGGGCGCGCCGTGGGCGAAACCATGGCGGTGATCATGGTGGCGGGAAACCAGGCAATGCTTCCCGAAAGTCTCGCCGACGGCGTGCGGACACTCACCGCTAACGTGGTGTTGGAGATGGGTTATGCTGAGGGCTTACATCGGGAGGCCCTAATCGCTACGGCGGCGGTGCTTTTCGTGTTTATCCTCATTATAAACCTGCTTCTATCACTGGTGAAAAGGAGGCAAAAGACATGAACACGAGCCTGACAGCTGTAAAGCGGGACTATTTTTCTATCGCAATGAAAGTGCTAATCCGCGCCGCAAGTGCGCTTACTTCCTTTCTTATACTCTACATCGTGGGCTTTATTTTCCTAAAAGGTATTCCGAATTTGAATGTCGGGCTGTTTCAGTGGGAGTACACAAGCGAAAATGTTTCCTTAATGCCTGCGCTGATTAACACAATCCTGATGACGGCGATTTCCATGACTTTTGCTGTACCCATTGGGATTTTCACCGCCATTTTTCTCGCGGAATATGCCAAGAGGGGCAACAAATTTGTCAAGTTCATACGCATGGCGGCGGAAACCCTCTCGGGGATTCCCTCCATTGTTTACGGTATTTTCGGCATGGTGTTTTTCGTCATCGCTCTGGGGTGGCGGTATTCCCTCCTTGCGGGGGCGCTGACCATGGCAATCATGATCTTGCCTCTGATTATGCGGACAACTGAGGAAGCGCTGTTGTCCGTCCCTGACGCTTACCGCGAGGGGAGCTACGGACTTGGCGCGGGAAAGCTGCGCACAGTTTTTTCTATCTCCCTGCCCGCCGCTGTGCCCGGTATTCTTGGGGGTGTGATACTCGCCATCGGGCGTGTTGTGGGGGAAACTGCAGCTTTGATTTACACCGCGGGGACACTGGCGCGGGTCGCCCAAAGCCCCATGGACTCGGCGCGAACCCTCTCAGTTCACCTCTTTCGCCTGTCGGGGGAAGCTCTCCATATCAATGAAGCTTACGCCACTGCCGTGGTCTTAATCCTCCTTGTCCTTGTAATTAACGCCCTGTCAGCACTGATTGCACGAAAGATTTCCAGGTTCTAAGCACCCAATACATGAAAGGACACATGGCACAAAAAATATGAAATACAAATTCAGTATCAAAAATCTCAATCTATATTATGGCGCCTTTCAGGCACTTAAGAACGTGAATTTGAACATTGACGCTCAGGGGATTACCGCCTTTATTGGTCCGTCGGGTTGCGGAAAATCTACCCTGCTCAAAACCCTCAACCGCATGAACGACCTTGTTGAGGACTGTAAAATCACGGGAAAAATCGAGCTTGACGGCGAGGATATCTACGCCAACATCAACATCAACCTCCTGCGCAAGCGGGTGGGCATGGTGTTCCAAAAACCCAATCCTTTCCCCATGAGTATCTATGACAACGTCGCTTTTGGACCTCGCACTCACGGCATACGGAGCAAACAGGCGTTGGACGAGATTGTGGAGGAATCACTGCGCAGGGCGGCAATATGGGAGGAGTGCAAGGACAGGCTGAAGAAAAGCGCCTTGGGTATGTCAGGAGGACAGCAGCAGCGGCTGTGTATAGCCCGCGCTTTGGCTGTGAAGCCGGAGGTGCTGCTCATGGACGAACCCACCAGTGCCTTGGATCCCATCTCCACCTCTCACATTGAGGATTTGGTCATGCAGCTAAAAAAGGACTACACAATCGTGATAGTCACCCACAATATGCAGCAGGCGGCGCGAATTTCAGACAAAACCGCGTTTTTCCTCCTTGGCGACATGATTGAGTACGACAAGACGGACATAATTTTCGCCATGCCTAGCGACAAACGCACGGAAGAT
Organism: Oscillospiraceae bacterium; assembly: GCA_009777895.1. GTDB lineage: Bacteria > Bacillota > Clostridia > Oscillospirales > Acutalibacteraceae > WRKY01. Next base: position 25,668 of record WRKY01000006.1, read on the forward strand.
TATATAACAGGGAGGTTTGGCTAATGCGCAAGTATTATGAAAAACAGCTCAACAGTATGCACGAGAGCCTTTTGAAGATGGGGGCTTTGTGTGAGGCGGCGATTGCTAGCTGTGCCAAGGCGCTTTTGAACGACGACGAGGATATGCGCCAAAAAACTGCGGAAACCGAACAGGACATCAATCTCATGGAGAGCGATATTGAGCATCAATGTGTACGCTTATTGCTCCACCAACAACCCATGGCAAGTGATCTGCGCCACGTGACGGCGGCACAGAAGATGATTACTGACCTGGAGCGCATTGGCGACCAGGCGGCAGATATTGCCGAGCTTTCCTGCTATATGCGCGGCAGCAGCGTCAAAAGCGATGTGCATATTGCCGATATGGCGCGGGCAATTCGCAAGATGGTGTCCGAAAGCCTTGAGGCGTTCATCGAAAAGGATGCAGAAAAAGCCCATGCCGTCATCGCCTATGACGACGTGGTTGACGGGCTGTTTAACAAGATCAAGGACGAGCTGATTGAACGTCTGCGCAGCGACAGCACTGTGGCGGGGGAATGTCTTGATTTGCTTATGATTGCCAAATACTTCGAGCGTATCGGAGACCACGCCGAGAACTTAGCGGAGTGTGTGCTTTATTATTTGGGAGTTAGTAAAATGGCTTGTTGAGAAAAATCAGCCGATTTTCAAGTTATTCGACTATAAAATGGCTTATTGAAAAGATAGGCAGGTTAGACTGTAATACTTTCAAAACGATATTATTCACCGCTCATTTGCCTTTTTTCTCCAAAAATGTTATACTTTCTCCAGTGGATCTCCTTGGGAAATACGCAGATTCAATAAAATGTTGGAGACTATAACACTAGGAGCGCAAAACATATGCCTAAAAAACGAAAAAAGAAAACAAGCGCAAGAAAAAAACAGAACACGGCAAGAGTAAAAAAAGCGGAAAACAAAAGTACCGCCCGTCAAAACAAAGAGCGGGAAATTGAGCAAAAAGCGCAAAAAGCCGAGCGTTCGCGGCGTTTGGTTGAGCATAGCTCTGCCCTGTTCTTCGGGTTGGGATCGCTGCTTTTGGCGGCGGCGATTATTCCCGGGCAAAGCGCGTGGCTGTGGTTTCACCATGCCTATCGCGGCGTTTTTGGCATCGGCGTTTACATCGTTGCCGCCCTGTGCGTCGCAGAGGCGGTGGCGTTTTCTTTCGAGAGTGTCAAAAAACGTGGCGGCGCCTTTGTAAAATACGGCTTCGCCGCACTGGCGGTTTTCCTCACCGCGTGGCACGTTTTTGCCTTCGCCTACAGCTCTGAATACCTCCAATACACCTCGTGGTTCGACCAAATCATCAACGAGTTTTACGCCGCGCGCATACACCTGAGCGGCGGTGCCTTGGGGGCGCTGTTGGGTGCGCCTTTAGGCAAAATGGGGCAGACCCCCGCACTGATTATTTTGGGTGTGAGCTTTGTTACGTTGCTGCTTTTTTGGACGCGCCAGAACATAGTTTCCGTGGCGAAAGGTGTTGGCATAGCGGCGAAAAAAATCACCCCGCGCCGCAAAAAAAGCGCGGATAAACACAGAAAAAAAAGCGAACCCTTTGGCGAGGAACAGGCGGAAGCAGCGCTCAATGAGGAATTTCAAGAACGTTCTAAATCCAGTATCGCGCGAATTTTTGAGGGGAGCGCAAATACAAAGAAAAACCCTCCGCCCGCCCCCAAAAAACACCCTAAAGATCCCTTTGGCATATTCACTCAACAAAAATCTCAAGATGAATCCACCGCAAAAAAAACGGTCAAGAAAACGGCGCAAACCTCTGCCCCATCCTCTCCCGTGCCAGTCATCGAGGATGCGGCGTATTGTTGTCCGCCGCTGTCCATACTAAAAAACACTGCGGGCGGCGGAGCCAATGCCCGCGCCGAGGAGTTGGAGCGAAATACAGCGCGGACTCTTATTGAAACCTTGGAGAGCTTTGGTGTGCGGGCGACAATCGATAATATTTCCCGGGGTCCGTCGGTGACCCGATACGAGCTTGTCCCCGAGGCGGGAGTGCGAATCAACAAGATAACCAACCTTTCCGACGACATCGCCCTGCGCCTTGCCGCCGTGGGAGTGCGCATTGAAGCGCCAATACCCGGGAAATCCGCCATCGGCATTGAAGTGCCCAACAAGATAAAAGCGGCGGTGGGTCTGCGAGAAATTTTGGACAGCCCTGTCTACAAACGCAGTCGCTCCAAGCTGAATGTTGCTCTGGGACGGGATATCAGCGGCAATGTTGTGTGTGCGGATCTGGCGAAAATGCCCCACCTTTTGATTGCGGGGACGACGGGTTCAGGCAAATCTGTGTGCATGAACACCATGATTGTCAGCCTGCTTTTCAACGCCGCTCCTGACGAGGTGCGTATGCTGATGATTGATCCGAAACAGGTAGAATTTGCCATTTATAACGGCGTACCCCACCTTGAGATACCCGTTGTGAACGACCCGCGCAAGGCGGCGGCAGCTCTCACATGGGCTGTGGGTGAAATGGAGAAACGCTACAAACTATTGGCGGAGCGCGGCGCGAGGGACTTGAGCAGTTACAACGAGATATCCGCTCGTACTGGAGATTTTGAGATGATGACACGCATTGTGATTTTCATCGACGAGCTTGCGGATTTGATGATGATTGCGCAAAAAGAGGTTGAGGACTCAATCTGCCGCATTGCCCAAAAGGCGCGTGCTGCGGGGATTCACCTTGTGATTGCCACTCAACGCCCCTCGGTGGACGTTATTACGGGGCTAATCAAGGCAAATGTGCCTAGCCGAATCGCCCTGTCTGTATCCAGTCAGGTGGATAGCCGTACCATCCTCGACGCGGCGGGGGCGGAAAAACTTTTGGGCTACGGCGATATGCTCTTTGCTCCTGTTGACCTGCAAAAACCCGTGCGTGTGCAGGGCTGTTACATCTCCGACGCGGAGGTGGAGCAGGTTGTGCAGTTCGTTTCCCGCCAGTGTAACACGGAGTACGACGACAGCATACAGAACGAGATTGAGAGTCTTGCGGCGGATATTGGCAAGTCCAAAAAAGGCGCTTCTTTCGGCGACGAATTGGTGAGTACGGCCGGCGGGAGCGGCGAGCGGGACGATATGTTTGAGGAGGCGATTCGCGTTGTGGTGGATGCACAGATGGCGAGTACCACCTTGCTTCAGCGCAGACTGAAATTGGGATACGCCCGCGCTTCCCGCGTTATTGAAGAGCTTGAGCAGGCGGGGATTGTGGGTCCCTTTGAGGGCAGCCGCCCCCGCAAGGTACTGATAAGCAAGGTGCAGTATCACGAACGCACCGCTCTGGGCGGCAGTTTTATCCCCGGCGCGCAGGAAGCGCCGCCTTGGGAAGATTAGCGTGAGCGAAAAGTTATAGTCGATTAACTTGAAAATCGGCTCAGGATTTGGGAGAATATTTTTCGTCTGGCAAGGAAAAAAGTGCAGGAATACTTTCGAATTACGAGCATTTTTGACGACGTCAGATGGAAAATACACCGCAAAGACCAGTTCATTTTCATGTTAGGAGACTATATAGCCGCCTAAGCTATCCCTCCATCATCCCCTGGCAAAGCTCCCACAAACCCTGAGAATAATCCACATAATACTTGTGGGGATTTTCAAAGCGCAAAACCTCGTCCCAAAGATGTTCAACACCTGCCAAAGAGGTCGAGGTTTCATCGTGACAGCTGCGCAAAATACGTGTTGCGCTGAGTCGCTCAATGCGGGTTTTTTTCCAGGGCATATGGGGGTCAAAGAGGGTGTAGCTCTCCCCTAAGGGCAGTTTTTCCCCATCAAGAGTCATCAAATCCGCCAACGCCTTGCCGTTTTCGTCAAAGACGCGCCAGAGCTCTTTGCGCGCAGGGGGGGTGATTTTCGTCACGTTTTGACTGCGGGTCATGCGGGGCATTGCCCCCGCCATACTAAGGGCAAAGCGGGTTTTGAAGTCGTTACAATGGGGCAGAGAATCCACGCAAAAAGCGTCCACAGGTGCGCCCTGCCGTCTGATTGCACTAATCAAAAACTCGTCCAAGGCGCCCCCCGCATAGATTTTGCAATCCTCAAGGCCCGCCTCGTCCAACATCTTCCGCCCGTGTATCGCCTGATAGGCAATGTCACCTGAACTGATTAAAATTCCCTTTTGCCGGCAATTTTTCAGCACAGAAATAGCGTTGGGAATGCCGCTTTTCAGAGTGGATATGCTGTCCACAGGCAATACGCACTGCTGAGGATACTGCTGTGAGATATAGTCAAAGGCGTGTTTTTCCTCATCAAAACAGTCCACAAGACGTGTGGACACAGGATCCAAGCGGGCGGGCAGTGCCGACGGCGTGAGCCGCACGCTCTTGTAATACAAGCCGCTGCCCTGATGTTCCGCCGCGCTTGAAGCTGCGTTTGCGCACGCCAAAAGCAGCCGCGCTTTCATAGTCGCCTGCGCACACAAGTCCCCCGCCAACTGGGCAGCGTCCTCGGCAATGGAGAGGAATGCCAGAGGCTCACACTCCACCGTCAACACAGGAGTCGCGGGGAAAATCGCCCCCCCCTCAGGGACGCTGCGAACCATCGCCGCCACGCCTTTATCCTCTAAGTATGCCCTCAGCTCATCCCCGCCGCTGAACACGGCGAAGCCCCCAGAGCGTGGATTACGTTGGAAATACAGTTCAAACAGGGCAGTTTTACATGGTTTCGTCACGGCAGCCTCATTTCTGGATGTTAGATTTTGGATATTTATAACGGTGATGAGATACAAATAGTAAGTGCAGCGTTATATATTCTCCTAACTTGAAAATCAACTGGTCTTTGCGGTCTATTTTCCATCTGACTTCGTCAAAAATGCGCGTAATACAAAAGTATTCCTGTGCTTTTTGCAAGACGAAAAATATTCTCCCAAATCCTGAGCCGATTTTCAAGTTAATCGACTATAATTTCGCTTTCTCAAAAAACTCATCCAAATAATCAAAAATTACAAAATCACCGGCGGCAATCATTTTGCGAATATCGTCCGGGCTTGCCAATTTTGCATCAATAGTTTCATTTTCTTGCAATACAACATCCATCATGTCAAATTCCTGACGAAACAGCCAAATATCACAGAAGTCATTATTTCGCTTTTGCCTGATAATGACTTCCCCGCATTCAGACAGTATATCCAGTCCTGTTTCTTCCTTAACCTCTCGTATCGCCGCCATCAGACTGTCATCGCCGGCAATCGCGCTGCCGCCTGTCGATTCCCACATCAGCGGATAATGCTTTTCCGGCGCCCGGCGGGTAATCAAGAACTCACCCTTGCTGTTTTGCAGCCAAACATGAACTACCAAATGGTAATCTCCATCGCGCAATGGGTCACCGCGCCTATGGGTTCTTCCAGTAAGATTACGGTTTTCGTCATAAACATCCCAAATCTCATCAGGGCTGCTTTGCGTTAACAAATGATGTTGTAGTTGCTCATACAATACGGGCAAAATCTGCGGATACGTCATAGAATCGGGAATGTTATCGAATAGCCGCGTCTGCGCCATTTCGCTTTCTGGCAAATCGTTCATCTCTTCAATTTCGGCAAAGAATACCCGACCGTAAGAAAATTCGGTTTCGGTATGTACGGCATAGTCGAAAAGCCCGATAACTTCAAACGGTTTTGCGCCCGTTTCTTCATACAACTCACGTTTTGCGGCTTCATAGGGCGTTTCCCCCTTTTCAATATGACCGCCAGCCGTTTCCCATGTGCTGCGCTTTTTATGTCTTGTATACAGCCATTTTCCTTGATAGCGGGCAAAAATGACGACAAAGCGATAGGGCGACAGTTCACCGATTGCCGTTGTGTAAACCCGCCAGGGGGGCGCCTGTTTGTGTACGGGCTTTTTGATTCTGCTTGGTATACTCATTTCACCAGTCTCCATTTCCCGGTCATTTCATCAAAGCACAGGTTCTAATTTGTCCCCTAGGGATGGGGCAAACCCTTACGATAAGCATCCATGATTCCCTTAAACACCTCGCCATTGGAGGGGGGCGTCCAAGTGATACAGTTCGCACCCGCCTCAACAGTCGCCACGATGCTCTCTGCGGTGGGACCGCCTGTAGCGATAATCGCCGCGTCTGGGTATCGCTGTCTGATGGAACGGACTGTGTCCACGGTTTTCGCCGCAGCGGATACGTTCAAGATGTCCGCCCCTGCCTTGAAACGCGCCTCGATGTCTTCATGCTCACTCAACACAGTGACAACCACGGGGATGTCCACGGTTTTTTTCAGCTCCGCCACAACCTCGTTGGATGTCGGCGCGTTCACCACCACGCCGCAGGCGTTTTGGAACTCCGCGTGGCGGGCAAGCCCGATGACCCGCGGGCCCTTTGTCAAACCGCCGCCAACGCCCACAAACACCGGCACAGAGGCGACTTTCATCACCGCTTCCGTTATGGGCGGATGGGGCGTGAAGGGATAGACGGCGATAACCGCGTCGGCGTTGCAGTTGGGGATTATGCACGCGTCGGTGGAATAAAGCACAGACTTTATCAACCGCCCAAAGAGCCGCAGCCCCGAGCAGGCGTTGATTTCCTCAGGCACATTCAGGCGAAAGGCGCGGAGAGTTCCGTTAATTTCTGGTATGTTCATTTTCAATTCCTCTCTTTACACATGGTGCTTTTGTTCTTTTGGGTGAAAAGATTATACCATACTTAAAGTGAAAAATATACAAAAACAGCACAACAAAACGTTAAATTTTT
>WRKY01000007.1 GCA_009777895.1 Oscillospiraceae bacterium
CATCTCTGTTAGTGCCTGTGTGAAGCCAATTTTGCGCAAAAAATCACCTCGATTCAGCATAAAGCAGACAGTCGGCAAAGTTGTATACTGTCTACTTTATGCTGAAAGTTAGCTTGAGGATACAAATAATACAGTCGATTAACTTGAAAATCGGCTCAGGATTTGCGAGAATATTTTTCGTCTGGCAAGGAAAAAAGCGCAGTAATACTTTCGTATTGCGAGCACTTTTGACGAAGTCAGATGGAAAATAGACCGCAAAGACCAGTTGATTTTCAAGTTAGGCGACTAAAAATCTCCCCGAAAGTATTTTTCGAGGAGATCTGTTAAAGATTCAACCTAAGCCCTAAAACTGCCGCGGCGCTCTTCCGCCGCGTCCGCCGTCGCGTCTTGGGGGACGCTCTGGCAACGGGTCGGCTTTCAGACCCTCAACCTCAATCAACGCCTCACGGCGGGAGAGATTCAAACGCCCTTGGTCGTCAATCTCAAGAACCTTCACGTTCACAACGTCGCCCACATTCACGGCGTCCTCAACGCGTTCAGTGCGCTTCACGTCAAGGTGGCTTATATGCACCATCCCCTCCTTGCCGGGGGCAATCTCAACGAAAGCGCCGAAGCTCATCAGGCGGGTGACAACGCCGCGATAGATGCTGCCCGGCTCCGGATCCGTGGCGATTGTCTCCACCATGAGCAGCGCTCGCTCGGCGTTAGCCCTGTCAAGAGCGGAGATGAAGACACTGCCGTCCTCCTCCACGTCGATTTTACAGTCGCATTCCGCGCAAATTTTCTGGATAATCTTACCCTGCTTGCCAATAACATCGCCGATTTTTTCGGGGTTAATCTTTGTGGAGAGCATTTTGGGCGCATAGGCACTGAGATCCTCACGGGGCTGGGCAATACATGGCAGCATGACCTCATCAAGGATGAACATCCGTGCTTTGTGGGTTTTCTCAATCGCCTCGCGGATAATTTCCTCGGTCAGACCATAAATCTTAAGATCCATTTGGATTGCGGTAATGCCCTCGCTTGTTCCGGCAACCTTGAAATCCATATCGCCGAAAAAGTCCTCAAGACCTTGGATGTCCACCATGGTCATGAACCTCTCGCCCTCGGTGATAAGACCGCAGGAAATACCGGCAACAGGGCGTCTGATTGGAACACCCGCCGCCATGAGGGAAAGGGTCGAGCCGCAGATTGCTCCCTGTGAGGTGGAACCGTTGGAGGACAAAACCTCGGACACAAGGCGGATGGAGTATGGGAACTCCTCAACGGATGGGATAACGGGCAACAGGGCTTTTTCCGCCAAAGCGCCGTGACCGATTTCACGCCTGCCCGGTCCTCTTGAGGGACGGGTTTCACCTACGGAAAAAGACGGGAAATTATAGTGATGCATATACCGTTTGGTATCCTGCTCGTCAATGCCGTCCAACAGTTGGCTGTCGCGGATTGTGCCCAGAGTAGTGACGGTCAGCACCTGGGTTTGTCCGCGGGAGAACAGCCCGGAGCCGTGGACGCGGTCGAGAACGTCCACCTCGGCGGTGAGCTTGCGGATGTCGTCAATGCCGCGCCCGTCAACGCGTTTGCCCTCGTCTAGCAACCAACGGCGGACGACAAATTTTTGAAGCTTATAAAGGCAGTCGTCAATCTTGGCGATGTCGTCGGGATATTTTACGTCCAAAGCGGCGTGAACTTCCTCATAAACGGGCTTGAGCCGCTCGTCACGAACACGCTTGTCGTCAGTATCAAGAGCCGCCTTGACCTTGTCAAGTGCCAACGCCTTAACGTCCTCATACATCTCGGGGGCGGGGTCGTTGGATGGGAAGTCAATCTTCTCCTTGCCGATTTGCGCCTTGATGTCGTTGACAAACGCCACCAACCGCTGATTTTCCTTGTGCCCAAAGAGGATTGCATCAATCATCTCCTGGTCAGATACCTCGTCGGCACTGGACTCAATCATGGCGACCAAATCCGCCGTGGAGGCGACGATTGTGGACATACGGCTCTTTTCCCGCTGTTCTGCCGTGGGATTTATGACGAACTCACCGTCAACCAATCCAACGCACACGCCCGCGATTGGTCCGTCCCAGGGAATTTCGCTGATTGAGATGGCGATGGATACGCCTAACATTGCCGCCACATCGGGCTGGCAGTCGGGGTCAACGGACATGATAGTCGCCACGATGCCCACGTCATTGCGCATATCCTTGGGGAACAGGGGGCGGATTGGGCGGTCGATTACGCGCCCCGCAAGGGTCGCTTTTTCGCTAGCTCTGCCCTCTCTGCGTTGGAATGAGCCTGGGATTTTGCCCACGGCGTAGAGCTTCTCCTCAAAGTCCACAGAGAGCGGAAAGAAGTCAATGCCGTCGCGGGGTTTGGCACTCATCGTCGCGGTACAAAGGATGTTGGTTCCGCCGTAGCGTACCATACACGCGCCCCCCGCAAGCATTGCCATCTTGCCTGTTTCCACAATAAACGGTCTGCCGCCGATTGTGGTTTCAAAGGTTCTGAATTCTTCTGTCATTGTTTTTCTGCCTTTCGGTTAGTCAGTTTAGACGTTGGAAAAACTTCCAACATCGCTAATACACCCACGCTTTCAGGCACAGAGTAGAAAGCAGAAAATACAACACAGCAATGGCAACCCACAGCATACAGTCAGTAGCCAAGATACTGCTGTACTCTATTTTCTTCTTTCGGCTCGCAACCTTGAAGCACAAAGGTGCTAAGTATATTATAGCCGTTTTGGCGGCAAATTGCAAGTTTTTTGCCTCGTTTGGCAAAAAAATCGCTAAAAATATAGTCTGTTTAATCTACTCAATACAGGTTCTAGCCCAAATCATGCGCAAACGCCAATACATTTGCGATTAACTCCTCCGGCGCGAAATAGCAGATTTTCCTCCCGTCATTTTCTGGAAAAAACGGCACAATCAAGGTTTTTTGGTCACCATAAGCGAAAAACCAGGTCTGCTCCGCAAAAATTGAAAAAGCATGAGGATCAAGACTTTCTTCCTCCATCAATTCCCAACTGTCAACATCCAAAAGCGCCCACAGTCTTTCACGCTCCGCGGCGTTGAGTTTAAGCGTGACAGCGGCATTATCTTCATAATGCTCCCCAATCCCGACAAAAAGTGTGTCTAGCTTCTCAAAAACAGGGAGGGGGCGATCCATGTTTTTTATTTCCTGAGTACTTTGTGCAGCAGTAGTTGTGACGCGTTTTGTTTTTGTTATGTTCCCGTCGGCGGATGATGCGGTGGTTGTGGTTGTTGGTTCGATAACGCTTGTTTCCTGCTCAATTTCGGTATATACAGCGCTACTTAAAGTGCTTCTCATAACGCTGCGCTGTCCAATAACCAACAGAAACAAAAACCCCACAACCACTACCGCCGCAAGCAGTAGTGGTATGGGGTATAGGAATACTTTTTTAGGACGGTTTTTCATGTGATTAGCCTACTGAACACAGGTTCTCAATAATTTTCCGCCTTAACCTCAAAATATGCTTGTGGATGTGCGCAGGTGGGGCAAATTTGCGGTGCGGATGTGCCAACATGAAGGTGTCCGCAGTTGCGGCAGATCCATACAACCTCGCCGTCTTTCTCAAAGATTTGAGAATTTTCAAGGTTGTCAATCAGCTTGCGGTAACGCTCCTCGTGGGACTTCTCGATTTTCGCCACCATGTCAAACAGCGCGGCAATGCGCTCAAAGCCCTCCTCACGGGCGGTCACAGCAAAACCCGCATACATATCGGTCCACTCATAGTTCTCACCTTCCGCCGCGTCCAGCAAATTCTGCGCCGTATCCGGCACCGCGCCGTCGTGCAGCTCCTTGAACCAAAGCTTTGCGTGTTCTTTTTCGTTGCCTGCGGTTTCGGCAAAAATCGCCGCTATCTGTTGATAGCCCTCTTTCTTTGCTTTGCCGGCGTAATAGCCGTACTTTATCCCCGCCTGGGATTCCCCCGCGAACGCTGCCGCCAAATTCGCCGCAGTCTGACTGTTTTTAAATTCCATGTTTTCTGCCTCCTTACTAAGGTTAAATCTTTGTGCTCTGGTACTAGATAGCAACGATGAGTGTTGCTCATAGTATCCGTGTCATTGGTAAGATTATAACATAATTTTTGGTAGCAGTCAACTGATTTCGCGGGATTGCTGTGTAACGAAATCTCAAAACCCTTGATTAATTCACAATTTTTATGTATAATATATTTGGATGTTCTCTCACAGAATTTTGGGGGAGCGTTGGTATAATGTCAAAAGACAAAAAAATAATGGGAAAACCCACTATTGGAGCAAAAGAGTGAAGAAAGATATAACCCTCAAAAAGAAAAAGAAAAAATATTGCGCCGTGGGCGGACAAGCTCTCATCGAGGGTGTTATGATGATGGGGCAAAAAGGCGCAGCGGTATCCCTGCGCAAGCCTGACGGCACGCTCAACACCACCATGAAATCATTTGTCCGCGCCCGCGACAAACACAAGTGGTTGGGACTGCCATTTATCCGCGGCATGGTCAATCTTGTGGAGTCTCAAGTTTTTGGCTTCAAGTGCATGACCCAGTCTGCGGAAAGTGCATTTGAGGATATTGACGAGTCGGGAGAAAAGACGAAATTTGACATTTGGTTGGAGGAAAAACTCGGCGATAAAATGATGGGGGCAATCACCACCATTGGCACTGTATTGGGCATCGGTTTGGCGTTCATCATATTCGCCTGGCTTCCCACATGGCTTTTCGGCGCTCTCAACAACATGACAGGCGGCGAGTTGGACGGATTCAAGGCGCTCTTTGAAGGACTCCTGCGCGTGGCAATCTTCGTTGGTTATATGTTCGCCATGAGCCGACTGCCGGATATCCGCCGTGTATTCATGTACCATGGCGCGGAGCATAAGACCATATTTTGCTATGAAGCCAAAAAAGATTTGACCGTGGAAAACGTCCGCAGACAGTCCCGTCTGCACCCCCGCTGCGGCACAAGCTTCATCTTCCTGACTATAGCCTTGAGCATCGCCGTAAGTGCGTTAGTACTCTTCTTTTTTCCCGGGCTTAAGGATCACAACGGGCTGTGGATTGCTGTAAAACTCATCATGCTGCCGTTGATTGTATCTGTTGGCTATGAGCTGATTCAACTGGCGGGACGCTATCAAAATGTGTTCACCCACGCTCTGATATTGCCCGGCTTGTGGATGCAAAAGCTCACCACAGTGGAGCCTGAGGATGCCATGATAGAGGTGGCGATAACTGCCCTGAAAGCCGCCGAGGGACTGCTTCCCCCAGAGGAAATCACCGTGGAGGAGCCAATTCCCGAGGAGATAAATATGCGCATTTTGCCTGAACTTTGAAAGAATAGGGGGACGAGCTGTGAAATCTATCAAACTCTTGAGAAACGAGCTTGCCCAACGTCTGGAGCAGGAGGGGGTTGAGAACTCCCGTGCCGAAAGCGATTGGATTATTTGCCGCGCCTTAGGCTTTAACCAAACACAACTTTTGACGGCGGACAGCGTGCCGGATTCGCGGGTGAACGAGATCGAAAACTTGATACAGCGGCGTTTAGATGGTGAACCGATCCAATACATCTTAGGTGAATGGGACTTCTGTGACCTGTCATTTTATGTGGGGGAGGGAGTGTTGATACCCCGCCCCGAAACAGAGCTCATTGTGGAGCGGACAGTGGAGTTTTTCGCGGATCATCCCGCCCCTGTCATACTGGATTTATGCGCGGGTTCGGGCTGTATCGGTCTCAGCATCGCCAAACGCCTGCCCCTTTCCACAGTGTTTTTGATTGAGAAATCTCCTGTCGCTATGGATTATATCAAGCGCAACAAGGAGCGGCACAAACTGCGCAACTGTGTGCTGATGCAGACGGATGTCCTGGAGGAGCAGCCCTCAAAGTTCCTGAGTGTCAGCGCCATCGTCAGCAATCCGCCCTACATCCCCAAAGGGGAATTGAAAACTCTTCAGCGCGAGGTACAGCGGGAGCCTGAAATGGCGCTCGACGGCGGTGATGACGGACTGGTTTTCTACAGTGCTATCGCGGAATTCTGGTCCCACGGCGTAAAGGATATATTGCTTTTGGAACTTGGGGACGGACAATACGACGCCGTCGCACCCCTGTTCATTTCGGCGGGTTTTGAGGTATCCTCCCTCCTGGACAACGCGGGACATCAGCGTGTTTTGCAGGCGATGCGTTAAAGTTGAGTGTTGGAGCGGGTGCTATCTGCCTGTTAGAGCATTTAGGAGGGGAATAATGCCCCTGTATCAAGGCAAGATTTTTCAGGAAAAATTCGCGGAAATTTTGGAGCGGGAAAGGGTGAAAAAGCCCTTTCTTGTCTGCGGAAAAAGTTTTTGGTGTCTGCCCAATTACCCAAGTCTACCTGAAAATACCGTGTATTTCACTGACTTTTCCCCAAACCCGAAACTGGAGGAAGTCCACACTGGGCTTGCACTTTTTTTGCGTGAGCGCTGTGATTTTATCATAACCGTCGGCGGCGGCTCGGCGATTGACGTCGGAAAAATGGTTAACGTTTTGGAGAGCAATGCAGGGGAGGCTTTCCACAGCAATCAGCTGAAGATTTTGCCTGAGCCGCGCGCAAAAAATCTGGCTATACCCACCACCGCAGGCTCTGGCGCGGAGGAAACCGAATTCGCCGTGGTCTATGTAAACGGCGAAAAGCACTCAGTGAGCCATCCCCAAGGCAAGCCGGATTATGTTCTCCTCAACCCCCAATTTTTAGAAACGCTCCCCACCTATCAAAAAAAAAGCACTCTCCTTGATGCCTTGTGTCAGGGAATTGAGTCCATGCTGTCCGTAAAAAGCACCGCCGAAAGTCAGAAATACGCACAGCGTGCCCTGGAGCTAATTTTGGGCAGTTACAGGGCGTATCTTGCGGGAGAAAAAGCTTGTGCGGGGGACATTCTGGAGGGCGCAAACCTTGCGGGAAAAGCAATCAACATCAGCCAGACCACTGCCGCCCACGCCATGAGCTACAAGCTCGGCGAAATTTTGGACATCGCCCACGGACACAGCGCGGCACTGTGTTTGCGGGAGGTGTGGGGTTATATGCGCGGCGCGGGTGTGAACGTCATCGACCCGCGGGGAAAGGATCACTTGAACAAGGTTTTCAAACGCCTTGACGGTATTTTTGGCGTAGAAAAGGCGCAAGAAAAATTCTCCCGAATTTTGGAAGAGATGAAAATACACCTCCCCCGCAAACTCACGGGGGAGGAGATTAATGTGCTTGTGTCGTCTATAAATGCACAGCGGCTGAAGAATAATCCTGTGGAGATTTCGCCTGAGACGGCACGGAGAATCTATTCAAGGCTTTAGGCATAAACGGAAAATTGTTGTTTCTCCGCTCTCAATTGCCCTATTATCCCCGCAACAACTTAAGAAGTTCCCGAACCTTAGGCGGCTTGCCGTAAAGCAACACGCCGATGCGGTAGATTGCCGTGGCGAGGATACCCACCAGGACACAGCCCACAATCAGGAGAACGATAGACAGGACGACTTCCCAATTTTCCGCGTTGTTGTTGATTATGCGGATGAACATTGCCAGGGGTGAGGTAAAAGGAACAAAGGAAAATACCCGCATCAACAGGGAGTCCACATAGCCCATGATAGTGGAGAAATAGCTGACCATGAAAGCTATTACCACCAACAAAGTGACGGGCATGAGGGTGGATTGCAGATCCTCTGTGCGGCTGACAAGGCTGCCCATCGCGCCGAAAAGGAAGCTGTAGAGCAGGTAACCCAATATGAAAAACACCACGGTGTAGATCAAAAGGGATGTATTTTCGCCGCCGAAGAGTCCGCTAATCATACTGTTTTCGCTCCAATAATTCCCGGAGAGTGCATAGGCTCCAAAGGCGGTGAACATCCACGCCAACATTTGACACAGCCCCGCGAAGCCCACACCCAAAACCTTGCCGAACATCAGTGCGGAGGGCTTTGCGGCGGTGACAAGTAACTCCATGGCGCGGGAGGATTTTTCCGCCGCCACTGACGAGGACACGATTGAGCCGTAGAGCAAAATTGTCATGTAGAGCAGCATCATGAGGACGTAAGTATAGCCTTGACTGGCGACGCCGTCGTTGCGGGTGGCGACGGTGTCCACCGCCGTATACGCGTTCAGTATTTGATTGATTTCATCCTCGCCCGCGCCAAGCCTTGTCAGTGCTTCCGTGCGGTATTTGGCGAGTACCTGCTCGTCGATTGAGTAGGAATTCATGTCCATTATTCCCAGTTCCTGCAGATAAATTGTGTAGGACAGAGGATCCGTGAAGAACAGTCCGTAGTCGGCGTTTTGGGCGGCGATTTCCGCCTCCATATCCTCGGCGCTGCCTGTGAAAACAGCGGTTTCGGGGCGTGAGTCATAATCTTCCTCATCATCATAATACCCCAAGTTTTCCTGCAGATAGCCCGCCATAGACTCAAGGTCGATTTCCGCGTCTTCACTTGCTCCCAGGATGATTTTCTTTTCCGCAAAACTCATGTTTGATGTCAGCAACTCCTCTACGTTGAGGAAGCTTGAGGATGAGCGGGGTTCGTCCGTATCTGCTTGGAGGAAAAGAGGGAAACCGATGCCCGCGAAGATTAGGAGGGCGAAAATCACAGTGGTTGCCACGAATGCGCCGCTTTTGGCTGTGGTTTTGAACTCGTGTTTGAACACGGCGAAAAATTGGTTTTTCATACCTGCACCTCCTTTGTGGCGTTCACGAAAATATCCTGTAAACTGGGTTCCCAAACGGCAAAGCTGTCTATATCAAAGCCTTGTGCAGACAGGGCTGAGAGCAACTGCCCTTTGTTTTCCTGGGCGATCATTTGTATCGTCACGGCGGAGTCTTCCGCCTTTGCGCCGCTGATGAAGTCCAAGGTTTTCGCAAAGTCGGCAATCCGCTCACTCTGAGAGGATTGCACCACAATGCGCAAGCGGTCGTGATTGCGCTTGAGTTGAGAAATCTCGCCCCTCGTGACGATGTTTCCGCCGTGTAAGATGGCGATTTCGTTGCAAAATTCCTCCACGTAGTTCATCTGGTGACTGGAAAAAAACACCAAAGCGCCTTTTGCCACCAACTCCCGCACCAAATCCTTCAGGAGCATTGCGTTGACGGGGTCAAGCCCGCTGAAAGGCTCGTCGAGAACCACCAATTCCGGTTCTGCAATGAGTGTCGCCACGAACTGAATTTTCTGCTGATTGCCCTTGGAGAGAGTCTGGAGCTTGCGTGCAGCGGTGTCCCCCATGCCCAGGCGTTCCAACAAGCGCAGGGCATTTTTCTTTGCCGCCGGACTTTTTAGCCCCGCCAGTTCCCCGAAATAAACAAGCTGTTCCATCACGGTTTTTTTGGGGTACATACCCCGTTCTTCAGGGAGGTAGCCCGTGCGGAGCATTCCCCGTTTGAGGGGTTTGCCGTCCAGTAAAACCCGTCCCTCATCGGCGCGAAACACCTCCATAATGATACGTATCATTGTAGTTTTTCCCGCGCCGTTTCGCCCCAAAACGCCGAAAGCACTGCCTGAGTGTGCCTTGAGGTCAATACCCCGCAAAACGCGGTTCTCGCCGAATGATTTTGTTACTTTTTGAAGTTCTAGAAGCATATCAACTCCTTGTGTTATAGATTTTAGGTGTTAGCTTTTCGATTGCAGATCTCGTATGTACCTCTTTAGTTCCCTTGCAACAGAACGCGTGTATCTAAGTAAAAGTCCGCTGTAAGTATAGCACAAAAATTTCGGAAATGCAAATGGAAAACACGCCTACAAGCTTTTGATTTTGCAACCCTCATTTGACTAAACAAACCACAATCTGTTATAATAGCATCTGCCAAGCCGCAAGGCTAAGTAAGTTTGCTGTTTCTCAGCACACAACACATGGGAGTACAAATGAAAAAATCCCTCACAATACTGGGCTCCACCGGCTCAATTGGCGTGCAGGCGTTGGAGATTGCAAAGCAGCTCGCATTGCCTGTTTGCGCGTTGACGGCGGGGAGCAATGCTGCGCTGTTGGAGGAGCAAATACGCGCCTTTCGACCAGAGTTTGCAGCGCTGTTAGATGAAAAAGCAGCCCAGGAGCTTAGCAGGCGCGTGGGCGATTTACCAACGCAGGTAATGTGCGGGGCGGACGGCATCGCCCAATGCGCCGCCGCAGGAGCGCACACCGTACTCAACGCCATTGTGGGCATCGCGGGGCTTGCACCCACACTTTGCGCTATCAACGCTGGGAGCGATATCGCCCTTGCCAACAAGGAAACTCTTGTTGCGGGCGGATCTCTCGTCACCAGTGCGGTGCTTGAAAAAGGCGTTCGCCTGTTGCCGGTGGACAGTGAACACTCGGCGATTTTTCAGGCTTTGCAGGGGGAGGAGCTAAAAAGCGTAAAACGTCTGATCCTCACCGCGTCAGGAGGACCCTTTTTCGGGAAATCCCGTGAGGAACTCAAAGACGTCACCCTTGCCGACGCCCTGAAGCACCCAAATTGGGACATGGGGGCGAAAATCACCGTGGACAGCGCGACAATGTTCAACAAGGGACTGGAACTCATTGAGGCGGTGCGGCTATTTGATGTCCCCGCCGATAGCATTGAGGTGGTGATACATCGCCAGAGCGTTGTACATTCTCTCGTTGAGTACGCGGATAATTCCGTAATCGCTCAAATGGGCGTACCGGACATGAAAATCCCCATCCAATACGCTCTGACCTATCCCAAACGCCGTCCCTGCCCTGTGGAACCCCTGTCCCTCACTAAGTACGGTACACTGACTTTTCACGAGCCTGACGACGACGCGTTTCCCGCAATCCGGCTTGCGCGGCGCGCCTGCGCCGAGGACGCTACAGTGGTTTACAACGGCGCGAACGAGATTGCGAACGAGCTTTTCCGCACAGGCAAAATCGGCTTTTTGGACATAACAAGCCTAGTCGAACAGGCACTGGATGAATGGAAACTGAAAAGTGGAAAGCGGAAAGTTGGGTATACTTTAGAAGATGTCCATAATATGGATAAGTGGGCGAGGGATTTTGTTCTGAGTAAAGTTAGAAATAGCACTATAACTTGCGTTTATAGTCTCCTAACGTGAAAATCAACTCGTCTTTGCGGTCTATTTTCCACCTGACTTCGTCAAAAATGCTCGTAATACAAAAGTATTCCTGCGCTTTTTTCCTTGCTAGACGAAAAATATTCTCGCAAATCCTGAGCCGATTTTCAAGTTAATCGACTATAATTTTAAAATACGTAATATACAGGAGAAAACTATGTTAGAAATTTGGAGTAGAGTTTGGCCCATTTTGGTGGCTGTGTTGGCGTTCGGCATTATCATTATGGTGCACGAATGCGGGCATTTCCTTGCTGCAAAGGCGTTCAAGGTCAGGGTACACAAGTTCGCGCTAGGCATGGGACCGCGCTTACTGAAGAAAGTCAAGGGCGACACAGAGTATTCAATCCGCCTTTTCCCAATAGGCGGCTATGTCCTCATGGAGGGGGAGGAAGAGGAGAGCGAGGATGAAGCCTCCTACAGCCGCAAGCCCCCATGGCAGCGGATGATTATCCTCGCGGCGGGGGCGTTTATGAACCTTGTGTTGGGGTTGGTTGTCGTGGGGACGATGTTAACTATGAGCGAACTTATAGCCAGCCGCTATATTGAGGTTGAGCCAAACACGGCGTCATATGAGGCGGGATTGCGTTCAGGTGATATTGTCACGAACATTAACGGCAAGCCAGTTTTCAGCGGCGGTGATATTCGGTTTTTAATTACCCGCGAAAACAGCGGGACTTATGATTTTGTCGTAAAGCGTAACGGCGAAAAGCACCGGATAGATAATTTGCAATTTTCTGTAACAGAGGAAGAGGAACCTGAAACCGGCAGGATTTATTATAGAATTCACAGTGATTTTAAGTCGAATTTTGGAGTCCACAGAACCTTTAGGCTTGTCGTCGAGGGCGCGTTCCGCCAAAGCGCAAGCCTTGTGCAGATGACCTATTTGAGCCTGTTCGACCTTGTGACCGGACAGTTTGGACTTGCGGATTTATCAGGACCCATCGGCATTGCGGACACAATTTCCGACGTGGCAAGTGATGCCGCCGTGCGGGACCCCGAAACGGGCAAACGGGACTACTCCATGCTCCTGACAATCATCGCACTAATCACCATCAACATTGGAATAATGAATCTCCTGCCGCTGCCCGCGTTGGACGGCGGAAAGATGTTGTTCCTGTTCATCAATTGGGTGTCACCGAAAAAAATCCCCCAAAAGTACGAAATTTGGGTGCACACCGCAGGGCTTGTGCTGCTGCTTGGTTTTATGGTTGTGGTGTCCTTTAGTGATATTTTGAAGATTGTTAATCGGTGATAGGGTTTTAGATACTGTGCTGCGGTCAATATGACTGCGGCCGTCTGTGTGATGAAAAAAGATATTGACATATAAAATAAAACCTGATATAATAGTCACGTTCCGATCCTTGAAAATACTAGCTTCTCGAGGAGTTTTTTCGTGGGGATGATGGGGCGTGCTTATTTATTTTTAGAGGATTTTAAATTAAGTTTTCCGCAATCTACAGTCGATTAACTTGAAAATCGGCTCAGGATTTGTGAGAATATTTTTTATCTGGCAAGGAAAAAAGCCCAGGAATACTTTCGTATTACGAGTATTTTTGACGAAGTCAGATGGAAAATAGACCGCAAAGACCAGTTGATTTTCATGTTAGGAGACTATAGCATCTATAAACAAGGAGTTATCATTATGAACGATCACATTGAAAGTCCTGCCGTTATTCTTGACGAACGCCCAAAGGAAGAATGCGCCGTTTTAGGTGTAAGCATCAAGGAGGGTGACGCCATACCGCTAGCATATGCGGGTCTGGTGGCAATGCAGCACCGCGGACAGGAGGCGGCGGGTATGGCGATGGTCTATGAGGACGACATCAAGTACCACAAGGATATGGGGCTTGTCAACGAGGTGTTTAGCCGGGATGTGCTAAGCTCACTTACACCGTCAAAAATGGTCATCGGACACACCCGCTACTCCACCATGGGCAATAACAAAAAGGTCAACGCGGGACCCTTTTATAAGAGTATTCACACAGGGCGGATCGCCGCCACCCACAACGGTAATATCACCAACGCAAAGAATCTGCGCAAGCAATTGCGCGAAACAGGCGTGGCATTTAAAGGCAGCAGTGACAGCGAGGTTGTTGCTGCAACGATTGCCTCAGAGATTATGGCAGTCGACAACGAAAAGCTCCTTGGCAAGGCGAAATTGCCCCACAGTTCTGTGGTGGTTTCCGCTACGGTTCGTGCCGCGAACAAGCTTCGCGGGGCGTATTCCTTAATTATCGCAAGCGGGCGCGGGAGGCTCATCGCTTTGCGGGATCCCAGTGGGTTTCGCCCTCTGTGTATCGGCAAAAATGAAAACGGCTGTGCAATCGCTTCTGAGAGCTGTGCGTTGGACACCACAGGCTTCAAGCTTGTCCGCGACGTTCTGCCCGGTGAAGTTGTGGTCGTCGAAAACGGCGAAATCACCTTTGAGAAAGTAATTTTGGAAGATACCGGTAGAGAACACGGGCTTTGCATTTTCGAGTACGTGTATTTTGCCCGCCCCGATTCCGTCATTGACGGACTTTTGGTGCAGGAAGCACGAATCAACATCGGCAAAATCCTCGCGCGGGAGTGTCCTGTGGAGGCGGACATAGTCTGCGCAATCCCGGATTCCGGCAACGAAGCCGCCATGGGCTACAGTCAGGGTAGCGGCATCCCTCTAGTTATGGGTATTATGAAAAACCGTTATGTGGGCAGGAGTTTTATCTATCCCACGCAGCTGCAGCGGGAGGAGGCGGTACAGCTCAAGCTGAACACTATCTCCCAAAATGTGCGCGGCAAGCGCGTTGTCCTCGTGGACGATTCCCTTGTGCGAGGAACTACAGCAAAGATTGTGGTGGCGAATATGCGGGCGGCAGGAGCGAAATCGGTACATATGTGCGTTTCCTCACCCACTTATTGCAACACCTGTAACTTTGGTACAGATATTGGCGACCCCAATAACCTTATCGCAAACACCATGACCAAGGCGGAAATGTGCGAGTTTTTGGGGCTTGACAGCCTGCATTATCTGACCCTTGAGGGCTTGCAGGAGGCTTGCGCCAAAAGTGAGCGGAAGTTTTGCGCCGCCTGTTTCAGTGACGCGGCGGGGGAATTTTCCAGTAAGAAAGTTTTCGAGTAAGATCAGTCCTTATCCTTCAAAACTGAATATGCCCACC
This sequence comes from Oscillospiraceae bacterium, assembly GCA_009777895.1. Classification (GTDB taxonomy): domain Bacteria; phylum Bacillota; class Clostridia; order Oscillospirales; family Acutalibacteraceae; genus WRKY01. Next base: position 14,219 of record WRKY01000007.1, read on the forward strand.
CCTTAGTTTCCTCGCGGCTAAGATGGTCGATAAGCTCCATCTGCTCAAGATAAAATTCCACAAGCCAGGATTTTTCCTGGTTCAGTCCTACAGGTTTTGCGTGGTCGCCGCGCATGGTGGAGTAGACGTTCCATACGCCGCGCTGAATGTTGTCCGCATAGGGTGCGGCGTTAAAACGGCTGAAAAAGCCGGCATTTTCCTCCCATTCAGACACATTCTGCTCCACCTCAAACCTGGAAAAGTTCTCCTTGAGGGCGTCTGAGGGGGCAAGCATGGACACTGTGGGTACAAGCCCGTCATTGGGAAGCCATGTGTGGTCAAGGGGTGTTCCGCCAAAAGTAACGTCTTTGAAATTGAAGCTGCCCATAATCCCCGCGCTCACGCGCAGTGGGGCGAACATCTCCTCTTCAACGGGGACACGGGTGCCGTTTTTGCCCTCCTGGGTGCCGTCTGCCGGATGCGAAAAATAGTAAATATTCGGCAAAGTGCGGATATGGTTGTTCAGGGACCACGCGCCGTGCAAAGTGAGGTCATAGTAGGCGTTATCCCGGGTCTGCGCCATCTTCAGCATATCACTCAACGACGACTGACCCGCCAACGGCTCGTTCAGGTCAATGCCAAAGAGTCCTAAAGCTCCCTGGGCAAGCTGTCCCAAGGGCGACTGCAACAGCTTGTCCAATAAGCCCACGGATGACTGGACGATGCCAACGCTAGTGAGCTCCAAGAGGGTTGTGCCGTTGTGGGGAGCGGTGAGTGCGGTTACGCTGAAAACCATGTCTTCCTGCCCGCCCATGAACAGCGGAGAGCAGTCCTCGGGAGTCCAGTGGCGCTCCTGCTCACTGCCGTAAGCCAAAAGCTCCGTCAGCATTCGTGCCGACGCGCCGCCGAAACTGTGTCCCACAAGGTTGATTTTTTGGACATTGCCCTGGTCGTCTGTTTTGCCCCAATCTGGTAGAAGAGGGATTGGATTTTCATTGCCGAATCGCTCGTGACCGAACTCCTGGGAATGGGCTTCTCCATAGTCCACCGTGGTGCCGGTGAGGGCGGCATACAGCTCGCAGGCGCGATCCCAGGCGCTCGCCGACGCACCCCCTGACGGAGCGACACAGGTGTAGCCTCTGTACTCCAACTCGTGGAGGAGGTCCCCCGCAGTGGAGCCCCAATAGGGCGCTCTGTCGCTGCTGACGATGTCCGTGCCGTAACCGTTCAGACCGTGAACAAACACGTATGGGTATGTGGTCGGCTCACGAAACGGTTGTGTTTTTTTGACGGCAATCCCCGCCGCAAGGGCGACACAAAGTACCGCCCCAAGGACTATTGCAAGAATTTTTATGAGTTTTTTGTTCATTGTTTTTCCGTTCTTGATTTGTTTGGCATTAGGAGTTTCAGAAAACCTTCCGCAAGCGCCCAACCGCTTCAGCGGTTTTTTCGGCGGTGTTGAATGCTGTCAGTCGGAAAAAGCCCTCACCGGCGGGACCAAAGCCGCTGCCCGGCGTACCAACTACCTGTGCATCATTTAACAGCGTGTCGAAAAGCTCCCAACTGCTCTGTCCATCGGGGGCTTTGAACCACACGTACGGGGAGTTTACCGCGCCCCAACAGCTCAGCCCCACGCCGCTCAGTGCATCAAAAATCGTGCGGGCGTTGTCCAAATAGTAGTCAATAGTTGCTTGGCACTGCGCCTTGCCCTCGGGGGAATACACCGCCTGGGCGGCTCGTTGGGTCACGTAGGAAACGCCGTTGAACTTGGTGGACTGGCGTCGTCCCCACATGGCGTTGAGGGACGCACCGTCCCGCTGCAACGCCTTGGGTACGACGGTATAGCCGCAGCGAACGCCGGTGAAACCCGCAGTTTTAGAGAAAGAACGAAACTCAATAGCACAGGTTTTGGCGCCGTCGATTTCATAAATAGAGCGTGGTTTGCCATCGGTGATGTACGCCTCGTACGCCGCGTCGTATAAGATAACGCTGCCGTGTTCTATAGCCCAGTCCACGAACTTTTGTAAGTCCGCCCTGTCAATTGCCGCGCCAGTGGGATTATTCGGGAAACACAGACAGAGTATATCCACGTGCTCATCGGGTAATTTAGGGAGAAAATCGTTTTCGGCAGTGCAGGTGAGATAAACGATTTTCGTCCAACGATTGCCCGCGAATTCGCCGCCGCGACCGCCCATGACGTTGGCGTCCACATAGACGGGATACACAGGGTCGCACACGCCCACAATGTTGTCTGTACCGAATAAATCGCCGATATTGGCGGTGTCGCTTTTCGCCCCGTCGTTGACAAAAATCTCGTCCTTATCAATGTCAATGCCGCGGTCTGTGAAGTCGTTTTTGAGGATTGCGTCAAGGAGAAAATCCTCGCCAAAAGCGGAGGGATAACCCCTGAAAGTGTCGGATTCCGCCATTTCAGCGACAGACGACTCCATCGCCTTTATTACGGCGGGGGGCAAAGGGCGGGTGACGTCGCCGATGCCAAGACTGATTACGTCCGCCTGTGGATTTGCGGCGCGAAAGGCGGCGGTTTTTTGGGCTATGTCGCGGAAAAGATAGCTCGCTTGGAGCTTTGCGAAGTTGGCGTTAATCTGCATTTTTTACTCCTTTTTTTAAGTGGAAAACGGTAGTCTGGAATGCGGCGGCGGATACTCATCATCTGCTTGTTTTGCGTCCGTATCCCGTGAACGCATTATACCATTTTTTGTGCCTAAAAGCAAGCTGTGGGAGAAGGTTTTAGCTTTTTTCAGACGCTCGCTCATTCCTCCCGCAAAAAATCATCCCAACAACTGTGCATTCACAGCCAATTGAACAACTTTGTCCCCCTGCCACAGCTTCAAGGTGTCACCTTTTTGCCCGACGTCGTACGAAAGAAATAGCAGGGACTTTCTGCCAACCGCGGTGACGGATTTCACTACAACGGGGCTTTCGCCGTCGATAGAGAAAAGCTCGCCGCCGCGCCAAAAACTCAAGCGCGTGTTTGCGGGCTTGTTCTCGTCCAATGGGTGGTGGAAAATCACCACGCCATCCCCCTGAGCTCTGAAGCTATGGACATATTCTGCTACACGTTCCCGCCGTTCCGGTCGCCCGTCCGGGATGCGCCAAAGCTCTCCGAATACCCTGCCGCCTTTGTCCGGCAGTACGCACCACAAATCCTCGCCGATAAGACTGACGCTCTGGGCGTTTTGCTGTATTTCCTTGCGCGGGGATAGGTTTTTTCCCTCTATGTCCTGATAGTAAACGTCGTAAAACGTCTGACTTTTCTCGCTTGTTTTCACCTTGCGCCGCACAAGTCCATAGAGCCTATAGCCGTCTTGAGAGAAGATAAAGCTCGTGTTTTTGTGTCCGTACTCTTTGGCGAGGGGCAAAACCTGAACGCCGCTGCCCTTGGTGGTAGTAACAATCAGGCATAGCTCCTGAGTTGCGACGCTCTTTAATAGCTCCTCACGCGCTTCCTCCAAAAGGGGAGCGTTGTTCTTGATGAAGTCGCTGATGTCGCGGGAACTGGTCTGGAACTTGCGCAATGAAACTGCCGCCCCTGCCGCGCCGTTCTGCCGCAGCGCCAAGGTATCCTCCACGGCGACAGTACACAGAGAAATAACCTCTCTGCCGTCCCAAACGCACAGCTCCCTTTGGAGGGTGAACAGCTCGTCGTCAAGCTCCTCCAAGCCCTCACGGAGTTTGTCCCGGGCGAGCTTTTCGTCATATTTCTCCAAAGCCTCGTCATATTTGGGATTCCAGTAGCCCAAAAATCCCAAAATGTTGAAATAGTCCTCTTTGTTCGGACGCACAAGCGCCGCATCATCTTCGACGTTGGTGTCTTTCAAAACGTCCCGCCAAGTGAGTTTATCCGTCTGCGCCGCCTTGTAAAAATAGAGGTTGCCGGCGGGTTTATATTCCGTCAGCATGGATGGCAGGGTTTCCTCGTCAATCCCTGCGGCAAGTTGGTTCGTGTAGTTCGAGCCGGCATCGGCAATGCACAACTCATTGTTTTTTCCCCGCAAATACACAAGCTGCGCTTTGTTTTTCCTTTCACCGCAGGCAAGAAAATGCCCTCTGGCATCGTTCTCCAATAAAAACGCATCCCCATCCATATTGCAGTACCAGAGTTGCTTGCCCTTTGTGTACCAAAAGTCGTTACCGTATCCGGGGAGAAAAAGCTCGGTGATGTTCTCAGCGAGTTTTCGGCGGGTTTTGCCCTTGTCGCTGTACAGCAAAAGCTCAGATGCAGCCCGCTGATTTTTGCTCTTCACAAAAACCCTGTCGCCCCGGGCGTTTGCCACAAGCCAATTTTCAACGTCGTGGACGATAAAAACAGGCTCTTTCCCGCTCTCCATGCGGTAAAGGTCAAAGGTGTTGCCCCTTGCCGCGGGAGCGGTAAACCACATTGTCTTGCCGTCGGTGCTAGTGGTTTTCACACTGTCCGCCGTCATTTCCAGGGTGAATGTTCTTTTGCCGTCGCTGTAGTGAATCGAGCCGTCGCGCAGGAAAAACTCGCCGCGAATGGCGGGAACGTCGCGGGTGTACAGCCCATAGATGAAAAGCCCACCCCAAAGCGATCCCGCCATGACAAGACACAGCAAAATCCACGCGAATATTCGGCGGGTTTTCCACTTTCCCGTGTAATTGAGAGTTTCCTTTGTGTTCATATCGCCTTTTTCAAGGATTCGCCCATGGCAATCGCTTCCTCACGGGCGGCACCGGCAAAGTCCTGTGTGCCCGCCTTTTGCCATGCGCAAAGTATGGCGCGTGAGGAGTTGACAATCGCGCCGCGGCCGTCCTTGTCGAAAGCGCCGGCGATGTCACTCGCCGCGCCCCCTTGGGCACCGTAGCCGGGAACCAGGAAGAATGTGTGGGGCAGGCGCTCGCGCAGTTGGGCAAGCTGCTTGGGGTATGTCGCCCCAACTACCGCGCCAACGGTTGAATAACCGAATTCCCCGCGTGTTTTTTCGCCCCACCTCTCGCAGTAGTCCCCCATGGCGGCATAGAGGGGCTTGCCCTCCAGTGACAAATCCTGCAGCTCACCCGAGGAGGGGTTGGAGGTTTTGCACAGGACAAAGATATCCTTACCGGTGTTTAGGCAGGGTTCGATGCAGTCGCTGCCCAAGTAGCCATTGACGGTTAGGGCGTCCGCGCCAAAGGGGGTGAACGTCGTGCCGTTGATATCCACTTGACCTAAGTGGGCGTCGGCGTAGGCGGACATTGTGGAGCCGATATCGTTGCGTTTGCCGTCTGTGATGACATAAAGTCCCGCGCTTTTGGCGTAGCTGATGGTTTCCTCCAGAGTGCGAACACCCTCCCAACCGAAGCGCTCGTAGTATGCGCACTGGGGCTTGACGGCGGGAACGATGTCCGCCAGAGCGTCAATGAGTGCCTTGTTGTAGTCCAAAATCGCAAGAGCAGCGGCACGGGGGGTATTGCCGTGCTTGGCGAAATAGTCCGCCTTGAAGCTCTGGGGGATGTACTCCAACATGGGGTCCAGTCCCGGCACAATGGGATTGCCTGTCTGGGCGATTTTTTTGATCAGTGAGTCCATTTTCTCTCCTTTTTACTACTGGCGATGTTGAAAAACTAGATTTTGTTTTTATTAACGAGAGATTTTTTCGTCAGATTAAACAAAAAACGCAAGAAATACTTTGTGTATTAATGAGTTTTTTGTGACATATGACGGAAAAATATTCGATAATAAAGATGAAAGACAGATTTTCAACAAGCCCACACTAGCATATTATACCATTTTTTTGCGGAATTTTCTAGTGTTGAAATGTTGGAGAAAAAAATTGCCCACATTTGCCCCATTTTGTTCAAAATTCCGCTCTCCACGAATTGACATTTTACGCGGTATTTGGTATAATAGGACTGTAAAAACCCGATATTTAGATTTTAGTTCGTGTTTCAGATAAACCAAGAATCTACTTTCTTCAATCGAACACCCAAAAGCAAGGTGATATGATGTTCCAGCACATAACAGAAAACTATCGCCGCCTTTTGGACGGGATTGAGGAAGTCTGCGCAAAGGCGGGGCGAAATCCCTCCGAGATTCGCTTGATGGCGGTTACGAAAACCGTTCCCCCTGAAGCGATCAACCACGCTATTTCTTTAGGCATTGACCTCATCGGAGAAAACCGCGTCCAGGAGCTGTGCGGAAAACTGCCTCACCTTAACCTTGATGGCGTGGAAATTCATCTCATCGGGCATCTTCAGAGCAACAAGGTACGGCAAGTCGTGGGACTTGTTCAGTGCATACAGTCCGTGGACAGCGTGAAAATTGCGGTGGAAATCAGCAAGCGCAGTGTGGGTATGCAGTCGGTGCTGTTGGAGTTGAATATCGGCGACCAAGACAGCAAATTCGGTTTTTCCGCGGAAAACATCCAGGAAGCCGCAAAGGAAATAGCACTTTTGCCCAACTTGAGCATTGACGGCTTGATGACCATCCCGCCATATTCTCGAGACAGCAGGGAAAACCTTGAGAACTTTTGGGCGGCAAAGCGCATTTTTGAGGAGATTCGGCAGAAAATACCAACAATGAAGATCCTATCCATGGGCATGAGTTCCGATTTCAAGGAGGCTATTGCCGCAGGTTCAACCCTAATTCGTGTCGGTTCATCACTGTTTGGTGAGCGAGTATATTAAAGGAGGACAACATGAGAAGAACTTATGACGATGAAAAACCTTATTCTTTTCCCGAGGACGAAAACAAGGCGGAGAACGAGGATGAGGCTTTGGAAGATGAAGAAAACGCTCCTGAGGTGAGGGGCATCAGAGGCTTCTTCAACGACTTTTTAGGCACCAAGTTTGGCGTTGATAGGGAAGCGCCGCCACCGCCTGAGAAGCCCCCGGTAATGCAAGAAGTGCCGCCTGTGCCGCAAGTGTCCCCCGCAGTACCCCCGGTAGATAGCACAATAAATACCACTTGGAATAAACCAGTAAAAAATCCTCAGCCCAAACCCCAACCAAAAGGAGTTAGAGATATGACTGCACTTAACTCAGATATCCCCAACGTACAGCTGCATTCCCTGAATAGAGCGGATGTTGATGAAATCAACGAAGTTGTTAACATGATGCGTGCCAACATTGTTGTGATGCTCAATCTTGAGTATTGCAGCGGCGGAGATTGCGACAAGATTATCACTTTCCTCAGCGGCGCGGCTTGCTTCCAGCAAGGTGTTGTCAAGAGGCACGGGAAGCGCATATATGTCTTTGCGCCGCCCAATATGGATATTGGCACCAATATTGAAGAAGACTTTGACTTTAGCAGCGGGAATTACGATTAGAGCCTATATTCACTGTCTGTTAATTAACGAAACGGGAGTGCGACAATGCTTGAGCCTAAGGACATTAGAACACAGCGTTTTTTGACTGTGCGGCAAGGCTATAAAACTGAGGACGTGGATGCGTTTTTGCTAAAGACTGCCGACGAGTTTTTAAAAAAGCAAGAAGAGCTTGCAGCCTTAAAACAGGTTGCGGGAGAGGTTGCTGTCGCTCTTAACGAGGCGACGGCAAAGATTCAGGCGTTTGAAAGCGAGAGAGATTCAATCAGCCGCGCTGTTGCAAAGGCGCAGATTATGGCGGATAAAATCATGGAGGACGCCACGAAAACAGTGGAGGAAACCATTGCCTCTGCCGATAAAAACGCCCAAGAAACAATCAAAGAAGCGCAGTTTCAGGCAGACGAGAAAATTCGCCGTGCCACAGCCGACGCCCAAGACCGCTTGATTCAGGTAAAGGAATTGGCGCAAAAGATTGAAAAGGCCGCCAACGAAAAGGCGGAGCAAATCGAGCGTGAAGCCGAGGAAAGAGCCTATGCGGCGCTCCACAGTATTGAATCACAACGGGCGGCGATTCGCCTTGAGGTGGACGAGCTGAATGCACTTTCTTCCCGTTTCAAACTGGATATGATTAATTCATACGAAAAACAGCTGCGCCTACTGCGGCACTTGCCCAACGAGATTGCAATTGAGATGGCGAAAACTCCTGATACGATACATATCCCGCCGGATAGCCCTCCAAAGGCAATCACCGAACCTGTCACCCAACAGTCACCGCCTAAAACACAACCCAAACCCGAGCCGCCCTCTGAGCAATCCGCTCCCGAGGAGGAGCAGTCCCACGATTCCAAAGAAACTCCCACTCCCGCACCAGTTCCCAAACCCAAGGATGACGAGCGGTTTTCGGGCTACTTTGGGGAAAGCTAAAAGCGGACGGATTTTATTCAACCCTGTAAATGCCTTGCAAAAGGAGCAAAAATGGCAGGAGAAAAAATACAGGCAAACGTCCTGAGCACCCGCATTTTGCCCAACGCGGACAGGGCATTCCTAAAGGCGATCGGCGCGAAAACCGATGGGTCGGAGCGTTCGTTAGGCTTTTTTACCTGCGACAGTGACGACGTCGCCTACAGCGCCATAGACGAAGCCACAAAAAAAGCCCGCGTGCGTGTACTATACGCCAAAAGTATGTACGCAGGGGCAGGGAATGCCTCCACTGCTTTGGCGGGGGAGTTCTTTGGTGTACTTGCGGGGGACAGTCCCGACGAAGTTCGCAGCGGCTTAGACGCGGTCATCGCCTATGTTGCCCAAGACGCGGCGTTCTACAGCGCAAACGACGAGGGTAGTATCTGTTACTTTGCCCATTGTATCCCCTCCACGGGGACATACCTCTCCCAAGTTGCGGGCATCCGCCCAGGAGAGGCGTTGGCATACCTCATCGCCCCGCCCCTGGAAGCGATGGCGGGAATGGACGCGGCTTTGAAAGCCGCCAACGTGAACTTGTGTGTGCTTTGGGGACCGCCCAGTGAAACCAATTTCGGCGGCGGTTTGCTCACCGGCGACCAAGCCGCCTGCCGCGCCGCCTGCGACGCTTTCGCGGAAATGGTAAAGGAGATTGCCCGTGTACCATTGGGGTGAGGCGGCAAGATGTAACAGATTTTCAAGTTAATCGACTATATAGTCGCCTAACATAAAAATCAACTGGTCTTTGCGGTTTATTTTCCATCTGACGTCGTCAAAAATGCTCGTAATACGAAAGTATTTCTGCGCTTTTTTCCTTGCCAGACGAAAAATATTATCGCAAATCCTGAGCCGATTTTAAAGTTCATCGACTATAACATCCGCCCCAACTTCAAAACCCCCACCTGGGTTTTTCCGTCAACAATTTCGCCGCGATGAACCATTTCTACCGCGGTTTTTAGGGGAATACGCACAAGTTCAACAAATTCTCCGGCATCCAGTTGCTGTTTGCCCTGCGTAAGTTCAAAGGCGGCGAAGATATGTATCACCTCGGAGCAGTATCCGGGGGTGGGGTAGAATTTACCCAAATCCAGTGTTCTTGCGGCGGTGCAGCCCGTTTCCTCCTTAAGCTCACGCAAACCCGCCGCCAGGGGATCCTCTCCCTTTTCCAATTTCCCCGCAGGTAACTCAAGGACGGTTTGCCCCAAGGCATAGCGGTACTGCCGCACGAAAATCAGCTCATTATTTTCATCCAACGGCGCGATGACCACGCCCCCGGGATGCCCCACCACCTCGCGGCTCGTCATGTTGCCGTCGGGCAAGCGCACCTCGTCCTTGTGGACGGAAAAAACGACGCCGCTAAAAATCTCCTGCCGGGCGAGAGTGTGTTCCGTTAAGTCCATGCGCCTACCCCGCTTTCTTTTTTTTGCTGTAGCCATTTTTCGCGGAAGTTTTCTTCAGCTCGGGGCGCTCCTCTTCAAAACCGCAGTCGTCGGCTAGGCACTTCGCCATCGCTCCCTTATTTTGGAAAAATAACGCCTTGCCGCATTTCGGACAGCGTTCCTTACCCAAAGGTTCGTTCCATGTGGCGAAATTACAGCCCTCATTTTTAGGCTTCCAGTTTTCGCAGCCAAAGAACTCCTTACCTCTTTTGCTAGTGCGTTGGAGTATCATGCCGCCGCATTTGGGGCAGTCGATGCCCGTTTCCACGCGGGGGGGCTTGATGGGCTTTGCAAAATCGCATTCAGGATAAGCGGAACAAGACAAAAATGGTCCAAAACGCCCGTGTTTGCGAATTAACAACCGCCCGCACTTCTCGCAAGGGATATCGGTTTTGTCCTCCTCAAGGAGGATTTTCACGTCCTTCATCTCATCTTTTGCCTTAGTCAACGTCGCCATAAAGTTGTCGTAAAAGCCCTCAAGCATGGCGGGGTAGGTTTCGTGTCCCAACGCAATCTCGTCCAGGTTGCTCTCCATTCCTGCGGTAAATTTGAGGTCGACAATGTTTGGGAAACGCTCTTTCAACAGACGTGTGCTCACCTCTCCCGCCTCCGTGGGGTGTAGCGCCTTGCTCTGGCGGACGACGTACCCCCGCTTTTGGATAGTTCCCATAACCGTGGCATAGGTGCTCGGACGCCCGATGCCGTTCTCCTCCAATGCCTTGATTAGGCTCGCTTCTGTGTAGCGGGCAGGGGGTTCGGTAAAGTGTTGGGCAGGCAAAAGCTCCTTGCACTTAACAATCTCTCCGCCGCTTAGAGGCGGCAGCATCTTCCCGCTCTCCTCGGAATTTTCGGGCAGTCCGTAAAGGCAGGTAAAGCCGTCGAACTTAATCTCATAGCCGCTGGCGTTAAACAGGACGTATTTGTCCTTAATTTCCCCCTGTGTGGCAGCAATCTCTGCTCTTACTGTGTTTTGCAGGCATTCCGCCATTTGGGACGCCATAAATCTGCGCCAAATCAGGGTGTATAGCTTGAGTTGGTCGGGAGTCAGGGATTTTTTTATGCTTTCAGGGGTGCGGGCGGGGTTACTGGGGCGGATTGCCTCGTGCCCGTCCTGCGCCCCCTTGCGTGTCTTGAATACGCGAGGTTTTGAGGGGAGATATTTCTCGCCGTAGGTGTCGCGGATGAAACTGGCGGAAGCGTCTATTGCCTCAGCGGAAATGCGCAGGGAATCCGTACGCATATAGGTAATCAGACCCGTACTGCCAAGACCCGCAAGGTCAATGCCCTCATAGAGCTCCTGGGCGATTCGCATGGTTCTTTGGGACTGGAAGCCCAACTTTGCCGACGCGTCCTGTTGCAGTGTGGAGGTGATAAAAGGCGGGGCAGGCTGCTTTTTGCGCGTGCCTTTTTTCACTGAACGGACAAGATAATCCGCACCCTCAAGCCGCGCCAAATAGCTGTCGGTCTGTTCTTTAGACGTCAGTTTCACCTTGCCCGTTTCGTCTCCGACAAAAGCGGCGGTGAACATCCTTTTGCCCGCGCTGATTAGTTTTGCGTCCAAGCTCCAATATTCCTGGGGTATAAAGGCGCGTATCTCCTCCTCACGATCCACAATCATACGCACAGCGACGGACTGCACTCTCCCGGCGGACAAGCCGCGGCGGATTTTTGAGGCGACAAAGGGAGAGAGCTTATAGCCCACGATACGGTCGAGCAAACGCCGTCCCTGTTGGGCGTTGACCAAATCCATGTCCAGACCCCGGAGACTTTCCATTCCCATCTGAACACCCGAGCGTGTAATCTCGTTAAAACTCACTCGCCGGCGCTCCTCATCAGGCATCTCAAAGATCTCCGCCAAGTGCCAGGCGATCGCCTCTCCCTCGCGGTCAGGGTCCATGGCAAGGTAGGTGCACTCGGCTTTTTTCACAAGCTTTTTCAGTTCCGCCACGCGCTTTTCCTTGTCCTCTGGGATGACATATTTTGGAACAAACCCCTTTTTAATGTCGATTGCCAAACCGCCGCCCTTTACGGGCAAATCCCGGACGTGACCATAGGAGGCGGCGACCTCGTATTCATTACCAAGGTATTTGGTGATTGTTTTCGCTTTTGCAGGTGACTCAACGATTACTAATTTCATGTATTACTCCTTACATTAGATTTTGCGTAGTGTCAATACGCCCCAGTATTTAGATATTAAACAATATCCGCGCGTGGGTTGCATCTCCCGCTATTGCCAAGAGTTGGTTAGAACCCTTTTTAATTTTAACATCCTCAAAGATAAATATTCCGCTGCCCTCAAGGACGGCAATTTCTTTCCCCTCCAAGGAAAGACTCACCTTTGGTTCGTTGGAATAGGCAACCACACGTTTGGGATTGTCCTTATCAAAGGCACAGATACGCACAAAACTTGGCAATGCAGGCATTTGTGAGTGTTGTTCGCCCTCGTCGGTTTCGGGGCGCTTCATGGGCGTCCACAGGGAGCGCAGGAGGAAGTAGTTGTCCTCAAGCTCGTTGTTGTTGTCAAGGAGTGCTTTTTTCTCAGCGTCCTCATGATATAAGCTCGCCGCGCCCAAGGTGATGAGCCAGGGACGTTCCCGCAGCACGGCGGCTAAGGGGATGTCAAACACGCCGTCCTCTTGTATCAACGCCACAGGGAGCTTGGGCTTTTTCTCCCGCAGCTTGTCAAGCAACACAATGTCGTTTTGACCCGTAACACTCACTGCCGCAATGTCTGCGGGGAACTCCGCCATGTTCATAAACTCGTCCAGCGTTCCCTTGAGGACGATGAGCCTGTCTGCGTCGGCGTGGCGAATCAGGTCGCACAGAGAACGCACGGCGCTGTCGTCGCGATCGTTCTCCACCACATAACCCACAACACTGGGATTGTTGCACAGCCGATACACAATGCGTTTTGCCGCCTCCATGGCGTCCTTGCGTTCAATATATGCCCGAAGACCGGGCAGGGTTTGGAAGCAGCGCAAGCCTACCGAGTCACAGCGGCTGTAAAATTCATCCGTTTCGGGTGCGCCAGTGAGCAGGAGGGTGTCCACCCCCAACTCGCCGATGAGGGGCAGCTCCTTTTCCCAGGGCAAGCCCTTGCCGTGCCGCGGTGTTTTGCGTACTATACCCCTGGTGGGGACAAGTGTTTTGTTCCACAGCAAGCCATCAGAGGAGAGCTTAAATTCCCGCACACCGAAGCGCACATCCACAGTGTCAAGATGGCTCCTGTCACGCCCTGTGAGTATTGCGCGTAAGGAATACAAAAACGGGTCGCCGGGAGTCCAGTAGCGCGGACGGGGTATGGCGAATTCCGCCGCGGGGACGTTTACGGGCACGGACACATTTGGTCCGCCGATTGCGAATGAGATTTTCTGTCCTTCCTCGGGATTGAGCACTGCGGCGATGGTCTTGACTTTCACCGCGCCTTTGTCCATCATCTCGCTTGATACATGAATTCCGCCAACGCCTTTGGAGTCAAAGGAAAAGTGACTGCGCGGGACGACATACACGCTGATTTTTCGCTGAAAACCGCCGATGCTCTCGTCCCCATTGCCCTTGAAACGAAACGCCGCTTGTATTGGTCTGCCCGCCCGGTGATACGCCGTCAGGTCGATGGTGTAGACACCGTTTGCCCGCAGCCTTTCCACTTCACGTCCTCCCACAAAAAGGCGGCAGTTCGCTTCAGGGTTTTCCACCTGGAGATATACCCGCTCATCTGTCATCCGCTCTATCCTCAGAGCCTTACAGTACCAATAGCGCGGCGGAAATCCCTCCTCAGGGACGTGTGGCAGTTCAATCTCCTGCCAAGAGCTATCGCGAAAACGCGGCGGTTTGCCGCCGCGGGTATCCCCCGCAAGATAGAACCACCGCTCATTAAAATTTGTGACAGACCGCATAGAAATCTCCAATCATTGGCAAAATCGCTGAAACACACCAACTTTGGCGTGCCTTTTCGGCACACCCCCTATTAGGATAACATAATTTATGGAAAAATGCAAGGACAGGCTCTGATTTTAATTTTTACATCAAAGATTGTATTGAAAAAATCCCCAAAACGTGGTATACTTTAATGTATACAAAGCGACAGGATACAAAGATGACTAACTTAAAAATCAGCTATCGTTTCAAGAACAGGCAGCTTTTGCGCACTGCCCTGAGCCACAGCTCTTACGCCCACGAGTGCGGCGACGGGCGAAACAACAACGAGCGTTTTGAGTTCCTCGGGGACTCGCTTTTGGGTTTTTTGAGTGCGGAATATTTCTACACGAGCTTTCCCAAACTCAGCGAAGGTGAACTCACGAAAAAGCGCGCCGCCGCCGTCTGTGAGGGGGCTTTGAGCAGCTATGCCCAGAGCATAAATTTAGGGACTGAAATCCTACTTGGCAAGGGCGAAGAAGCGACAGGCGGGCGTGAGCGGGCGTCTATCCTTTCCGATGCTTTTGAGGCGTTGTTGTCGGCTATTTATCTTGATGCGGGCAGTATTGACTGTGTGCGAGAATTTCTTGTGCCGTTTTTGCGCAACGAAAAATTCGCTCAGGCAGGGGCAAAGGACAACAAGACACAGCTTCAGGAGTTGGTACAGCGCCGCCCTGGACTTGCCCCTGAATATGTGCTGATTAGCCAGGAGGGACCTGCCCACGAAAAACTGTTCACCACTGCTGTTTTTGTGGACGGCATAGAGGTGGGGCGCGGCGTGGATTACAGCAAAAAACGCTCCGAGCAGGCGGCGGCGGAAAAGGCGTTGGCGCGGTTGCAGAAATAAGGTCTATTGAAAGGCTAACTATGTCAATAAAAATCATCGGCATTGTAGGTTGTACAGGGACTGGAAAAACGCGCTTGGGCGTGGAGTTTGCCAAAGAAATGAACGGCGAGGTGATATCCTGCGACTCCATGCAGGTCTATGAGGGTATGCCCATCGCCACCAATCAACCCGACGAGGAGGAACGCGGCGGGATCCCGCACCACCTAATCGGATTTCTGTCCCCCTGGTGCCAGTACAGCGTTGCTGATTTTTGCGCCGACGCTCACAGGGTAATCGCTGACATTCACAGGCGGTGCAAGCTGCCGGTTATTGTCGGAGGTACGGGGCTTTATTATAAGGCGTTAACGGAAAATCTGCAATTTGCGCAGAGTGAAAAAAACGCTGTATCCCGCGAAAAATTGCTCCGCGAGGTGGAAAAAGACGGTGGCGCGGCGATGCTCAAAAAACTGACGGTGCTTGACCCTCTATGCGCTGAACGCTTGAAAGTAGGCGGTCGGCGGCGTATTGTCCGCGCCTGGGAACGCTACCTGACCACAGGGCTTACCCCCACCGCCCACGACGAATTTTCCCGCTCTGTGCCGTCGCCCTACAGTGTGCGGACAATTGGACTTGATTACAGCGACAGGGAGAAGCTGAACGCCAACCTTGACGCGCGGGTAGAGGAGATGATAGCGCGGGGGTTGTGGGAGGAAGCGCAAAGTTTTTTTGAGCAACAGTCCTCCACGGCGCGCCAGGCGATTGGACACAAAGAACTGTTCCCCGCCATGCGCGGCGAGATCAGTAAGGAAGAGGCAATAGACAACCTGAAACGCGCCACACGCCAATACGCAAAACGCCAACGGACGTGGTTTCGCAGGCAGGTGGCGGAAGTTGAATGGCGTGCGGTGGATTAGCGGGCGTCGTGTTGACACGGCGCAAAATGTACAGCTTTATGGTTAAACAGAAAGTAAACCCGCATCCAAAACAAAACCCGAGCCGGTAATATACCTCGCCCTGTCTGAAGCCAAATAAAGCACCATGTGGCTCACGTCTTCGCACTCGACCCAAGGCACAGGCAGGAGATTGCCAGCGCTTGCCTCGGCGATTTCTATGGGTGTCTTGCCCTCAAGAGCGGCAAGTCCGTCGTTCATGGGGGTGTTCACTCCCGTTGGGTGTATCGACACCACGCGAATGCCGAAAGGCGCAAGCTCAATCGCCCAGGACTTTGTAAGTCCCGTCAATCCCCATTTTGACGCCACA
>WRKY01000008.1 GCA_009777895.1 Oscillospiraceae bacterium
CAGGCGTGGGTAAGACGGAGCTTGTCAAGCTCCTTGCGGGGGAGCTTTTTGAGACCCCCGAAACCCTCATACGCCTTGACATGAGCGAGTTCATGGAGAAACACGCTGTGTCGCGGATAATCGGTTCACCTCCCGGTTATGTGGGCTATGATGAGGCGGGACAGCTTACGGAAAAAGTGCGGCGCAAGCCCTATTCCATCCTGCTTTTTGACGAGATTGAGAAAGCCCATCCCGACGTGATGAACATCCTTTTGCAAATTCTCGATGAGGGCAAAATCACCGATGCTCATGGGCGTACAGTGGATTTTGGCAACACAATCATTGTCATGACAAGCAACGCGGGCAGTGACCGCAAGGAGAACGCCTTGGGCTTTGGTAAGATGCGCGAGGATTTTGCGCGGGAAAAGGCGCTGTCTTCCCTAAAGGACTTCTTGCGTCCGGAATTCATCGGACGTGTGGATGAGATTGTCGTTTTCCGTGACCTTGACGGTGAAGACTACGAGAAAATCGCCGCGCTGATGTTGGGCGAGCTTGTAAGTCCCCTTGAGGACAAGGGTATCGCTTTTTCCTGGACTGCCGATGTACCCGCCTTTATCGCCGCCGATGCGGGCAGAGGCGGCCGCGGCGCAAGGGATTTGCGCAATATCCTGCGCAAGGGGGTCGAGGACAAAGTGGCGACGCTCCTTGTGAACAATCTAGACGAGCGTCTGAAAGGGATTAGTGTTTGTGTTGAGGACGGTGTGTTACAGGTACGCAAGGAGGTAACAGGGAATCAGGAAACAGGAAATAGGGGACAGGAGTGAGGGATTAAAACACCTGCTAATCAAAAAAATAACATACTAAAAGAGGTAGAAGCAATGTTCAACAATTTTTGGGACGCGGCAAAATTCATCGAAAGTTATGACCCTGAAACGGCAAAATCCATGACGGCGGAACTTGTACGTCAACAGCAAAACATTGAGCTGATTGCATCGGAAAACATCGTGTCGCCCTATGTAATGGGGGCGATGGGCAGCGTGTTGACCAACAAATACGCCGAGGGCTACCCCTCAAAACGCTATTATGGCGGCTGCCAGTGCGTTGACGTGACCGAGGAGCTTGCAATCAAACGCGCCAAAGAGCTTTTCGGCGCGGACTATGCCAATGTACAGCCACACAGCGGCGCCCAGGCAAACATGGCGGTCTACTCCGCCCTCTTGGATGTGGGCGACACGGTGTTGGGCATGAGCCTTGCCTGCGGCGGTCACCTCACTCACGGCAGCCCCGTAAACATGAGCGGCAAGCTCTATAATTTCGTGCCTTACGGCGTAAATGACGAGGGCTTTTTGGACTATGACGCCTTGGAAAAACAAGCGCGTGAAATATGTCCCAAACTGATAGTGGCGGGTGCTTCCGCCTATGCTCGTGAAATTGACTTCGAGCGTATAGGTAGTATCGCAAAGTCGGTTGGGGCACTATATATGGTGGATATGGCACACATTGCGGGGCTTGTCGCAGGGGGAGAGCATCCCTCTCCGGTACCCCACGCGGACGTGGTGACAACCACCACCCACAAGACCCTGCGCGGTCCGCGCGGCGGCTTGATACTGGCGAAAGAGAAATTCGCACTCGCCGTTAATAAGGCGGTTTTTCCGGGAAATCAGGGCGGTCCCCTCATGCATATTATCGCGGCGAAATCCGTGTGTTTCCACGAGGCACTCAAGCCTGAATTTGCCCAGTACGCAAAACAGGTCAAGGCAAACGCCAAGGCACTGGCGGCGGCGCTTTTGGCGCGGGGCATCAATTTGGTGTCCGGCGGTACGGACAACCACCTCATGCTTTTAGACTTGCGAACCCTTGGTTTGACGGGCAAGGAGCTTGAGCACCGCATGGATGAAGTGCGAATCACCGCCAACAAAAACGCCATCCCCAACGACCCGCAAACGCCCTTTGTCACGAGCGGAATTCGCCTTGGCACGGCGGCAGTGACCACACGCGGTTTTGCTGAGAAAGACATGGACATTATTGCCCAATGCATCCACCTTTGCGCCACGGACTTTGAGAACAGCCGCGCCGCAGTGCTTGAAAAAGTTGAGGAGCTTTGTTCGCGGTATCCGATCTATTAGAGCCTGTCAACGCGAGAGCATCTCTCCTTATTCTCAGCCACCCTTGACTTTTTTAGAGAAGTAGTGTATAATTATTCACGTTTTCTGTATAATTATGCATTCGCTATGTGGACATCACGTATCCACATAGCTAAGACAAGGAGAAACTCATGAAACATCTGCTGAAAATGCTCGACCTTTCCAAGGAGGAAATCGTCGACATCCTGGATCTCGCGGACAAACTGAAATATCAGCGCGCCCACGGTGTCCCCCACCCGCGCCTGGCAGGAAAAAGCTTGGGCATGGTCTTTGCCAAGGCGAGTACCCGCACGCGCATCTCCTTTGAGGCGGGAATGTTCCAACTGGGCGGGCAAGCGCTGTTCCTCAGCGCGGCAGACTTGCAAATGAACCGGGGCGAGCCTGTGGAGGACACCGCTCGGGTGTTGTCCCGCTATTTGGACGGCATAATGATTCGTACATTCAACCAACAAGAGGTTGAAGATTTGGCAAAACATGGGGACATTCCTATAATCAATGGATTGACAGATTTTTCTCATCCTTGCCAAGTTTTGGCGGATTTGATGACCATTCGGGAGCATAAGGGCTTGCTTGAAGGGCTGAAATTATGCTATGTGTGTGACGGCAACAACATGGCGAATTCCCTGATTGTAGGCTGCTTGAAGATGGGAATGCGTGTCAGTGCCGCCTGTCCCGTGGGCTATGAGCCATGGCTTGAGGTGCAGGATTTCGCCAAGGGCAACCCCGACTTTTTCCTCACTACCGAAGCTCTTGAGGCGGCGGCGGGAGCGGACATTCTCGTCACAGACGTGTGGGCTTCAATGGGACAGGAGGATGAAAAAAACAAGCGGCAGCAAGTCTTTGCGGGCAAGTACCAAATCAACAGTGAACTCCTTGCGGCGGCAAATCCCAACGCCATGGTACAGCACTGTCTGCCCGCCCACAAGGGCGAGGAAATTACCCACGAGGTCTTTGAGGCACACGCCAAAGAGATTTTTGATGAGTCAGAAAATCGTCTCCACGCCCAAAAGGCGGTTATGGTTATGCTGCTAGAATCTTAGAAGCTGTAATTGTCTGTTTAATCTGCTGAATACAGTTTCTTTAGAACATAGCCTCTGATATAAGGAGCAAACATGATTATAGAGTACCAAGGGTTATCCCAAATAAACGGTCCCCTTGTAGTGATTAAGGGCGTGGCGGACGCCGCCTATGATGAACTTGCCCAGTTGCGCCTTAGCGACGGCAGTGTGCGTGACGGGCGTGTGGTGCGTATTGAGGGCGACACCTTGGTACTTCAGGTTTTCGAAGGGACACGGGGACTGTCCTTGGAGAATACCCGCACCCGCTTCACAGGCAGAGCCATTGAACTGCCCCTCTCAATGGAGCTTTTGGGCAGGGCGTTTGACGGCATTGGACGACCCGCCGATGGGCTTGGCTCGGTCTATGCCGAATGTCGCCGCGACATCAACGGCGCGCCCATGAATCCTGTTTCCCGGGTCTATCCCCAGAACTACATCAACACGGGCGTGTCTTCAATCGACGCCTTGGCGACCTTGATTCGCGGACAAAAACTGCCTATTTTTTCCGGATCCGGGCTGAAACACAATGAACTTGCTGTACAGCTTGTACGTCAGTGTGCTATTGACGATTCCCAGGGCAAGGACAATTTTGCCGTGGTTTTCGCCGCAATGGGGGTTAAAAACGACGTTGCACAGTATTTTCTGGACTCCTTTGATAACGTGAGAAGTCGTGTTGTGAGCTTCATCAACAGGGCGAGCGACCCAATAATCGAGCGTATTGTAACGCCGCGCTGCGCCTTGACGACAGCAGAATACCTCGCTTTCGACAAGGGTATGCACGTATTGGTGATAATGACGGATCTCACCTCATACGCCGAGGCGTTGCGGGAATTTTCCTCTAGCAAGGGAGAGATTCCGGGGAGAAAAGGCTTCCCGGGCTATCTTTACAGCGACCTTGCCAGTCTTTATGAACGCGCGGGAATTATTACCACTAGCGGGGGTTCGGTGACGCAAATCCCAATCCTCACCATGCCCAACGACGACATCACCCACCCAATTCCCGACCTGACCGGTTACATCACCGAGGGGCAGATTGTCCTTGACCGCGAGCTTGACGGCGCTGGGATTTACCCCCCTGTTAGCGTACTTCCTAGCCTTTCGCGCCTTATGAAAGACGGCATAGGCGACGGTTTTACCCGCAAGGATCACGCCGACCTTGCCAATCAGCTTTTTGCCTCCTATGCCAGGGTGCAGGACGCCAAGGCTCTCGCTTCTGTTATCGGCGAGGACGAGTTGAGCGTCAATGACCGCAAGCTGTTGGAGTTTGGGCGTGAATTTGAGAAGTGTTTCCTCAGTCAGGGTTACAGCGAAAACCGCTCCATCTCACAAACGTTGGATTTGGGTTGGCAGCTACTCTCCATCCTGCCACGTGAGGAGCTAGACAGGATTGACGATGCGTTGCTTGATGAATTTTTGCCATGAGCGCTATCTATATCCATGTACCATTCTGCGCAAAAAAATGCCCGTACTGCGATTTTTATTCCCTGCCCGCCACGGAAAAAACAAAGGACAAATACCTCGCCCGCCTGTTGGAACTTATCCCCGCAACGCCTTTTGACACGGTGTATCTAGGCGGGGGTACACCGTCACAGTTGGGGACAAAACGCCTGTTGGAAATCACAAACGCTGTGAATTTCACCGCCACGGCAGAGGTCACACTGGAATGCAACCCCTCAGACACACCGAACCTTGACCTCGCCGCCCTGCGCCGCGGGGGTTATAATCGCGCGTCTTTGGGACTGCAATCCGCTGTGGACAGGGAGCGGAAAATCCTCGGCAGATCGGGAAAGGCGAGCGAGGTTTCGCTCGCAATAAGCTGCTTAAAAGAGGGAGGTTTTGATAATATTTCCCTAGACATTATGCTCGGTATCCCTGAACAGAGCGCCGAAAGCTTGGTAGAAACACTGGAGTTCGTTCGAAAGGCGGAAGTTCAGCACGTCAGTGCCTATATGCTGAAAATTGAGGAGAACACACCATTTCACGGGCAAAATCTCCCACTGCCCAACGACGTTCCTCTCTATTTTCAAGCCTGTGAGCAACTTGAAAAGCAGGGTTTCAGGCAGTATGAGATTTCCAATTTTGCCCGCAAGGGCTATGAGAGCCGCCACAATCTGGGCTATTGGCAGTGTGAGGAATATTTAGGACTGGGACCCGCTGCCCATTCGTTTATTGAGAGCAAGCGCTATTATTTTCCGCGGGATTTGTCGGGATTTATTGACGGAAACCACATGATTTTTGACGGCGACGGCGGCGACTTCGAGGAGTACGCCATCCTTGCCCTGCGTCTGACGGAGGGCTTGCGAGAGGACAAAGTCCGCCGCCGTTTCGGTCATGGTATCCCTGCAAAGACCCACCAAGCCGCGTTGAGGCTTGCCCAACACAGCTTGGTGATTGTTGACGATGAGGGTGTTCGTCTGACGCGGCGGGGATTTTTGGTGTCCAATAGCGCAATGGTGGATTTAGTGGGAGCTTGAAAGGCGAGATACACAATTGAGGATTGAAGTTCAGGATCTCACCTTTGTGTTTTCCTCGTTACTCTACAGCTCCAAAATCTCTTTAATCGCCGCATGGAAGCGGTCGTCGCCTGGGATTTTCTTGGGGTTAGGTTTGTCGATGAACTCAGTATAGTCCTTCTTTTTCTTCTCGACATTGCTTTGGAACCTTGAGATTACCTCAATCAACGCTTCGCGGGTTGGCGCGTTCTCAAGGACGCTCACGCCGTCCAAAATCACGCTGACACTGTCCGTGGGAGCCACGTTTTCAATGTCAATAGCAAGGGTGTCGCCGCCGATTATTGTGTAGTCTGCTAGGTTGTTGTTCTTTTTTACGGTGATGGTCTTTACCCCTGTGATGTCGCGGAAAGACAGGCGATATTTGCGTTTTAACGGCACAAGCCCAGTGTCGCCCTTTTCTGATTTCGGCGCGATAGCAAAGAATAGGCTCTCGCCCTTTTCCTCTACAGCAAACTGAGTCTCGTGGTACGCCCCCGCCTTGTAGTCAAAGCTCTCGCCGTCATCCTCGTAAAGGGTGTAGTTGTTATCCCCGCGCCAAACCCAAATTTCAAGCTCGGCAGGATTGCTCCAGTCATTCTTTTTCCCGTCCATAGACAGCGGTACAATTGCCCCCGCAGGCGCGAAAACGGGTATGCTCTCAAGTCCGCGGCAGACAGTAATCTCCCTGCCGCCCTCATAGATTCGCCCGTTGAAAATGTCCGTCCAACGCCCCTTGGGCAACCACACGCGGGTGGCGGCAAAGGTTGTTTTCGGATCGATTTGGCTAGTGACAGGCGCGGCTAGCAGCTGTGAGCCAAAGTAGTATTCGTTGCCATAGCGGTAAGCGGGTTTATCCTCGGGATGGCAGTAATACAGCGGCTCGCACAGGGCGATGCCTTGGGTGTGGGAGCGGTGATTTTCCGTGTATATGTAGGGCAAAAGGCGGTGGCGCAGACGCAGTGCATCGATGGTACGGGCACAGACATCGTCGCGGAATTTCCAAGGCTCTTTGCCCATGAACTCGTTGCTAGTGGAGTGAAGGCGCATGATTGGGTTGAATACGCCGAACTGCACCCAACGCAGATAAAGCTCGTCGTCCTTGCTGCGGTGCATATGCCCGCCAATGTCGTGGCTCCACCAACTGTAGCCGATATTTGCGGCGTTGGCGGTGAAATAAGGCTGAAACCTCAGAGCCGCCCAAGTGATGAAGGTATCGCCGCTGAAGCCCAAGGGATAACGATGTGAACCGGGACCTGCGTAACGGGACATAATCAGAGGACGTTTGCTCGACGCCTTCGCCCGCCTTGTGTCCGTGTTCTCCTCTTTACTCACTCCTGAATTCTGATCCCTGTTAGGTTGCCGCTTATTGTCCAAAGTGTGATAGTGATTCAGTGCCCACAGGGGGTCAAGTCCCGGGATGTTGGTTTTTGTGCCCTGCTGCCAGTCAATCCACCAGAAATCAACTCCCGCATCCTCATATGGTTGGTGGAGATGCTTGAAGTAGTTCTCCACAAACTTGGGGTCGGTGATGTCAAAGGAGACCTGACGTCCGTTTGTCACACCCATCGCTTTGGCGAGTCCATCATATGGTTCCTCAAAGGCGCGGACGCCGTCGGCAGGGTGTAGGTTCAGGGTGACTTTTCGCCCCTGCTCCTGTAATGTACGCAAAAAGCCTTTCCAGTCGGGGAAGAGATCCGTGTCCCAACTGTAGCCCGTCCATCCGCTCTTTTGGTATGGATTAATCTTACTGAGTATGCGCCGTTTGGGATCCTCAATGCGGTATTTTTCCTTGGGGAAACGGGAGAGATCAACCCAGTGCCAGTCCATGTCCACCGTTGCTACAGCGATAGGGATCTCTTCCTCGTCAAATCTTGCCATCAACGACAAATATTCATCTTGTGTATACGCCTTGTATCTGCTCCACCAGTTAGACAGGGCATAGCGGGGGATAAACGGAATTTCACCGGTCATGGCGTAAAAGTCTCTCAAACACTCCCGATAGTCGTGACCATAGGCGAAATAATATAAATCCGTTCCCTTGTTTTTTCGCGGGGAGATATGGGAAAAGCTATCAATCAACAGGGAGTCGTCCTCCATCATCGTCAAACCCTGGCGGGAAATCAGTCCGTTCCCTAGGCGCGCGGCGCCCATTCGACCGTCAAGAGTGCGGCAAGTCCCCTTGAGGTTGCCCTCATTAGCATCGGTGACAGTCCGCCCCGTATCTTTGAGGTATACGCTTTTAAGCTTGCCGTCACTGGCGCGGCAGGAAAATTTGATATCGCATGTGTCAACGACAATCCGCCCGCCTTCCTTGCGGATATTCGCCTGTGGGTCGGCGAATTGAGGTGAGGTTCTGTGCCAGATGATTTGTGTGGCGTCATCTGTGAACACGCGGTTTTTGGAGTATTCCACGCGGACGATGCGGCTTGTAACGACGCTGACGCGTACCCGCTCGAACACCATTGCGTTTTGCGTTGGGACATGGGGACTCAGTTCCAGTGCGTAATTTTCCTTGAAATAATTCATGTTTCCTCCAAGTAATGAAGATAGATTTCTTTAGAAGTAATTATAACACAGTTTCCTATTGAAATGCAAGTGGGCGATGAGAATTGGCTCATCTCTCACCTCACTGTCAATTATATCATTTTCACCGTAAGAAGAAAAGAGCCTGAGCAAAAATGCCGCTTGACAAATTCCCCTCTATGCTGTATAATACTCATTGTACGCAGGGGCATGATGTAATTGGCAACATGGCAGTCTCCAAAACTGCTCTTTCGGGTTCAAGTCCTGGTGCCCCTGCCAGATGGTTGTTAACGCTCGCGGGAATCTCAGCAAGCGTCCGCATTTAAGATATTCCAATAGGATTACTTCCCCGCGTTGTTTTTATTTGCAACGCGGTCTTTTCTGAACAAGTCCGACAACGAGGTGGAAAAATTGAAAATAAAAGCCCTTTTACGCAAAATTTTGGCATCCAATCCTATGCTTGCGGGGTTGAGTTTTTTACTCGCTGTGGCGATTTGGCTCGGGATTACAGTAAGCTTCGCGCCCTTGGAACAGAGGGTTTTCCCCCGCGTTCCGATAATCATCGACAGCGCGATGGAGGCGGGCGATTTGGAGGCTTTCATCCCCACCGATGGACTTTTTGTGGACGTCACCGTGGAGGGCAAACGCTATGTCCTCAACGAGATGAGCGCTGAGCAAATTACCGTCCGCGCCGGTGCGCCCATAACGGGCACGGCGGGTGTACGTTCTCTGCGCTTGAGTGCCAGTAACTCCTCCCGCAGTGATTTTCAGATTCTGGAACTCTCACAAACAGAGGTAAATGTTCTTTTTGACGAACGCCGCGAGCATGAATTTCAGCTTGAACCCGCTATCGTCGGTGAGGACGGCAAGCCCTTGCGCAATAAGGATGTGGCTCCCGACGGATATGTGGTGGATCACGAGCTTCTCTCCACCTACACCGTCACCCTCACAGGTCCCGCGTCGGAAATCGCCCGTGTCAGTTCCGTCACCGCCACCGCCCAACTCGGCGAGCAAATCACCGACACGCGGGCGTTTATTGCCGCTCTCGCCATACAGACCCGGGACAATACCCCACTGAATTTTGTCTCCATACAGTCCGACAACGAAATCATAATGACTATCCCCGTCTATAAGCGGGTGCGCTTACCAGTGGATGTGGAGTGGCTGAACGCGCCGCCCGCCTATATCCAAGCGCCGCTGTCCTTTACCGCTACCCCGCGCCGTGTGGATTTTGGCATCAGCGAGAGCATTTTGGACGACGTCAGCGTTGTGACAGTGGGCACAATTGATTTTGCTAGTCTGTCCGCCGGGAAAAAGACTAAATTCACATTCCCCGCCGCAGAAATACGTCAGCACAGACTGTTGGGCAATGTGGAAAATTTTGTTATTACTGTGGATACCACCAACAAAACTAGCGGGAAATTTGCCGTCGTACACCAGAATATCCAAATGCTAGGAGCGGCGGAAGGGGTGACGGTGCAGGTCGCCGCAGGCGCTTTGGATGAGGTGGAGGTGGTAGGTTCCTCCCGCAGTATCAGGGCGTTAGAGGGTACGGATCTCTTCGCCGAGGCGGACTTAACCGGCATACAGCCCAGTGAAAACTCAATCAGTGTGCCTGTACGTGTTTTCGTTAAGGGTTACGACGATTGTTGGGTTTTTGGGGAGTATAAGATTAGCATTACGTTGACTAAATAGCCTTATATAGTCGATTAAATTGAAAATCGGCTCAGGATTTGCGAGAATATTTTTCGTCTGGCAAGGAAAAAAGCGCAGTAATACTTTCGTATTGCGAGTATTTTTGACGAGGTCAGATGGAAAATGCACCGCAAAGGCCAGTTGATTTTCAAGTTAGGAGACTATGAAATCAAGAAAAAAGAAAGACGGTGCAACTTCATGCTACACCGTCTTTCACGTATAATGTTTTCTTAAGATAGCCGCTCTTAACCCTCCGGAAGAGCTTCGCCGGAATCGTCCTCTTCCAGTGCGTCCTCGGCGGACTTGAAAAGGTTCATGACCAATTCGATGAGCCGCTCAAAGTTGGCGACAACCTTGGGGAAAATCTCCTCGGTGAACCATGTTACGATGATGTCAAAAATCTCGCTGAAATCCATGATGTTTCTCCTTTCGATTATTGGGTTTGCTGATATACAAACCGCTATGCTGATATATTACCACACTATGAACGTTTTTTTGTTCCATATTAGAAATATAGGGAAAAAATTTGCTTTTTTTGCGCATACTAAAGGGCAAACGCGCCGCAGGAGGGTTAAATGTTAATTTCTGTCGCCCGCGCCTTGATTCTCTACGCCGTCATCGCCTGTATCATGCGGCTCATGGGCAAAAGGCAAATCGGACAGCTCCAACCAACAGAGCTGATAATCATGCTCATGGTGGGGGAACTTGTAGCAATCCCTTTGGAGGACAACGACATTCCGCTGCTCAACTCAATGGTGGCGGTGGCGGTTTTGGCGAGCGTTGAGGTCGCGGCGTCCATCGTCAAGATGAAATCCAAACGCTTCCGGGAACTCATGGACGGGCACAGTGTCATTGTTATCCGGGAGGGCAAAATCCTCCAAAAGGAGCTAAAAGACCTGCGGCTTACCGTGGACGATTTATTGTTGGCATTGCGGCAAAAGGACGTGTTCGATATCAGCACGGTGCAGTATGCAATCATGGAAACGGGCGGGCAGCTTAGTGTTTTGCTCAAGCCCGAGGAGCGCCCCGCCAGTGTGAGTGATGTTGGAGCGGACATCAGTGAGGACAGCCTGCAGTCGCTGATAATCGCCGATGGGCGGTTAAATAAGTCTGAGCTGAAGGAGATACAGATGAAGCTCAGTGAACTGGAGGTAATGCTGAAAGCCCAGAAAAAACACCTTGATGATGTGTTTTTGCTGACCGTTGACAGCCACCGCAACTTCAATCTTGTTGAAAAGGACGGGACGATATGAAGCGATTTGTTGCCGCCATGGTGATATTGGCGATCGCGGTGGGCGGGTCCATTTGGATGAATGTTTACGTGAAAAATCGCGTGGAAGAGTTGGTTGAGCTTGCTGAAACACTTGCGGAAACAGCAAAAACCAAGGACATGGACGACGCCCAAAGCGCATTAGATGAGTTGGAAAATCTCTGGGAAAAATCTACCACGCCCCTGCATATGTTCGTCATCCACCGTGAATTGACGGAGATTGAGTTGAATCTGCATATGCTAGGTAGTTATTTGGATGGTGAAAATTGGGCTTTGTTTCGGGAGGGGACAGTTAGAATTAAGGAGTCGTTGGAGCATATTTTGCATACCCAGGAAATGAGTTTGCGAAATGTTTTTTGAGGTGTTAGCCTAATTTTTTAGAAATGTTATATTTTGTTTAGCATAGACTGTTTTAACTTTAGAATTTATCGTGTATAATTGGGTGCGTGTAATTCTAATTACAGGAGGTGTGCTAGAGATGAACACCCTTACGCGGACGAATAACAACGGGAGACGGGATTTTCCTGACTTGGATGAGTTGCTGACGAATTTCGAAAACCTCGACCCGCGCAAAAATAACCCCGGTCTATCCGTCCGGTCTGTAGCTGTTGACTGGTTTGACGTCGCCCCCAGAGGGGACGAACCAGACGGCGTTTTTGCACTCGATGAGGCTGATGCCTACAGCTTTCCCGAACCGGTAGAGCGCTATATACACAATACCCTACGCCCCAAGGCGCGATTACTAGCCGCTAGCTTGGCGCGGATTTTCGGGGTAGTCCACAACGCGTAAGCAGGGGTTAAACAGGATTCAGGAGTGAGGATACAGGATTCAGGTTGGGAAGTACAAACCTCTCTCCTGGATCCTGAGTTCTGACCCATAATCATCTTGTACTCAAATCCAACAAAATTTCATCATGCTCTAGCGCGAGCTTTCGCAGAGTGACTCCCGCCGCGTTGAGCATTCGCTTTGAGGCGACGATTTCCGGCGTATGGGCGTATTTGTCCGAGAGATAGCAGACTTCAATTATTCCGGACTGAATTATCGCCTTGGCGCATTCATTACAGGGGAACAGCGTGGCGTAAATCCTACAGCCGCGCAAATCCCGTCCGCCGCTGTTGAGAATGGCGTTCAGTTCCGCGTGGCAGACATAGTAAAATTTGTTGTCGTCACCCTCGCGCAGCCAGGGGAATTCGTCGTCACTGCAACCTCGCGGCATACCATTATAGCCCACGGACATGATGAGGTTGTCCGCCCCCACAATGCACGCGCCTACCTGAGTTCCGGGATCCTTGCTGCGCCGCGCCGAGAGCAGGGCAATGCCCATAAAATACTCGTCCCAACTGATGTAATCTGTGCGTTTTTGCATGATTTTCCTCCCATTATGTAAGGGGCTTGTTGAAAATCCATCTTTCTTTTTTCTTATCGGATATTTTTCCGCCATATTTCACAAAAAACTCATTAATACACAAAGTATTTCTTGCATTTTTTGTTTAATCTGACGAAAAAATCTCTCGATAGTAAAAACAAAATCTAGTTTTTCAACACAGCCGTAAGTTGAAATTTTTTGCGTTATCACTATGTTGCAGTCCGTATTAGCCAAAATAGGCAAGCTTTCACACAGCCCCTAATAACTGATACAGTTCATCGGTGGAGTCCACAATCCACGTTGCACCGGCGTTTTCAAGCTCGCGGCGGGAGCCGTAGCCCCATATGACACCGATACTAGGGATTTTCGCATCCCGCCCGCCAAAAACATCGTGCTCACGGTCGCCAATGATGACCGCCGACATTTTGCCCGTTGGGTCAAGGGCGTTCCGGGCGAGGCGTATTAGCTCTCTCTTACCGTTTCTCGTCAAATTCCCCGCCATATCGTCGCCGGACACAAAGGAAAAATAACCGTCCAGTTGGAAATTCTCCAATATTTGCTTGGCATAGACCCTCACTTTGCTCGTTGCAACCGCCATGAGAACTCCTGCGCTTTTCAGACGCGCCAGAACCTCCTCAATCCCGGGATACACAGAGTTTTCAAGCAATCCCCTTGTGGAAAAGTATTCCCGGAATTTTGCCACAAGCGCTTCCGCGTCGGATAAGGAAAAGCCGTAATGCCCCCTGAAAACGTCGCGGAGGGGCGGTCCGATAAACCGGGTCAAATCCTCCAGTTCTTCATGGATGCCGAAAGCTGAAAGGGCGTATTGGTAGGATTTTGTGATGCCAAGCTTGGGGTCAGTTAGAGTCCCGTCAAGGTCGAATAGGCACAGGTCAAATTTCATAGCAAAGCCCTCAATCAAAAATGAGCGGAATATTTTGCCGCAAAATCCGCTGAATTTCCCCGGCGACCTCACGAATTTGCGGGTGGGCGGCGGGGGCAAGGCGCAGGCGCAGAAAGTGCCGCCATTCCCGTAGGTTGTAGGTCACGACAATCTCGGTTTTCAGGGAATTTGGCAGTACCGCCCGCGCCTCTTCAGGTTTCGCGCCGGCATCCAAAAGGGCGAAGTAGTTCTTTTCCGCCTGTTTCATTGACTGCCGCCAAAGCTCAAGCCGCTTGTCACCATTCTCCCAAAAGCTGGGGCGAATACAGCTAATCTCTCTTCCAAATTGCTCCCCTGCATAATTGCAATATCGCGTACTTTCTTGGGAATAACTGCCAATTCTATGGCGCACAATCTCGTGGGTAACACCTCTGTCACAGATAATGCGCAGGGTTATTTTTTCGTGTTCCAGTACGGACTCATGCCCATGATTCAACAACATCGCCACAAAGCGCGCCGCGGAATCGGCAGTGATTCGCCCCTCACTTTTGTAGCAGGTACGCCCTGCCCGCTCAAGGCGCCGCAACATCAGTTCTCCGTCAATTTCTTCCTCTAACACAACAGAAAATGGTATCTCGCGCATAACAAACACCTTTCATTTTTGTTAACTTTATAACTTGAATCTGCTTTATAGTTTAGCATATTTGGCTGAAAAACACAAGGGTGCTAGCGTGACAAACACGACAAAATATGCTATAATACACCCACAAAAAACAAAGCGGAGCGAATATGCAAACTCAAATCCTCTCATCCCTAGCCAAGGTTTTTCCCGATGAGAAGCCGGTAGACGAGCAGATCAGCGGATTTTCCATGCTAAAAAATGAGCGCAAATCCTTTCAGTTGGCGTTTTGCAGTGATATTGACAAAGACATAAGCATCGAAATCAAATCGCCGCTTAAAGGACAAATCAGCGTTTTTTCTGTGGGGCTTGTCCCCGCACAGGTGGCAAAATATGATAATTCCGACGACTTCATCCTCCGCAACGGCCGCCCTGGATTGTATCCTGACCCGCTTTTCCCGATCACTGGCAAAATTGCCGCCAAGACGACCGGGCAGTGGCAAAGTCTGTGGTTTGAACTTGAACCAGACGGTAAGTTCATAGGCGATCAGAAAATAGAAATACTGCTAAATGGGCAACCCGCCGGAAAAATCACCGTGAATATAATCAACGCCGCCCTGCCCGAGCAAGAGCTGATGTGCACGTTTTGGTTTCACACGGACAGCCTGATGCACTGGTACGGTTGTGATGCATTCAGTGAAGAATACTGGCGAGCGGTGGAAAATTACGCCGCTTGCGCCGTAAGACACGGCATAAATATGCTCCTCACGCCGCTGTTTACGCTGCCTTTGGATACTGCCGTCGGGGGTGAACGCCCCACACATCAATTGGTGGATGTGGAAAAAACTGGTGAAAACTACACGTTTGGATTCCGCAAACTGGAGCGTTGGATTGACGTTTGCGACAGGGTCGGGGTGAAATACATTGAGTTTTCCCATCTGTTCACTCAATGGGGAGCGAAGCACGCACCGAAAATCATGGCGAATGTTGACGGCGAATATAGGCGCGTTTTCGGTTGGGACACCAAGGCAAACAGCCGCGAATACAGGGAGTTTTTAACTCAATTTGCGGCGGCGCTGCTCAAATTCATCGACCGGCGCGGCATTCACAAACGCTGTGTTTTCCATGTATCTGATGAGCCAGAACGCAGACACTATCGCTCTTTCAAGCGGGCGGCGCAGCTTATCCGACAACTTTTCGCGGGCTTCAAGATTATAGACGCCCTTTCCGACTATAAATTCTACAAAAAGGGACTGGTGAGTATACCCGTCGTCACCAACAATCACGCCCACGTTTTTTGGGAAAAAGCGGCAAAACGCACCGAGCTTGAGCGTTGGGTATACTACTGCTGTAACCAACGCACTGATTACGTGAGCAACCATTTTTTGGCGATGCCCTCACAACGCAACCGCATTATCGGTTGGCAGATTTACAAATTCGGCGTGAAAGGGTTCCTGCATTGGGGCTACAACTTTTGGGCGATGCAGTTCTCTAAAGGTTTTGTCAACCCCTTTGAGGTCACCGACGCGGGCGGTGGTTTTGCCGCGGGAGACTCTTTTGTCGTATACCCGGGAGCGGATTTTTTGCCCCTGTCCTCCATCAACCTAAAGGTTTTTCACGAGGCGTTACAGGATATGCGGGCTATGTGTCTGTTGGAGAACAAAATCGGTAAAGACGCGGTGATTGCCCTCATTGAGCGTGACACAAGAAAACCTTTGAGCTTCACGGAATATCCCCACGATGAGGCGTGGATGTTGGCGGCGCGGGAAATGGTTAATGAGGCAATAATGCAACAATGCGAATACGAGAAGGAGGATAGATAGACATAAACCTCCAGGATATGTCTACCGTCTAAATTATGAGAATAATCACAGGTACAGCGCGGGGAAAAAACCTGAAAACCCTTGCGGGGAATGAATTGCGGCCCACTGGGGACAAAGTCAAGGAGGCGGTTTTTTCCGTCATCCAGTTCGATGTTGAGGGCAAAACCGTTCTTGATTTGTTCGCTGGGAGCGGGCAATTGGGACTGGAAGCTCTCAGCCGCGGCGCGTCTAGGGCTGTTTTTGTGGACAAAAATAGGGCAGCTCATAGCGTACTGCGCCAGAATATCAGCAACTGCGGTTTTGACGAACAGACACAGCTTATCCAGACAGATGCAATCGCGTTTTTGCAAAGTAACCGCGATAAGTTCTCCCTGGTATTCCTCGATCCGCCCTACGGCGTGACCCGCACAGGTGCGGCGGGGGGCAACGCCCTGACTCTCTTGGAGGAGGCGTTGTTGCTCCTGCCGCCCATTTTGGCGGACGATGCAATCGTCGTTGCCGAAGCCCCCGCCAACCAAGCGCTGCCCAGTGTTTTGGGGGCGTTGCGCGGGCGGGAGTATCGTTATGGTAAGGTTAAAGTTTGCGTGTATAGACCTATAAATCTATTAACTTGAAAATCGACTCAGGACTTGCGAGTTAGGCGACTATAGTTTCGCACCACGCCAAGATATCGCTGTACACATCGCCTCTGCTGTCCTCATTGAGGATTTCGTGGCGCAGCCCAGGGTAGAGTTTGCATTGGACATTTTCTTGTCCTCCAGTCTGCAACTGCTCAAACACCTGTGTTACCCCCTTGCTGTAAAGCCCAACGGGATCCTCCTGCCCCGCAATGAGCAATATGGGCAGAGATTTCGGCAAATTCTGGTGCCATTGGGCTGAGTTAGCTTTGGAGAGCAGTGTGGACACATCCCGCAAGCCCGCAGCGGTGAAAATGTAGCCGCAAGCGGGGTCGGCAATGTAGTCGTCCACGTTCTTTTCGTTGACGCTGAGCCAGTCGAATTTTGTGCGGTCGGCGGTGCGTTTGTTGTATGAGCCAAATGCCATGTTGTTCAAAAATCCGCTGCGATAGCGGCTCCCACGCAGTTTGGCAATCAAGCCCGCGATAGCGATACCTAATCCGCTGATGGGATTGGGTCCCGATGTACCGCAGAAAATCGCCCCCGCCAAGTCCTTGCCGTAACGTTCGGCGTAAATCCGCGCCACAAAGCTGCCCATGCTGTGACCGAAAAAAATCACGGGGGTGTCGGGATGCTCGTTGCGGGCGATGTCCGTAAGCAATTTGTTATCGGATACTACCGCACTCCAACCGTCACGTTCACCAAAAAAACCGTAGTCGTCAGGGTTTGCGCTGCGTCCGTGTCCCGGATGATCGATGACATAGACGGCGAATCCCCTCTCGGCAAGGAATAGAGCGAATTCGTCGTAGCGGTCGCCGTGCTCCGCCATGCCGTGGGCAATCTGAAATACCGCGCGAGGCTTCTGTGACGGCATAAATGAGCGGGCGTAAATCTTTTCAACGCCCGTTTGGGATGGGTATGAGTACTCGTTTTTTTGAATTTCCATGTCTGAACTCCAATCTTTCTATTATCTTTATTTTTCTGTGGTAGATTATAACATATTTAGAAGTTAATTGCAATGCACGGAAATCTTTTTTCGTGACAATTTGTCTCAAAAGTAATCAGTACAAAACCAAGACGAAATCTAAGCAAGCTCTTTCTCACGTCATGTTTAAATTCCAACATTTTCTTCACAAAATTTGCGAATGTCTATTTTCGTCACAAAAACAGAACGGCGTGAATGGGTGCAGTGGCAAGCAAAAGTGAGGGTTTACAAACTACCAAAAATATGATATAATATGGGTGGCTTGCTTAAACAGAAGGTATAAAAGTGGATGTTCATGCGGATATAAAAAGACAGGCGCACTAATAACTTTGTGCTTATAAGCGTTTTGTTCTATACGTTTCCTAGCCTTCCAAGCCAGTCGTGTGGGTTCAATAACCTTTTCAAAAGGAGATGTATGAGCGTTATCTT
The DNA here is from genome assembly GCA_009777895.1 of Oscillospiraceae bacterium. Taxonomy (GTDB): domain Bacteria; phylum Bacillota; class Clostridia; order Oscillospirales; family Acutalibacteraceae; genus WRKY01. The sequence continues at coordinate 17,885 of WRKY01000008.1, forward strand.
GCAAGATGTTTTCGTTTATGCTTGTTTCCTTTTCATGTAAATAATTAATCCCCACTCATATTTTACTAAGGGCTCATAGCTCAGTTGGTAGAGCGCTGCGTTCGCAATGCAGAGGTCAGGGGTTCGACCCCCCTTGAGTCCACCAAAACCATCGCTGGTCGAACTTCGGCGGAAAGAGTTATTGTTTTTTCGTATGTTGTTGTATTGGCGATAAAACTGAAGCCGAGTCGATCCTAACTGTGTTTGATTTGTTTGAGTCAATTCACAAATTTAACAGAAAGTTTTTGTTATAGTCGATTTACTTGAAAATAGGCTCAGGATTTGCGAGAATATTTTTCATTGAAACACCTGGAAATGTCAACTTTTTATCGCCTGGCACCATGTAAGCTCTTTCAATTCCAAGCACTTTGACACGATTCTCAATCGCCTTGAAACCATAACCGGTATCGCGCATATTCCAACGTAAAAATGTACTTTGTTTGTCTTGCATATCATGTTCCACGCAACGTTCTAAGTTCAGCCTCAACCGCTATGATATAGCCCGTCGGCGTGAGGTTATTCCGTTTTGCGAGAACGATCATCCTTCTTTATAACAGTTTGTCACAAAAAAATAGAACGGCGCGTTTAACTATGAGAAATCTAAGAACCTGTATTCAGTAGATTAAACAGACAAATTTTGAGCGATTTATTTGCCAAACAAGGCAAAAAACGCAAGAATGATTTGTTCATTTCGAGTATTTTTAACGAAGTTTGGCGGATAAAGCGCCAAAATGAGATCGTTTCAAGCTACTGAATACAGGTTCTAAATTCTGAAGCAAACAGATAAGTGATATTTTTGAGCGAAAACTACAAAACATTAAAAATACTGGCGGAGGTAACCCTCATGAAGCGTTTTATCACAATGATTTCTCTTGTGTTGTCGCTGAACGTTTTGTTTATGATGACAGCACTTGCCGCGCCGGCGGCGAAAAACGCAGGAGGTGACAGCGTGCTCGTGACAAATCTTAAGTTGGAATACGAAACGAATCCCATGGGCTTTGACGTTGAAAAGCCCCGGTTCAGTTGGTCGCTTGAATCCGATATGCGCGCAGTGAAGCAGACAAGTTATCGCATTATTGCCGCGAAATCGGCGGATTATTTATCCGCCGGACAGTATGTGTGGGACAGCGGTATTGTAAATTCCGACAGCACCTTTGGCATTTACTATGAGGGCACAGCGCTAGAACCAACGACGCGGTATTACTGGAAAGTTGATGTGCAAACCAACAAAGGAGCAGCTGTATGTAATGAGACGGCGTTCTTTGAAACGGGCTTTTTGGATCCTACTCCCTCTGCCTGGAGCGCGGCACAATGGTTGACAAAGCCAACTGATACGACGGATAATGATTTATTTGAAAACGAGCCGCTCTACCGTAAGGAATTTGTAGTGGAGGACAAAGAAATCGTGAGCGCGCGGCTCTACGCCACTTCAAGGGGATACTACGAATTCTCCATCAACGGCAAAAAAGTCGGCGACAGCTATCTGACGCCCGGTTGGAGCGACTATAAATTCACCATCATGTACCAAACCTATGATGTAGCTGATATGCTAAAGCGCGGCGCTGTCAACGCCATCGGCGGACAGACAAGTCAAGGTTGGTTTTCCGGTCCTCACCAACTTTACGGCTACAATATGTACGGCGACAGGCAATCCCTGATAGGCAAGCTCGTCGTCAAATATGCGGACGGCAGTGAGGACATCATCGTCACCGACGGAACTTGGTTCTGCGCCGGAGGACCTATCAAATATGCCGACAACTACCGAGGCGAAACCTATGATGCGCGAGATGATCGATCAGGTTGGGACACAGCAGGCTATGACGATTCCGATTGGCTTACACCTCATATTGCCGATTGGGCTGATGCCAGTGCACCGAACACCGCCGAACCAAGCTACATAGGTCAGCTTGACCCACCCATACGTAAGGTCGCCGAGTTCTCCGCCAGGGATGTGACCCCGGCGGCGTACCCTGAACACCGCACTTATGATTTCGGTCAGAACATAGCCGGCTTTGTCAGCATAAAGGTTAAAGGCAAGCCCGGTGACACGATTCTTATCAAACACGGCGAGATGCTTAACACGCCTAGCGGCTACCGCAAAGGATTCGATACGGGCAGGCGCCACGGAAACGGCGACGGTCCGGTGGGTACGCTTTACAGGGAAAACCTGCGGGATCAACAGTGTCCTGTAGCGTATGATTACTACACTTTGAAGAGTGACGAGTGGGAGGTTTACACCCCGCGTTTCACGTTCCACGGCTTTCGCTACATTGAAGTGACACAGGTTGACGGCAGTTCGGTTGAGATTGACTTGAACGAACTTAAAGCCATCGCAATTTCATCAGACAACACAATGACGAGCTCATTTGAAACCTCAAACCCCAAGGTAAACCAACTCTACTCGAACATTGTCTGGGGTATGCGAGGCAACTTCGTCGGCGTGCCGACGGATTGCCCGAACCGCGACGAGCGCTTGGGCTACACCGGCGATACGCAGGTTTTTGCGCGTACAGCCTCTTACCTCCAGAACGCAAACCAGTTCCTCTCCCGGTGGCTGCGCGACCTGAGGGATTACCAGTCCACGCAAACGGGCGACGTCGCCGGCTTGGTGCCTGTGCTGATTCCCGCAGTCTACACCGAGGGCTTTGAGCAGTGGTCAAACGGTTGGGGCGACGCCGCTGTCATCGTACCCTGGCAGCTGTATCAGCAGTATGGCGACGAGCAAATTATTAAAGACAGCTACACTTCAATGAAAGCTTGGTGCGATTTCCTGCTTCATTCAAACAGGACTCTTAACAACCTGCGCAGATCATCCGACGCCATCCGCGATAACAATTACGGCGACTGGCTAACAACCGTTCGCTACAACAACTCTGACAAGCAGCTATCAAACTCGCTTTATATGGCGTATTCCTGCAAGCTGTTTGCGAAAATGGCGGCGGCAATCGGCGACCCGTACGGCGATGCGTCCACATATGAAGAGCGCGCCCGGGATATAGCTAACGCTGTGATTGAAAAATTCCGCAAATCAAACGGTGGGCTGAAACGCCATAGGCAGACGGCTTACGCGATGATGCTTTATTTCGGACTTGATGATGAAGCCTCCAACGCGGTCTATGCCGAGAAACTTTCCGAAAACGTGACGAAAAACGGCAACAAGCTGACCTCCGGCTTTATCGGTGTGGGGTATCTTGCCCCGGCGCTGTCGCAAAACGGCCACGCCGAAACCGCGTTCCTCCTGCTTGAGCAGGAAGAATACCCGTCCTGGATATACAGCATAAACCAGGGTGCGACAACAACATGGGAGCGCTGGAATTCATACACGACTGCAAAGGGCTTCGGCGACGTGGGGATGAACTCCTTCAACCACTACTCTCTGGGTTCAATCGGTGACTGGCTTTTCTCCGGCGTTTTGGGCATAGAGCGTGACGAGGCAAATCCAGGATTCCGAAGGTTCGTGCTTGATCCGCAATACGGCGGAACAATCACATACGCGAAAGGACATTACGACGCCATTTCAGGGACAATCAAGAGCGCTTGGGAGTTAGACAGAAGCACAGGCGTATTCAGTTACAGCTTCACTGTACCCGCCAACACCTCCGCAATCGTTTACGTTCCATCCAAAGACACTCAATCTCCTATAAATTGTGACGGCGCAGACGCCGCAAAAGCTGAAGGCGTTACCTTCATCGGCTACGATGAAACGAAAAGCAGAGCTATCTATGAGATTAGCTCTGGCAGTTATGAGTTTATTTCTGTTGCAGATTTAGCTGTCAGAGATGTGAAGTCATCATTATCCGACCCTGCCGCGGCGGTGAGCGTCATTGCGGCAATTTTTGCTGCTTTTCTTAGCGTTTTTCTCCCTGCGCAAGGTGCGACAAAGCGGAAGCGGCAAAAAAATATAGTCTCCTAACTTGAAAATCAACTGGTTTTTGCGGTCTATTTTCCATCTAACGTCGTCAAAAATGCTCGTAATACGAAAGTATTCCTGCGCTTTTTTCCTTGCCAGACGAAAAATATTCTCCCAAACCATGAGACGATTTTCAAGTTAATCGACTATAAATGTTGAGTTAAACCTTTTTTGGGTAAAAGTACGCATGACACTCGATTTTCACTGTTCTCGATTACCAAAAACTACAAGAGCCCCGTGCAAACGCACAGGACTCTTATGTGTAGATTCTTAGCCGTCATCGCCAAGGTCATCAATGTCGCCAGTGTCAGCACCGCCATCGTCGTTGCCGCCCTCATCACTGTCACCGCCGCCGAAGAAATCTGCGATTTTCTCAGCAATCAGCGCAAGCAGATCAACTAGCCATTGCCATTGATCGGCACTGAAAAAGCCTGTGTCAGAGAAAAACACTCTGAAGAATTCTTGGAATTTATCCATAGGTTTACTCCTTTCCGCGAGATAACCCCGCTAATCACCCCGCAGTATCCACTGTGGGCATATGTGTTTGCTAAAGCTATTTTTCCTCACACAAGGGAGGATTTGCTTACTCGGACTCTGCAGTACCAACTTTGAAAAGCTCTATAACAGCCGCGATTAGCTGCGCAAGCCACTCCTCAAGACCGACGAACTGCCAGTTGTGGGCGAACCACTCCTGCACTCTTGCGAAAAAATCAGACATTTGGTATACCTCCTTTAAATTTTGTAGACAGGGATTTGCTCAGAAGATTGAGTTCTTGATTACTTGCTTGACTACCGGCTTGACGATGAGTTTCAGCCCGATTTTTGCCAGTACCGTACCCGCTTTTAAGAGAATTTTCGTCACAACGTTGGCGATGTCGTCACCGAAATGTTCAGAAACCCAGTAAAGCAAGTCCGTGAAGAAATCAGTGAACTCGTACTCGCCGTCGTTGTCCATTGTCTCATCGTTTGGTTCTGATAGCGTGGTGGTAGGTTCGCTGCCTCCGGCAGAATCATCCGCCAAAGCCGCTGAGCCGACGCCGAAGAGCAGACCGAAAATGACCAGAAGCGCAAGAATTCTCTTGGCTGTGCCTTTGGCTTTTTTCATGTAGACCTCCTATTATGAAGATAGCCTTGGTACTCGAAATGAGTGCCAACGGGGGATATGGATACATTGTAAACTAATTAGAAAAAAAAATCAAGTCTTTTTTGGAAATTTCCAAAAGTTTTTTTCATTTTTTTGAAAAAAAGTAGTTTTTGAGTGTTTGCTGCCCCAATATTTGGGAATGCAGGCGCCGAACACATAAAACAAAAGGCGAGGTTTTTCACCTCGCGCTCTTGCTTTATTGTCTTACTTGAAAGGATTAAATCCCAAATACGGAGAAAATAGAGGAGATGAACCTCCATAGATTCAGGAATACGTTGACGATTTTTCCAAAAATGCTGTTGCCGCCTATCCACCAGTCGTCATCACAGTCGAAAGACCAATAACCCAAGTAGAGGAGGTCCTCATCGCCATCTAGTTCCACAAGGATGATGTAGCTTTGACCGCCGTCTAACTCAACCCAATATCCGCTATTGATGACATTGCCGTCCGCATCCAATACGATCATATGAGTAGACACATCGTAATCATCCATAAATTTGAAAACGCTGCACTCACCATTTTTTTCGGGCGTAAACGAAAACGCTGTCCAACCCGATTGACCGCTCAGCGCATTGTCGCCCAGAACCAGTGGAATAGGGTTGTCCAAACTCCAGTCGACCAACTTGATTATTACCGAGCAGACGAGGCGCTCGCCGCCATAACCCTGCAAGCCGAGATAGTAAACTTCGCCCTGGGTCAGATTTAGCAAGACATTGAAGTTAAGTCCGTTGCTGTCGTCATCCCAAGCGATTTGGTTGCCCTGTGCGTCCAGGACAAAGCCTACAGGGTCGCCTGCATTGTCCAATGAGCGGAAAGAGTAAAATCCGCTTTCGTCAGGGGTAAAGCTGAAGAAAATTTCCCCGTTCAGCGGGATGTCCACGGGAGTTTCTGTGTCCAAGAGAATGGGAGTTGAAACATTAGGCGGGGCAGCAAGAGCGCCCAAAGGCAGAGCGAGCAAAGTCACAAACGCCATGACGGACACCAAGAGGATGGATGTGAATTTTTGAAGTTTTTTCATGATAATCTCCTTTGTTTTTGTTTTTCTTGCCTGCTTGGTTTATTACAAAACAATCTTTCTCTCGTCTTACCGGTTATTTTACGTGATATTGTACAAAAACACATTAATCGCCTCGTTTTTTGCACAAAGTCAAAATACCTCGATAACACAACCAAAATCTTATTTTGTACCTGCCTCTTATCCAAGCTGACGAGAAATTATAGCACAGGTTGGGGAGATTTTAATGCCATATGAGAAATATGGCGAAGTTTTTGCTTACTTTTGTGAGAAAAATCCGCAATCTCACATGAGTATTCAGTAGTATAGTCGATTTTCAAGTTAATCGACTATACAAGCTCTCTCTACATCCCCAAAAAATCCCCCATCAACTCATGCCCAACCTCGCGGAAAATCCCTGTTTCCATCGCGGTTTTTTCCGTCAAGCAGGAAACGCCGCTGCGCCGTGAGGCGGACTTCTGATATATCACATACGGCACGGGTTCTTCCGAGTGGGTTTTGGTTGTCAAAGGGGTGGGATGGTCGGGCAAAACCATGATTTTATAGTCCTCCTGCCCCTCCAAATACTCCAAAAGCGGCGGCAAAACAAGCTCATCCAACAACTCAATGGAGCGGATTTTGTTTTGTGCTTCCCCGCGATGTCCACACTCATCGGGAGCTTCAAAGTGCATGAAAACCAAGTCCTGCCCCCCGCGCCACTGCTCAATTGCCGCCTGGGCTTTTCCCGCGAAATTGGTGTCGATATAGCCCGTCGCCCCCTCAACATGGGGGGTGTTCATTTCCGCCAAAATGCCTATACCTTTTAGTAAATCCACAGCGGAAATCACGCTTCCCCGCAGTGCGTATTTGCCGTAAAAACTGGGCAGAGAGGGACGTCTGCCCTCCCCCCACAGCCAAATTGCGTTGGCGGGCAGATGCCCCCGCGCCACTCGGGCAAGATTCACAGGATGCTTTTCCAGTATCTCCACGCTGCGGGTCATGAACTCAAGCAACCTCTGGGCATTGGGGTGACGACATAAATGGGGGGCAATTATTCTGCCGCTTATGTCGTGGGGCGGGACAAGCTCGCCCAAATTACTGTCGCCGTTTTTGATTATCAGGCAGTGACGGTAGGCAATCCCCGCATAAAAAGCACAGTTTTTGTCACCCAATTCCGCCTGGAGAGCGTCAATCAATTGGCTCGCTTCCTCGGTGGAAATATCGCCGCCGCAGTAATCCGCCATGACTCTCTGCTCATAGTTTTCCTCATCGCTGAGAGTAACCAAGTTACAGCGCAGAACCAAGTCGCTGTCTTCCATGGAAACCCCCATGCTGACCGCCTCCAACGGGGAACGACCGGTGTAGTATACAGCGGGGTCAAAGCCCAAAACGCTCATGTTGGCGATATCCGAGCCCGGAGGTAACCCCTTTGGCACAGTGCGCACCATGCCTACCTCGCCCCTGGCGGCAAGTCTATCCAAATATGGCTTTTTGGCGAGTTCCATGGGGGTCTTGCCGCCCAAAGCGGGGCATGGCAGATCCGCCATGCCGTCATAAAGCAGAATTGCGTATTTCAAAACAAACTCCTTTTGTCATTGTGCGTCTCGAAAACCTTACTCAAACATTATACACCAAAACAAGAAAAAATGCTACACCCTTTTCGTGAATTTGCGATACTTTTCAAAGAAGCCTATTTCTCGATAGTTTTGGTTTTTTCTACAACAAACCCCTTGACACCCTACTAAAAAAAATGTATAATTATCTCACCAAAAAAAATCAAAGCGAGGTAAAAATCATGATTAACATTTTCGCATATTGCGTGAAAATCCTGCGAGGGGTGCTGATTCTCATCATCAGCGTTACCTGTACAGGGCTGCTCAAACCCGCGGGAGTGGACTACACTTTCGCAATAGAGGACAAGGCTGAACGCTACGAACGCCGTGCAAGGATTTTGACGGGGAGCACCGAGAAAAACTTCTTTGACAAATCCACCCCCATGCTCCACAACAACAGCCGCTTTCAATTCACCGCCGCAGGTTGTTGGGACACCACTGCTCTGCTCACCATTTACACAAAGCTCGCTGAAATTGACAGCGCATACATCAAGGACGCGGACAGAGCGATCCAGGCGTTGGGACATTACGGCAGGCAAGGCAGCGACTGCAGCGCGTACACAGGCGAGTGGTCGATGTTCCAAAACAACTCCCGCGGGCAAGTCTACTACGACGACAATATGTGGGTTGGACGGGATTTAGTCGCTCTTTATAACCTCACTGATGACGAAAAATACCTTGAGCGGGCAATCGTCATCGCCGACATGATTATCGCCGAGGGTTGGGTCGATCTTGACCAAGAGATGTTCACAACGCGCTTTGGACGCGCTCCAGGGGGAGAACTGGGCGGGTTTTACTGGCGTGATGACCATGTGGCTCTCCACGTCTGTTCCAATGGTCCCGCTATCCAATTTTTGGCACAGCTGTCACAAGTTGCCAACAACGGCAAGGGTGACGAGTACCTTGACTACGCCGTAAAAAGTTACCGATTCCTCCAGTATTTGGAGAGAGATATTGGCGTTTTTTGGGATTTGATGACCTTCCACAAGGACGCAGACAACAACATCATCGGCATTAATGTCCGCGAGGGGTCGAGCTTTTCATATAATTCCGGTACGCCCATAAGCTCGGCGATTGAGCTTTACAAGCTAACCGGTGATGAAGCTTATTTGGAGGACGCGATTCGTTGGAGCAGCAGTGCCGACGCGTTTTTCGCCAAGGACAGCGACGTTGATGGCGTAAAGAGTTTCACGGATCTGCCTTGGTTCCGCGAGATTTTGCTCATGGGTTACATCGACCTTTATGAGTTCGACGAGGACGCTTTGGGGTACATCCAAAATATGGAAGATTCCATCAACTACGGCTATGAAAATCACCGCCTGAATGGGGTGTTGGGCTTCAACCAAAACGTTATCCCCAGAAACTGGGTAAGCGGTTTTGAGGACAAGGACGAGATGCGCAACGCCGCCGCTTTGGAGCAAATCCCCTGCGCGGGAATTTACGCCAGTTTGGCGTTGTTTTACGCTTCAATTGGGTAATAGGGCGCACGCCAATCGAGTTGTGAGAAATGAGGGTACAGGAGTGAGGATTGGAAGTTTTTCCCTCGCTTCTGTTTCCTGAATGCTGATATTATATGTGGCAGCATCCACGCCGTGCATTGTCGCTGCGATCTATGTATTGTTAAGCCAGGTGCCCCTGTGGACAGCACAACCCAAGGAAAAAATCGGAGGTACAATAATGAACGAGCAAACAGTGCTTTTTAGCCATGAATTCACTACCGACAAAAAAAGTTGGCAAAAAGCGATTTGGCGCTACCAACGCTTTCACTTATATCGCGTTATGAAGGTGCCTGTTATTCTCTTTGCGCTCTTTATGTTGTACTCTAGCGCAAGGAATTCAGACAGTCAAACACTATTTGACAATTTGATTATGTCCGGTATCACTTCATTGGTGCTATGTTTTCTCTCATCAGAGTTAGCGCTTTTTATTGCTTATAAGCAACTTGCAAAAAACTGCACTTACGCAAAAGTTTCATTGACTTTTTATGAGGAAAAAATAGTCTATGACAGCGCATCAGATAATTGGTCACAAAATCTTGTGTATTATTATCGTGGCTTTAAAAAGGTTTACGAAACCAAACACGCTTTTTATCTGTACACCTCAAAAAAAGCAGCGATTATTCTCACCAAAGCAAATTTGCAGTCCGACCAAATTGATTACCTAAGAAATTTGTTCAGCCACAAGTTCAAAAACAAATTTAAGGGAGCAAAAAAATGACCCAACTCACCGCCCTTGAATTAGCAAAAAAAATCCACCGCGGCGATATGACGGTCCGCGGTGCCTTGGACGCCTGCTACGCGGTCATCCGCGAAAAAGAACCGCAAATCAACGCCTTTGTCACCCTGTGTAAAGAACAGGCGTACCAAAAAGCCGAAAAAATTCAACAGCGGCTAGACCGTGGGGAGTACCTTTCGCCGTTGGCGGGTGTTCCCATCGCCGTCAAAGACAACATCCTCACAGCAGGGGTTCTCACTACGTGCAGTTCCAAATTACTAGCAAATTATGTCCCCGCAAAAAACGCAAAAGTCGTTGATCTCCTTGAAGAAGCAGGACTTGTTGTGGTGGGAAAAACCAATTTGGACGAGTTTGCCATGGGAACAAGCTGCCGCACATCGGCGTTCGGCTATACCCGCAACCCAACGGACACAACCCGCATTCCCGGCGGATCCTCTGGAGGCAGTGCGGCGGCGGTGGCGGCAGGGATGGTGACCCTAGCTCTGGGCAGTGACACGGGCGGTTCCATACGCAATCCCGCCTCTCATTGCGGCGTGGCGGGGCTGAAGCCCGCGTTCGGTGCGGTATCCATGGAGGGTGTCATCCCGTACGCGAAATCTATGGACGTGGTGGGACCCATCGCGGGGAATGTCCCGGATTGTTTGGCTTTACAGAGAATACTTGAGGGGGATATGTCCCAATCTCCTGAAATTTCAATTGACTGGACAAAGAAAAAAATCGCCCTGCCGGTGGAGTTTTTCGAGGACTTGAGCGATGAGGTTGCCGATTGTGTCCGCAAGGCGGCAAAGTGGTTTGAGGACGCCGGCGCGGCTGTTGAAGAAATCTCACTGCCGCTGACCCACTATTCTGTGCCTGTTTACTTGGTGCTGTCCAACATCGAGGCGCTAGACGCCTTAGAGCAGGTAAAGGAAATGGCGGGAGCGGCGGACTTCTCCTGCCTTGGGCTTGAGGTGAAGCGCCGCTTGCTTTTGGGCACCTATGCCCGCGAATACGGATACGAGAAAAAAGCCAGGCGGTTGCGGGAACGAATCACCGCCGACTTCGCGCGGGCGTTTGAACGCTGCGATTACATTCTCGGC